>CASBRB010000380.1 GCA_949127975.1 Oscillatoriales cyanobacterium PMM_0019 | reverse complement strand
GCTTTGGCTTAGAACTTCAAGATTTCCGCTCAAGATTTGCACTATAATCTTACTGCATAACGTGGTTTTTGTCAACCTTATTAGCAATATGAGAGAAAATGCGACTTAATCAATAGTCTACACCTGCTATTGGGCTTGCGATCGCGCATTGCAATGGGGTTTTCGGTGCAAATGAATCGGTATAAACATCGATGGCTTCAATATTGACTCCCTGAGTTAATTCTCGCTGTACCCCAGCAATGTCTCCCCGTTCAGCATAGCGGTGAATTCTCATAATTATCTGTGTCCTAAACAGAACTTACGCAGAATGGGTATATGTAGGGGCAATCCCAAGTGGGTTGCCCCTAGCAACAACCCCTTAAACGATCGCCGCCATTCTTACCTCATTATTAGCTAGTAACTCTTGCAGTTCCTCAGCATCAACCGTTTCCTTTTCAATCAACATCTGGGCCAGTTGATCCAGGACGTGCTTGTTATTGACCAACACTTCTTTAGCGCGGTTATAGGCTTGCTCTACCAAACCGCGAACTTCGTCGTCAATGATGGCAGCGGTTTCTTCTGAAAAATCACGCTCGGCAGCGATATCGCGCCCCAGGAACATATTACCTTGCTGACGACCTAGTGCTACAGGGCCCAGGCGATCGCTCATGCCAAAGCGCATCACCATTTGACGAGCCACCCTCGCCACCTGTTGCAAGTCATTAGAGGCACCAGTTGTCACCTCTTCTTCACCATAGATAATCTCCTCGGCAATCCGACCGCCCAAAGCTACTGCCATTTGATTTTGCAAGTAAGATCGGCTGTAGAGCCCAGAATCCATCCGTTCTTCACTAGGAGTAAACCAGGTGAGCCCACCAGCACGTCCGCGAGGGATGATACTAATTTTCTGCACTGGGTCATAATCTGGCATCAAGGCACCAATCAGGGCGTGACCAGCTTCGTGATAAGCTACTAATGCTTTGCGTTTTTCGCTCATCACCCGGTCTTTCTTCTCTGGACCTGCTAGGATGCGATCGATCGCATCATTAACTTCATCCATCGAAATTTCGGTAAAATTCCGCCTCGCCGCCAAAATTGCTGCTTCGTTGAGTAGGTTAGATAGATCCGCACCAGTAAAGCCAGGGGTACGACGGGCAATTCTTTCTAAATCCACATCCTTACCCAGGGTTTTGCCACGGGCGTGAACCTTGAGAATTTCCAACCGTCCGTTATAGTCAGGACGATCTACTACCACTTGTCGGTCAAAACGACCTGGACGTAATAATGCGGAGTCTAATACGTCTGGGCGGTTGGTAGCGGCAATAATAATGATCCCTGTGTTGCCTTCAAAACCGTCCATCTCTGTTAACAACTGGTTAAGGGTTTGCTCCCGCTCATCGTTGCCACCGCCTAAACCAGCACCACGTTGACGTCCCACGGCGTCGATTTCATCAATAAAGACGATGCAGGGGGCATGAGCCTTAGCTTGTTCAAACAAGTCACGCACGCGAGAAGCACCGACGCCGACGAACATTTCCACAAACTCAGAGCCAGAGATGGAGAAGAAAGGCACACCTGCCTCTCCAGCAACAGCACGAGCTAGCAGCGTTTTACCAGTTCCCGGAGGTCCAACTAAGAGGACACCTTTAGGAATTTTGGCACCAACAGCGGTGAAGCGGTCTGCGTTTTTGAGAAAGTCAACTACTTCGTTGAGTTCCAGCTTAGCTTGGTCAATTCCAGCGACATCACCAAAAGTTACCTGAGTTTGGGGTTCCATTTGCACTCTAGCTTTGGATTTCCCAAAGTTCATGGCTTGAGAGCCAGGACCATTTTGGGCGCGTCGCAGCAAAAAGAACAATCCCCCCAACAGTAGAAGTGGGAAAAACAGGCTGCTCAAGGCTCGGTACCAGAAACCTTCCTCACTCTGGGGTAAAACGGAAATATCTACACCTTTAGTACTCAGAATGCCGATCAGTTCTGGGTCATTGGGTAAATTAACCACAATCTTAGTGCCGTCTGGGGCTTGGACGAAGGCTCTGGTGCGATCGGCACTGATGTTGACTTTCTCGATCTTACCATTTTCTACTGCCTGGATAAACTGGCTATACTTCCATGCCTTTTGACTTTGGGGTTGTTTTTCTAAAAATGTTGTTCCTAAGGCGATGACAACAATAGCTAGCAGTGCATATAGCCCTGCGTTTCTCCACCGCTTTTTCACTACTTATCTCCTCCTGAGGTATTGGATGTGTTTTACCCCTTCCATAACTCTTATATTAACTTATGTTAACGTCTATCAGAATCTATTGACATCTGGGCGACATCTAGGCAAGTAACGTCCACTGCTTCTTTCCCTGGGGGCGCACCTTCTAATGGTGTAAGGCGATTTTGTATAGCAAGAAATTGCGATCGCAGACTAGCATTGGCTTCCTGACTGCTAGCAATCTGTTGCTGCATCCTCTGTAATAGACTCCCTGCTTTACCAATCCAAGCATTAAGGCGTTGTATTCCATCAAGCACGTTGCTCAAATTAGCGTTGGTGGCAGTGGTTCTGCTCTCCAACCGTTCCTCTAGAGTGGCGACATCAGCCTTTACTTCCTTTACTTGGATAGCACAATCCAGTATAGCACTGTCTACCTGTTCTACTATATAATTCTGCCATTCTTTCGTTACTTGCTCTACTTGTTGCTGCACTAGCTCTTGTATAGCGTCTAGCGATGGTTGTGGTATTGTAGCGGAAGCGATCCGAAGTGGAGGGTAGTGCTGGATAGTTTCTAGTAGAGTGCCTTGCAGTCTCATCCTGGCAGCATCCATAATCCACCGAGAGTATCCCACTCCGCTTTTCTGTGCCTCTGTTTTTATGGCGTCGAGGAGGTCGCGATCGATCCTGAAGTTGACTTGTTGATTTGACATTGTTTTGCTTAGTGCTTTACTTATATTAGTCTAGCACTATTTTAAACAGGACTGACGCACTGCTAGCGTTGTAGGTTGGGTTGAGGTACGAAACCCAACATATTAGTCGAAGAAAACCCAACTCTCTTGCGATGGTAATGTTGGGTTTCGCTATCGCTCAACCCAACCTACAATAACTAAACCGTAAGGGTTGCTTTGGTGATAGCAACTATATATAGCGGGTTTGTAGGGGCAATCCCCCTGTGGTTGCCCCTATATATGCTTACTCCCTTCCCGCTCTAAGATTATTTCTCGTTTTTCTCGTTCCCAGGCTCTGCCTGGGAACGAGAAAAATGTTGGGTTTCGTTCCTCAACCAACCTACAAGTTGGTAAATTCCTAAAGGGCAAGAGCGAAAATTTGCTGTGCGGATAGGTTGAACTGGGGAAAAATTGGGGAGATAATTTGAGTGTTTTCGGTAAATGAATTCATCTGATATTCTCCATCCTCTAAAATACAAACAAAAAGTGTGGTTTGCTTAGGATTACCGATGAACTTTCGCGCTCCTAATGCTGCATAATCGACTATCCAATATTCTTCGATGCCCATTTCTTCATAATCTCGCAGTTTATTGTAGTAATCATCACGCCAATTTGTCGAAACAACTTCGATAATTAATTTGACTGAATCGGAATTTTGAATAATAGATTCACTTTCCCATCGGGGTTCTGCCTCAAGAACTTCTTGGTTCAAAACGATGATATCCGGCTCATAACCTGATTGTCCATATTTAGGTTTAACAATCGATTCTCTGGGAATAGTCCAAATACCGCCTTTGCCCATTTGTCTGATAATTATCAATAGCTGCTCGATCAGGGAACCTGTTAAATTCGAGTGTTTTCCCGTCGGTTTGGGCATTTCGATAATTACTCCATCATGCAGTTCGTAGCGGACTTCTGAGTTTTCGGGATACCAGCTTATAAATTCATCAAAACTGTATAGTTTGGGTTCGGCTTGGGCTTGAGTCATAGGTCATCCTTCCAAAATATCTTGATGGGGTTACCTAAGAGTTGGTTTGTTGGGTTTCGTTCCCTCAACCCAACCTACAAGAGCAGCGCAAGCAAGTTGTGAAACTTGCAGTCCTCACTACAAACCTTTAACGGTTAAAACCACAGGACTTACGCACACTGGCATATATAGGGGGCAACCACAGGGGGTTTGCCCCTACGAACCCGCTATATATATAGAGGCAGTGCGTAAGTCCTGAACCAGTAATTACGATTTCGGTAACTGATACTGCTTAACAATCCGCTTAGCGTACTCTGGCACATGAGCCTCTAGCTTCTCTGGGTGATGCCGCTTTACATATAAGTAATTGCGGGTAAAGTGGGAATCAATGGAAAAGCGGGCATACTCTAAACCTTTGGGACCAATTTTTTCAATCACAACACCCATCAGCTTTGCCGCCCACATGGGCAGGGTGACTCCTTTATCGTAGGCTGGGATGCTTTGTTGCACAGCTTTGCGCCTGTCGCCCTGAGACATCACTGGCTGAGTTTCCAGTTGTTCTTGCACCAAATCTAACATTTCCTGCCCTGTGTTATTGCGTACCACAATCCACTGCCAACCAAAGGGTGCGCCCATGTATCCCACTACCAAGTCGGCTAGTGAGTTTACATAGTCAAAGCAACTCATGCAGGAAGGGGCAAATACGTCTTTGAGTTCTTTGGTGTTTAGTCCAAAAAAGGGTACTGTTTCATGAGAGCCATCAACGTGTTTGAAATGAACCCGGAAGTCTTGCATAAATTCGTAATGCACTACCGTTTCTGGGGAACGGCTGGTGGTATCGAGGAATTTCTGCAACCCAGCACGAGTAACGTTATCTACACAAGGCGTACCCAAAACGTACAGTTTTTCTAAGCCTAACTGTTTTTCCACGGCTCGTAGTGCCTGGATTTGGCAACCTACGCCAATCACCAGCAACCGCTTCATCCCAGATTGCTCGACTTGTTCCAATACTGAGAGGTTAGGCGACAAGGTTGGCTTATTTACCCGTGCCGCCAGAACTTCTTCTGGTGTGCGGGCAATTATCGGCATGGGTTGAAAACGGTCTTCTTTGGTATTCTGGACGCAGACGACTCCCTCGACAATGCCGCGATTCAGCATTTCGATCGCAATGGTACTGACAATCCCCGTCCACTGCGCCCCCTCTATGGCTTGAGTTTTCCGAGCTGCCATCATGTTCTGGTTAACGCCAAAGTACCAATCATCCGGATTATCCAGATTGCGGCTAACTCCGTGAGTTTGTGCTTCGAGTTCGGCAATCTGCTGATTGAGAAAGGCACAGGCTTCCTTGACATAATGCACATAATATGTATCGCATAAGCCGCACTCGCTACAGAGTTCCTTAGCTGGGCGACGACTGCCTGGTTTGAGGGCTTTGGCTTTTTTGTGCTTGGTAGAATTAACTGAGGTCATTTAAATTAATTGTTTAGGTAAAGTTGTCAAATCCCCGTCAACTAGCATTTCTGGCTCTCCGCGACGTACATCGGGGGGCGTTTTCTGATGTTGCCCTCGATAAGGTGCTGCGGAATGCTGATATAACCAGTGCAGACAAAAGTTTGGTAACAGAATTAGTTTATGGCAGTGTGAGAAGACTTCTCACGCTCGACGCCCTCATCGACCAGCTTGGCAAGAAACGAGCCGATAAGCAACCCCCCGATCTGCGAACTATTCTACACCTAGGCTTATACCAACTACGCTATCTAGACCACATTCCCGACTCTGCTGCCGTCAATACTACTGTCGAATTAACTAAAGAAAATGGGTTTTCAGGACTCAGGGGAGTAGTTAATGGTATATTGCGGCAATACATCCGTCTAAAGGATGAAATTGGCGAACCATTGCAACTACCAGCCGACACAGTAGAGCGTCTAGGAGTTAACCATAGCTTTCCCAACTGGATAATACAAGTTTGGTTAGAACAGCTAGGTTTAGCAGAAACCGAAGAGCTATGTATATGGATGAATCGATCGCCAACCATCGATCTGCGGGTAAATCCTTTACGGGCTAAGGTAGAGGAAGTTGAGGCAGCAATGCAGGCTGCTGGTGTTGCTGTCAGTCGAGTGCCTTATCTACCCCAAGCTCTAAGATTGAGTGGCACTATCGGTGCAATTCAAAAACTGCCTGGTTTTAAACAAGCTTGGTGGACGGTGCAAGACAGTAGCGCCCAGTTGTGCGCAATATTGCTTGAACCCCTTCCTGGGGAGGTAGTAATTGATGCTTGTGCCGCACCAGGAGGAAAAACCACCCAAATCGCCGAACTGATGGCAGACAAGGGTACGGTGTGGGCGTGCGATCGCGCGGCTTCCCGCCTGAAAAAACTCCAGGAAAACATCCAGCGACTAAACCTACAATCTATAAAAATATACATCGGCGATAGCCGCGACTCGCCCCAGTTTAACCAATCTGCCTCGCGCGTCTTACTAGATGCCCCATGTTCCGGGCTGGGTACTCTCCATCGACGTGCCGATGCCCGCTGGCGGCAGACTCCGGCAACTGTTCGGGAACTTTCTACTCTACAAGGGCAACTCTTAGATCAGGTAGCTACCTGGGTGAAACCTGGAGGCATTCTAGTTTATGCCACCTGCACCCTGAATCAGATGGAGAATGAAGACGTTATTATACCATTTCTGGAGCGTCACCCCAACTGGCAGATCGATCGACCCAACCCCGATTCACCCGTTGCAGCCTTCGTGACAGAAGCCGGGTGGATCAAAGTTTGGCCCCATCGCCATCAGATGGATGGTTTTTTTATGGTGCGGTTGAACCAAAGCAGTTGTTAGTTGTTAAACTTACGACTGAAAACTAAACACTAAAAAATAAATATGGTGGACAAATCTAGCGTTAAACTACTGTTGAAGATTCTGATTGGTGCCGCCTGGATTGACGGCAAGGTTCAGCCAGAGGAACGGCAATATCTCCAGAAAGTAGCTAAGGAACACGATATTGCTGAAGATGCAGAGATTAAACCGTTGCTGTATGAACTTGTCGCCGTACAGCCAGAAGAGTGCTACAACTGGGTGCAAGAGTATTTAGGTGCGAACCCCAGTCAAGAAAATTACCAGCAGCTACTCGAAGCTATCAGTGGCTTAATTTACAGCGATGGTATTGTGGAAACAGAAGAAGCTAATCTCCTGAATCGATTACAGCTTCTCGATCCTGCCAGTGCTTCCCATAAAAGCAGCCCTAGCGCTGTTCTGGGCGCGATTCAAAAACTCTACCGTAAGTGGATAGAGCAAAAACTTTAGAGTGAAAAAGTCTGATAGTTGGAACCCCTTTGAGAATAAGCATTGTAGCATTGTAGGTTGGGTTGAGGAACGAAACCCAACTTTTTTTTTGGGATATTTTCAGTCCGATTCAGAGTCTTGCCAAAGATTTAAATCACTGGGTGGATGTATCGCGATCGATGGTGTAGTGAGGACTAAAGTCCTCACTACGAGCCTTTTTTTAGGACAGGACTTACGCACACGGGCATATATTAGGGGCAACCACGGGGGGATTGCCCCTACGAGCCGCTATATGTATTGACAGTGCTAAAGTTTAAAGTTATCCCGATCGAACTAGGAACATTTTAGACAACCTCAGGTCTAACTAATTAAAGGAACAGAAATTTAGGAGAACGTCCTCAATGTCTAAGTTGAACCGCTGGAAATCTGGAACAGTTTTATTATTAGCCCTGGGATTAACAACAAGTACAGTTACACCAATGTTTGCTCCCATCCTGGCACCAACCCCGGCTTTTGCCCAAGCAGTTGGTTTTTCTGACGTATCATCAAATTACTGGGCTAAGCCTTTTATTGATGCTCTGTCAGCACAAGGCGTTATCAAGGGATATGAAGATGGCTCTTTCCGACCTGACGCTCCAGTAACGCGGACAGAGTTTGCGGCTATGCTGAATAAAGCCTTTTCTCAAGCTAAAGTCCGCGATGCTATCAGTTTTGTCGATCTACCATCAAACTTCTGGGGAACAGCAGCAATTCAGCAAGCTTACGAAATGGGTTTTTTAACAGGTTATCCAGGTAATACTTTCAACCCCGAACAGAATATTCCCCGCGAACAAGTATTAGTTTCCCTGGCAAATGGACTGAATTATACTGCGAGCAATTCAACTTCAGACGACCTGGGATACTATAACGATAATTCAAACATTAGTGGCTACGCTCGCAATAGCATTGCCGCTGCCACCGAAAAGCAAATGGTGGTGAATTACCCTGATAAACATTTGCTCAAACCTGATACTAATGCTACTCGTGCAGAAGTTGCTGCTTTCATCTATCAAGCGTTGGTAAGTAAAGGGCAAGCTCAAGCTATTAACTCGCAATATGTTGTTGCCCTGACACCTACTACTACGCCTACCCCAGTCAGCAGTAATTTCAAAATTCCATCTGGAACCACCATTCCAGTTAAGTACGACAAGGCAAAAATTCTGGTAACTCCGGATGAAAAGGTACCAGTGACGTTAACGGTGGCAGCAAATATTACCACCGCTGATGGTAAGGTGCTAATCCCCGCTGGCTCTCAGGTAAGCGGTAATGTGGAACCAGCCACAGGAGGCTCTGAGTTTGTCGGACAAAGCCTGATTCTGCCAAATGGTCAACAAATAACTCTGGATGCTACTTCTGACAAGATTACCAAAACTGAAACGATTAGCAAGGGTATCAACCCCGGTAAGGTGATTGAGGATGCGGCATTAGGTGCTGGGGCAGCGGCAGCGGTTTCGGGTGTCACTGGCGATCGGACAGTTAAAATAGGAGAAGTCTTGGGCGGCGCTGGACTTGGTACCCTCCTCGGACTCTTCCGTGGTAAAAACTCAGTTACTCTGATTTCCATTGATCCGAATACAGACCTGAATCTGAAGTTAAACCAAGACTTAGTGATAGGTGCCCAATAAGTTCGGGTTAAATAGTACGAATATAGGGAGGTGGGAGGAAAAACTATGAAGTATGAACAATAAAAATTATTTTCCCTGAATAATAGCGGCAACCCAACGACAATTGTAGACGATCGATGTATCAGGGGAGCTACCATTAGCCCAGTGCAATAACGCTGGGCTAATTTTATGGCTTATCGACGGAAGTGAATTTTACAGTCGTCGGTTGTTTGACCCCTTCCCGCTAGATTCGATCGCAGTTCTGGAGGTCTTTTGCATGTCGAAGTCAGATGCTAGGAGGTCAAGTCCGTCTATAATGGTTGCTGGGTCTTTCACCGCCAACTGAGCGTAGCACTCTTCTCGATTTTCGGGTGACGCTTGAAAATGTTCGATCGCTTTTTTCAGATGTTCGATCGCAGGATATACATTTTCTGCCGTAGTAATTGCTTCAGTCGGAAAGGGTGCAGCTACTCGCATAATCGCTAGGTCGATTAAATCTCTAGATTTTTTACTGCGATCGGGCCAGCGATCTGTATTAGCTAAAAGTTTTTCAGTAATGCTGTCAGTAACATTCAGACAGGCAACTGGCGACCAACTAGGATAATCTGGCGCTCCAAACTTAATCAGTCCTTCGGCAATAATTTCAAACTTGATAGTTGTTCCACCGATCGCAACTGGAAACCTAATCCCGTATTGGTCAGCTTGAATTTCTCTTGGCAGTGTTATACTATCTTGGCTTTTAAATATAGCTGAATATCCATTGCGGCGGACTTCGCGGCGCAGATTGGTGTATCTTTCGTCAAAAGAACACATGAAATCGATGTCTTGACTCAATCTATGTTCGCCATATCTCAAGCTTACCAAAGTGCCGCCGCCAAAATAAGTGCCATAATCAGCTAATTTATCAGCCCTTAGCGTGTTAAGAACTAAGAGTATTTTTTGGTGTTGTTCTCTAGAAAACATTGCTGATAACCACGAGCCGTAGCTTTCGCTCAACTGGAAAATAAACTGTAGTTCTTCTGGAGTTAGCTCCCCTAACACGCCTTGATAGTGCCAGCCGGATTCGTATAAGCAAAGCATCTCAAAGGGAGTCAGACGCTTAATATCAGCTATTTGCCAGCAAATCTTTGTTAAAAACGGTAAATCCTGTGGAATTTCAAACATATCCGCTATAGCAGGAGTCAGGCGGTCTGAGTAGGGAGTCAGGAGGAATCAGTGTTCATCTGCGTTCATCTGCGTTCATCTGCGTTTGCAAGTCAGGAGTCAGGAGTTTTGTGTTGGCAACCAGACAATAAAGGTGGTTCCTATTCCTAGAGCGTTGGTAGTAGAACCGATAGAGGTGCCATCAGTAGCCCAGGGTTTTGATGCTGGGCTAAATACTTCAATTTCTCCTTGCATTGTTTCTACAATTTCTTTAGCGATCGCCAGCCCCAACCCTGTACCAGGAATATCTGAAAGCGCCTGGACACCACGATAATGCCGCTCAAAAATATGCTCTAAATCTGGTGCCGGAATGCCAACACCAGTATCACTAATGGCAATTCCCTGGTAGATAGTCCGAGGGGAATGACGCTCAAAGCCTACCTCGATGTCAATCTGTCCACCGGTAGGTGTATATTTCACAGCATTGTCGAGCAGATTGCTCAACACCTCGCGTAATGCCTTGGGGTTGGCTTGTACTGGCGGCAAATCAGGAGGGATGTTGGCAGTTAAATTTAAATTTCGTTCTTGGGCTAGAGCTCTGGCAGAAATCAAAAGCGGTTCTAACACAGAAGCCACTGAGCAAGATTCGAGCGTCAGTGCAAGACGTGTGCCACTAGCGGCGGGCAACATTAGCGGCAAGGTAGTTTGTTGTCTAGCGAAGGTGTCGTGAGCTGCCTCTTCCTCTAACAAAGTGGCAGTTAGGGAAATCGGTGCTAAGTCTGATTCATTCCACTCAACCCCCGCATCGAACTGTTGTAGTAATTCCTGCAAGCGATCGGTTTCGCGCACAATGCTGGAGGCAACTTCAAAGTTAGCATCACCTGCTAGCAAACGCCGCTTTAGCAGCTTGCCAAATGTCCGTAAAGCTGTTAGAGGATTGCGAAACTGGTGCAGAAGATCGTGCAGGATGTTGTGCTGTTGCGCCTGACGACGCCTTACCTGAGTGAGGCGCTGCTCGTACCAGGCACGACGCCGATCGAGAATACAGGCAAAAGTCAGGGTATGGGCAATTTGTTCAATTTGAAGCCGTTCTTGCTCATTCCAGGGTCGGTCTTCACGGCCAGTCACCAACAATCCCATCATCACATCTTCATGCATCAGGGGCAAAAAGATTTGGCTCTGCTGCCAGAGGGAGGAATCCCTAGGGTCGTGCTGCGGGACGTCTACAGACGTATTTTGAGCCTCTCGATCTACCTCTGATGGTAACTGGGCAGGGGTGCTAGAGGCAGCAGTCAGCTCAGGTAACACCACTAAAGCCTGATTTGCTTCCCACATAACTGCTGTTTCAGGATATAATATGACCGGAATTAGCTTTGCCTCTGCTCCCTCTACCAATTCTTCCGTCAAGTACACAGCACACAAGGCGGCTCCCAACCCTTGGGTTAATAGTGCCACCTGTGAGCGGCACAGGGCAACGAATTCGGAACTGGCAGGCATTAACATCTGTTCAGATCTTGGATATCCTTACTTAGATCCAGAATAACTGCTCTATAAAGATACTTCTCAGGAGACCTCAACGATGTTTTGCGAACAATGCGAACAGACAGCTAGCGGACAGGGATGCCACCAGTGGGGCGCTTGTGGCAAAAGTCCGGAGGTGAATGCCGTTCAAGATTTATTAATCTACTATTTGCGAGGACTTGCCCCTGTAGCGCTACGTGCTAGTGAACTAGGCATCTCTACTCATGAGGTGGATGCGTTCACCACTGAAGCTATCTTTGCCACCATGACGAATGTCAACTTCGATAGAGAGCGGTTTACCGATTATTTGCACAGAGCGCTAGCCCACCGGGAATGGCTAAAAGCTCAAATCCAACAAGCGACAGGTTTATCCCAGAACTGGTCAGCTTTATCTAGCGCTGAACCTGATTTTAATGATAGCTTGGCAGCACAAGGTCAAGACCTGGCATTTCAATTCAACAGCCAATCGGGAACGAATATCGATATTTTTTCCCTCAAACTGACAGTCCTTTACGGCATCAAAGGTGTTGCCTCCTATGCTTTTCATGCTCAAGAAATGGGGCAGGAAGACTCGCGGGTTTATCAATTCATCTACGAAGCCCTGGCGGCACTAGAGCGCCAAGACCTGAACCTGGAGGATTGGGTACACCTAGCACTCAAAGTGGGGGAAATTAATCTGCGAACAATGGAACTGCTAGATGCCGGACACACCAGCAACTACGGCCATCCCGTGCCCACCCCTGTTCCCCTCAATGCTAAAGCTGGCAAAGCAATTCTCGTCTCCGGACATGATATTCCCCAAATAGAGGCAGTGCTGAAACAAACGGTGGATCAGGGCATTACCGTCTACACTCATGGAGAATTGCTACCCGCGCATGGATATCCGCGTCTTAAACAAACCTACCCCCATCTCTACGGACATTATGGTACGGCGTGGCAAAACCAGACGCGAGACTTCGCCAAATTTCCTGGTGCGATCGTCATCACTACAAACTGCTTGATGCCGCCCCACGAAAATTATCAAGGTAAGCTGTTTAGCGTCGGTCCTGTTGGCTATCCAGGATTGAACTATATTCCGGCTGGAGCGGATGGCATACCTGACTTTACACCCGTGATTCGCAAAGCTTTGGAACTGCCAGGATTTACCGAAGATGAAGCCCCCCGTCAGGTGACAACTGGCTTTGCACGGAATGCAGTTTTGGGGGTTGCCGAGCAGGTGATAGCTGCCGTGAAAGCAGGTCAAATTCGCCACTTTTTCCTAGTTGGCGGCTGTGATGGTGCCAAACCCGATCGCAACTACTACACCGAACTGGTGGAAAAAGTCCCCAACGATTGTGTTGTCCTCACCCTCGCCTGCGGTAAGTTTCGGTTTTTTGACAAAGATTTGGGTAACATTGGCGGGATTCCTCGCTTACTGGATCTCGGGCAGTGCAACGATGCCTATTCAGCGATTCAGATTGCGATCGCCCTAGCCAAAGCATTTGAAGTAGATGTGAATCAGTTACCCCTGTCAATGATTCTGTCTTGGTACGAACAGAAAGCAGTTGCCGTCTTGCTCACCCTGCTCTATTTGGGGATTCAAGATATTCGCTTAGGGCCAACCCTGCCAGCGTTTATTTCACCCAATGTGTTTAAGCTGCTGTCGGATAAGTATCACCTACAATCCATCACCACCCCGGATGCAGATCTGGCTGCTTGTCTGGCTTGAAAAACCTTTGCTTGCCGCAGATGAACGCTGATATATCTGCGTGTATCTGCGGCAAGCAACTTTGGTCTTTTGCTTTAAAGAGTACCAACAACAGACAGGAAACTCAAATACCTTAAACTCTAGGTAACCGCGCTTTTATTAAGTTTTGTTACAATTATTATATTTTTATGTAAGCCTTGGTTGCCTGATGGGAGTTTTTACTGGGCTATTCCCTTTACAGGCAAGGGTTTGCCGGATTTTTCCCTTTTTATAAACACCACTTGAAATTTTAAAATCAAAGGGATAGAATGACGACGGCTTTTGTAACGAACATTACAAACTGTCAGCAGAAAGAGGAGGTAATGGAGGTTGGCAAGAAGACGCAAGCGTAAAAGTCGCCGTCGCCAGGAAGGCCGTAGGATTCTGGAGTATGTGCCTCAGTATAGTATAGAAAGTGGCGAAGATAAACCGGTCACAGCAGCACGAAAATTTATTCAAGCTGAGGGTATTTTACCCCCTGCTTTACTGCTCGTGAAGCGTAATGAACATACTACAGATCGATACTTCTGGGCTGAAAAGGGACTATTTGGTGCCCAATACGTCGAAGAAAATCATTTTCTTTTTCCCAGTTTACGGGTACTGGAAACTGCAGCGCAACAGCCTGTAGTTGCGGCACCTTAAGCTCGAGTTAATTTTTTAAACCTGGTTAACCAAACTAAAATTAACCCTACTCAAATCTTTTGAGTAGGGTTAGTTTTTTGGCTCTCCAACACTTAGCACACTAAGTGTTGGAGAGCCGCATCCATAACTTTTTATCCAACCACCTAACCTTTGTAAAAACATTTTAACATAGTTGAGTTTATTTGCGCCTAGGCGCTTAAACTCCTAACTAGAGCTTAACTAAACCGTATTAGGTTATTCTGAAGAAAAACACTCAAGCGAGTCATTCCAGATGTCCATGACTATTGCCAACTTAGAGCAACTACAAGCCGAGCATCCAGACTGGCAGATGGAATTATTAGATGGGAGCATCCTAGTTATGGGGCCGTCCGATTACGAGTCAGATGAAATTGGCTCTCGGTTATTAACCTTCCTCAATAACTGGGTAATGCCTCGGCGCTTAGGGCGAGTTACTGGTTCTTCTGCTGGCTTTATCTTACCCAACAGCGAAACAGAAGATGCCAATAATGGTGACTCAGAACCCAGAAACCTCCGCGCCCCAGATGTATCTTTTGTAAGAGCCGATCAACTTAAGAAGACTAAACGGGATTTTGTCAAGCTAGTGCCAGATCTAATAGTCGAGGTTAAGTCTAAGACTGACCGAGTTAAGCCACTTGTTGAGAAAATTGAGCTATTCTTAGAACTCGGCACAGTTGTCGGTATCCTGATCGATCCTGACAAACGCACAGTCACTGTTTATCGCCATAACCAATCGGCTGTTGAGTTAAAAGGCTCCGATACGCTTGCCGTTCCAGAACTGCTGCCGGGATGGGAGCTACCTGTATCAGAACTGTGGCCTCCTGAGTTTGATTGATTGACACTGCTATATAGAACCTACACATTACCGGACAATGCAGGACTTTGCTGCCTACTTCCTGTTTCCCTGAGGGGAGTCGGCTCCTACCTCTCCACAGGCGTCTGATTCGGTCGTAGCCCGACCTATCTTATCCATTGGGGCAAGCATCAGATTGATTGCGGCATTCAAGTCCCTATCCATGCTAGCCCTGCAATGTTGGCAGTTAAATATGCGCTCACTCAACGGCATTGGTTGAATGTGGTGACAACACGAACAAGATTTACTAGATGGATACCATCTGTCTACCAATTCCACCCTAGTCGCATAATTCTCTTGTTTATATACCAACTGGCGTCTAAACTCGTAGAATCCTAAATCTGAAATCGCAGCCGATAGCTTGTGGTTTGCTACCATGCCTAAAACATTTAGATCTTCTATCCGAATTACACTGTATTTACGGCTAATTTCTGTCGTCGTCTTCTGCAAGAAGTCGCGCCTTTGATTAGCTATATGGGCGTGTTTGTTGCCGATACGGATGTAATACTTTGCCGCATTCTTTGACTTCCGGAGCCCTTGACGGACGTTGCCCAACTGTTTATTACGATGCTGCCATTGTATCTTGCCCAGCTTGGTTTTCGCTTTTTTCATGGGCTTTGGCGCTTCATAAATCGTGCCATCAGACAGGGTGGCAAAGCATTTCACACCTAAATCCACACCTACGATAGTTTGTTCGTGGTATAGGGGTGGCAGTCTTTCTGCATCTACACTAAATGCGACAAACCACCTATTACCCTTTCGGGAAATTGTGAAAGTCTGAGTTACATATCTGGCATCTAATGGTTCCTTAAGCCTAAATGTTCCCAGTGTGGGGATTTTTATCTTTTTTCCTGCGTCCAAAAGCACCACTCTATTGCCATCATAGACAGTGAATGAGTTGGTGTCTTTCTTGCGCTTGAATGTTGGGTATTCTGCCAATCCTTTAAAATATCTGGAAAAAGCAGTTTGCAATGCCTGGAATGCACTCTGATAGACCTTGGATGACAATTCATTCATCCAAGCAAACTCTGGCTTTTTCTTGGTGTAGTTGGTCAATACCTTTTTGATCGTGGTGATTTTCTTGGATGAG
>CASBRB010000379.1 GCA_949127975.1 Oscillatoriales cyanobacterium PMM_0019 | reverse complement strand
CGGATCAGCTTGAAAATCACTCGCGTCCGTGAGTTGAGTAAAGCATTGCCGCTCAAAATGACTGAGCTGAAAGATATGAGCGGGTCTGCCCATATCTGACTATTGGTTTAGTAACTATTATGTCGCGTATAAGCGTGTCTTTATTGGCAGAGGAAGTAAAATTATCGATTTAAACAACTTCTGCCAACTTCATCACCTTTAATAATGAATCAATATTGACGAAAATATCTTCAAAACGAGAGTTGTTGTAGATAAAATTATGTAAGTATAAACCTTCATACACTTCGCCAAGTAAATAGTAATATTTAAGCCCTATTATATTGCTAATCAGCCAGTAACAAGGATATACAAAATTTGGTGAAAAAATCTCTATCACCTTAGTTCCTGGAGTACAAAATACAGTGTTGGTAAGACCACCTCCATGAGGAGCTATTACAACTTTAGCATCAGCCATCAATGCTGCTTGTTCTGTGACTGACATGGATTCTAGGGTTACGCTTTTGAAACCAAATTTATTTAAACAATTTATCACATCATCTTCATTGACGATCCGTCGATTTGCAACATTCGCACGACTGATATAGATCCGCTCTATTTTATTAGTAGCTGTTTTATTCAAAAACGTACTTTTCAGAAAATCGCAAGACCATTTTGGCATCCAAGCTATGCTACCAGGAAAAGACGGAACTACTAAGGTTGTGGCTTGGAGATGAGGATACTTATAAGTTTCTAGTCTTTTTGGCTCTGGGATACCTAAAGCTTCTAGTGTTTCTTTTTGAAATGGGAAGCGACTGTTGATTAAAAAATAATCTATACAATCTATATCTATCCCACTAAGGCGCAGTAATTCAATGCGTGGCAGTACGTCAAACAGCCAATGAAAATATACGTCGTTTAATAGTCCTGATAAAACGGCTACTGTTCCATCAATACTGTGGACTGGTGGTAATTTACCTGAAGAAAAAATCAAATGCTTGCTGGGATGTTTATCTGGGTGCCCTGGACTCAGAACTGGAAAATCTGGGGAAACATCTGCTAAAAGCTGATTATCGGGGGTGATTATGGCAGTTTGAGTCTGAGTTCTATTCAACCAATAACGTCCTTCTGGCACTACGGCAACAAAGGATGCTGGTAATGTAACTTTAGTGCCAAACCTAAAGCTAAAATGTACAGAGCTATCTAGCGTGATAGGTGGTGTTAAATAAATTTGATTTTCAGGATAAATATTTATATAGTTACTTTTTTCCAAATTATGAGTAACTGCCCAATCCCACGTTGATTCGTAAAACCCATTTGGAGGAGGAACTGGTAGGAGATTTTGGAAACAAGGGATTGCCGAATCTAGTTTACCTTGTTGGCAAAGGGTAATCGTAACATTATATATAAGTTCAGATAAGTCTGGGTTAATCTCGATTGACTTTTGGAAACAAGCGATCGCTTCCTCAGTATTACCTCGTTGGGCAAGAGCAATTCCTAAATTACACCTAGCATTGGCAGATTCAGGTTGAATTTCCAGGTTCTTTTGATAAAATTTAATGGCTTCATTCAACTTGCCATTTTTTAACAGGGCGTTACCTAAATAAAAGTATAATTCTGCCGAATCTGGGTTAAGTTCCAGTTCCTTGTGGTAACAGTCGATCGCTTCCTGCAAATTTCCTTGTTGTGCCAGAGCCTTCCCTAAATCCAAATAGATTTCAGCTTTATCTGGTTGAATTTGTAGTGCTTTTTTGTAACAGGCGATTGCCCTGTCAAACTTACTTTCGCTTGCCAAAGCATTCCCTAAATAAAAGTAGACTTCATCTGAGTCTGCTCGCTCCTGTAGTGCTTTTAGGAAACGGGCATTCCGGGTGATTGCCGGATCTGATTTGCCGTTTATTGTCAGAGCATCGCTCCAACTACAGTAGGCTAGCGCTAAGGCTGGTTGTAGCTGAATGCAGGATTGGAAACAGGTATAAGCCTCTTCGAGTTTGCCTTTTTCCAGCAGAGCATATCCTAGATCCCCATAAGCTTGCGTGTAGTATGGTTGCAACTGAATGCACGATTGAAAACACGCTACCGCTTCATCCAGTTTACCTTCTTGGCAAAAACAAATCCCTAAATTGTAATTAATTTGCCCGTCTGGTTTAATCTCTAGAGCCTTTAAATAGCAAGGAATAGCCTCTGCAAATTTCCCTAGTTTCTGAAGGACACAACCCTGGTTTTGGTAAGCATCAGCCAAATCAGGTTGGAGATCGATCGCTTTTTGCCAACAGGCAACCGCTTCATCTAAATCTCCTCGATGGGCAATAGCAATTCCTAAATTGTAGTAAGCTTCAGCCTGATTTGAATCCAATTCTAGAATTTGCCCATAAATCCTTTCTGCTAGTTCCACATTGCCCGACTGGAGTAGTCGGCTTGCTTCTGTTGAGAGTACCTTAAGTAATTCTACTAAGCATACCTCCATTTTCTCCGGAGTTTGCTGCCCTAAGGCTGACAGCCAGACAGCTTGAGCCTCTAGCTCTGAGTCTTGAAGCAACAAGGCTAGTCCAAGATGCCAATAGTTGGACATCGCAGTGGGATTAGCGTCAATACATTGCTGATAAAGAGCTATAGCATCACTGTAGTGACATCGCTCCAGGTATTTACCTGCCTGTTGTTGCAGTTGTACAATATCCATATATGCTACCAAACGGTCATAAATAGTGCTTTTGGGGGCTACACCCATCACTCATCACCCACGCTCTTGTCAAGAATTACCGATCGCTGCTATAAAAGAAATATAACAAGTCTAAATGAGTTGTAAAAATACCCTCACCCCCAACCCCTCTCCCAAAGGGGGAGAGGGGAGTAAGAAAATTTTACATCTCAAATGGAATTGCTATATACCAAATAGAGCAAGATCCGATCGGCTCTCCAACCAGGCTACCAATATGGACTATGAAAGATTTATTAAGCAGCTACCGGGATTATACGACAACTGGGGACAGTCGTCAGTTCGTCCCAAGTCTGACGTGTTTAGAGCAGCGTTAGAGCAAGTTAAAGGAATGACCACAGCCAACATAATGCAGCTACTAAACTTTGCTGTGTCGTGTATGGAACCCGATGAAGTTTACTGTGAAATTGGCTGCTTTCAGGGGGCAACTTTGATAGGCGCACTCCTTAATCACACAGAGCGGATGGCATACGCAGTAGACAATTTTTGCGAATTTGATTTGGATGGGGAAAATTTTTACAAATTAAATAATAACTTATCACTGTTTAATGTAGATGAACAAGTAATTTTTTGCAATCAAGATTTTGAAGAATTTTTCTTTGATTTAAGAGAAACTAACCCCGAAGTCAAAATCGGTGTATATCTTTATGATGGCGCTCATGACTATCGTTCTCAGTTATTAGGACTGCTGCTAGTAAAACCTTTTCTTGCCGATAAAGCCCTAATTATTGTGGATGATAGTAACTGTAGTACAGTGCAACAAGCTAATTGGGATTTTATGAGTGCATTTCCTGAGGTTCAACTACTTCTCGATTTGCCTACACCAAAAAATGGGGAGCGCACATTTTGGAATGGTATACAGATTTTCAATTGGGATGTAAATCAAAAAAGCAGCTATAAGTGGTCAACTTTTGTTGAGAAATATCGCAACGAGCTGATCGTTAAATTAATTTACGATTTATACGTCCAAGTTGAGGTAAAAGGAAAAGCAAAAATATTAGATTCTCTGCAAAATCAAGCATTAGGATTACACTCGACAGGGCAACTTGTAGAAGCGGAAGAAAAGTATAAGGAAATTTTACAGTGGCATAGCAGTCATGTTAATATTTACCACAATCTCGGTATGCTTTATTACGAGATGTGGCGATATGAAGATGCACTAGCTATGCTGCTTAAGTGTTTGTCGCTTGACGATGAAAAGGCTCTACATCATTATAGTTTAGGTTTAGTGCTAGAGAAACTTGGTAACAATTTTCAAGCCATTAAAGCTTATGAAAAAGCAATTGCACTTAATCCTCAGTATATTGATGCTTATAACAATTTAGGAAATATCCTGTATAACGCAGGTTCGATCGAGCAAGCTGAGTCAATTTATCGTCAGGCGATCGCCGCCAATCCTACGCATTTTGGTAGCTACCTTAACCTGGAAAATGTCCTGATAGCAAAGTGCCAGCTTGATGAGGCGATCGCAGTTGCTAATGAAGCATCGCGCTTGATACCGAACGATCTAGCTGTGAAACTTGCGAATGCACGTTTACTACCTATTGTTTATAATAGTTCATCAGAAATTGATTTTTACAGGCGCAGGTTTACAGAACACTTAGAGAATTTAATTCAGGAAACTTCCTTAGACAAT
This sequence comes from Oscillatoriales cyanobacterium PMM_0019, assembly GCA_949127975.1. GTDB lineage: Bacteria > Cyanobacteriota > Cyanobacteriia > Cyanobacteriales > CASBRB01 > CASBRB01. Next base: position 398 of record CASBRB010000379.1, on the reverse strand, counting down.
GCTGAAGCTATAAAAAATGCTCTCAGAGGTATAAGTTTTGATACAAACTTTTACCTACAGGCTCAAGGTAAAAACGATCTAGAGCTACAAATTTTGTACGGACAGTTTGTACAGAGGATTATGGCAGCCAACTATCCACAATGGGCTAAATCTTTAACTATGCCGCCTGTGGGAGATGGTGAAAAAATCCGTATTGGGTACGTTTCAGCATACTTGAGAAATCATATTGTAACTAAGTTTACACTGGGTTGGCTCAAAAATCATAACAGACAAGACTTGGAGATTTACTGTTACTACACAGGTCGCGATACAGATTCAACAACTCAACAGTTTCAAGTTTATAGTGATGCTTTTCATCATATACCTGAAAACTTAGAAGCATTCTGTCAGCAGATAGT
>CASBRB010000378.1 GCA_949127975.1 Oscillatoriales cyanobacterium PMM_0019 | reverse complement strand
GGAGCGGATGAGTGAAACACCACTCTTAACAAAGGGGGGGCTACAAAAGTTGTCAAAATCACCATCATAATAATGGCGGCTGACAATGAGTCCGAGAGAATTCCAATGGCTGAACCGACACCAGCAAACACCAGCCCCACTTCTCCTCGCGGAATCATGCCGACACCAATAGCCAAGCGGTTGATTTTGGGTTGATTAAACACCGTTAAGCTGGTGGACACCTTACCTATGATAGCCACTGTAATTAAAAAAGCCGCCATGATTAATTCTTGCCGATTGCTGGGAATAGCTGGGTTGAGTACCCCCAAATTGGTTTTGGCTCCCACAGTGACAAAAAAAATCGGCACCAGCATATCAGCAATGGGAAGTACCTGCTTTTGCAGTTCTCGACGCTTATCTGTTTCGTCGAAGACTAATCCCGCCGCAAACGCTCCTAAGATAGCTTCTAAGCGGATGGCGGCGGCAATGTAGGATAAAATAAAGGCGAAAATCAGTGCTGGTATCACTAGAGAGCCCCGCGTCTTTAGTTTATCTGCGATCGCTACAAAGGATTTATTGAAAACATTGCCCAATAAAATCGCACCCAGCAGGAATGCACTAGCACTAAATATCAAATAACCCAAGTTCCCCACGTCCACGTTACCAGTTTTGGCTAGGCTGGCGACCACAGCCAAAATGATAATACCAAGGACGTCATCGATTACGGCAGCGCCCAGAATAATTTGACCTTCTTTAGAAGTGAGACGCCCTAGTTCTGATAGCACCTTGGACGTAATACCAATACTGGTGGCACTCAGAGCGGCTCCAGCAAAAATTGCAGGCACAGCAGGCACACCAAACAAAGTCATTAGCCCCACACTGCCAGCAGTAAAGGGCACCACTACCCCAACCACTGCCACGATTGTCGCCGAAAACCCGACTGCGATGAGTTCCCTTAAGTTGGATTCCAAGCCGATTTCAAACAGCAGGATAATCACACCCAAATCCGACAATACGGACATGACTCCGCTGATGGAGGCGAATGTGGCATTTGCTGTGTTGGCATCCAACCCAACTTCGGTGCGCAGCAAGATCATAATTACAGAATCAGAACTGTCTATCACTCTGTCTGGAAATACCAGCAGATGTAGAACTGAAACACCCACAACCACACCACCAACCAGTTCACCTAAGACTGGTGGGAATCCCAGCAGGTGTGAAGCTTCACCGCCAATTTTGCTGGCAAGGTAAATCACCACTAAGCTGAGCAACACCCCTGCCAAAACCCAAGTTCCACTTTCTGCTGCTGTTGCCGTTGCTAGCTGTGGAGTGATTTTGTTCCAGATTGGCAACGAGTTGGTTAGGGTGAGTAAATTCACCTAAAGACCTGCATAAATCGATTTTTCTACTTTACTACAATAGTGCTTTGGTAGTTTTGACTGAGTGTTGCTAAAACGGTAACACTTCTAAGAAAGTGTCCGTTTTAATGGCAGATTAAGAACCAGGAACCAATCTAAACCAATTGTAGTAAAGATGCACAACCACATCCTATCCTCGATCCACTCTGGTACTGGGCGTCGATTATTGGCTATAGTTACTTTTTTGGGTATATTGAGTCTCACCCTGACTTATCCAGCTCTAGCTCAAGAAAAAATGCCTAGAACCATTACTGTTACAGGTAGAGGCGTGGAAATGATTCCCACAACTAAGACGCAGGTGCAATTAGGCGTCCAAGTTCAGGGACAAACAGCCACCGCAGTACAGCAGGAAGTAGCACAGCGGTCAAATGCAGTGATCGATTTGCTACAATCGCGCCATGTGGAAAAATTGCAAACGACTGGTATCCAGCTTAACCCTACTTATAGCTACGAGAACAATACTCAGCGCCTGACTGGGTATGTGGCTAGCAATACCGTTAGCTTTCGCTTAAATACCCAACAAGTCGGTGACTTATTGGATGAGGCTGTTAAAGCTGGAGCTACGCAGATTGACGGCATTAGTTTTGTGGCATCTGATAGCGCGATCGCGACTGCTCAACAACAAGCCCTACGCGAAGCTACGGCTGACGCAACTAGCCAAGCCGACACTGTTTTAGGTGCCTTGAAACTCACTCGTCGGGAAGTTGTTAGTATCCACGTCAACAATGCTAATTTATCACCCCCGCGACCCTTGGCTCGCGCTGCTGCAAATATGGCTATTTCCAGCCAGCCGACACCCGTGGTGGGTGGTGAGCAACAGGTAGATGCCACCGTTACCCTAGAAATCAGCTACTAGAGACAGGATCTTGATATGAAGGATGAAAGGTGAAACGGTTCATCCTTCATCCCAGACTTAGAACTCCGATTGGTTGTTGCTCTCTACTGCATTTGAGTCTGTGTCTCGCTTGGAACCCAATAAATCGAGACGATCGACGCGAATCACCGGCTTGGAGCGGTTGTCTCCTGTGACGCTATCGACCCAGCTTTCAAACTTGAGGGAGCCTTGAACCCCAATTAAACTGCCCTTACGCACAAAGTTAATTGCTACTTCTGCTGTTTTGCCCCACACTTCTAAGTTGAACCAGTCAGGCTCGTCGCTCTTGCTAGTTCTACGTTTGACTGCTAGCGTTAGTTTACACACAACGCTGTTACTAGATTCAAAATACTTGGACTCTGGGTCTCCACCCACACGACCGACAAGATGAACTACATTAAGATTCATAAACTACCATTAGTACTGATGTACTCAATGGTAGTGTATCGTGGTTTTGTCCGGAAGCGCAAATTTAATGCCAGAATGATACTTATAGAATCATTTACCAGTAAGGCAACGCGCCTATGCGGACATGCGGCGTCGTCATACCGCTGAGCGGCGCTAACTATGAGAGAATAATTATAGACCCTGGTAGGGCTGGTTGTCACTAGACTTAGAGTCCATAACATAATAAGATCCACCTCGGTTATATTTAGGATACATTTCCTTCGCACACAACAGCATTTGGGGGCCAAGAAACGCGTGGGTTTTTTCAGTCGTTTTTATAAATCCGGGGACATGGGAATTGACCTGGGGACTGCCAATACCTTAGTTTATGTATCCGGCAAAGGCATTGTTCTACAGGAACCTTCTGTTGTCGCCATTGACCAAAACTTAAAAATCCCTCTTGCAGTGGGCGAGGACGCCAAAAAAATGCTGGGACGGACTCCAGGAAATGTAATTGCTGTGCGGCCTCTCCGGGATGGAGTAATTGCAGACTTCGATACTGCGGAGATGATGCTCAAGCAATTTATCCGGCGGGTACAAGAAGGCACACCCCTTTTCTCCCCAAGGATTGTGATTGGTATTCCTAGCGGCGTCACCGGGGTCGAACGACGAGCGGTAATGGAGGCTGCCACTCAGGCTGGAGCTAGAGAAGTCTTTTTGATAGATGAGCCAGTAGCAGCAGCAATTGGTGCTGGACTACCAGTGGCAGAGCCAACTGGCAACATGATCATTGATATTGGCGGCGGCACGACGGAAGTAGCGGTGCTGAGCTTGCAAGGTACAGTGATTAGTGAATCTGTGCGGATTGCTGGTGATGAACTCAGTGAATCTATCATCCATTACATGAAAAAAGTCCATAACTTGGTAATTGGGGAGCGCACTGCTGAAGAAATTAAAATTCAAATCGGTTCAGCATACCCGACTCATGAAGATAGTGATGTCATGATGGAGGTAAGAGGCTTGCACCTGCTCTCTGGCTTACCACGAACTGTCACTATCAAGGGGCCAGAAATTCGTGAAAGTATGTCAGAACCTCTTTCTGTGATTATTGAGGCGGTTAAGCGTACTTTAGAACGGACGCCGCCTGAGCTAGCTGCGGACATTATTGACCGAGGCATTATGCTGGCTGGGGGTGGTGCTTTGCTCAAAGGGCTCGATACGCTTATCAGCCACGAAACTGGCATTGTGACGCACGTAGCAGCAGACCCGTTGAGTTGTGTTGTGCTAGGAACAGGTCGTGTCCTAGAGAATTTCAAACAGCTAGAGCGGGTGTTCAGTGGCCGTTCTCGGAATATGTAAAGTGTCATCGGTCAATTGTCATTGGTCAATTGTCATCACTCAATTGACCAAATTCATACCTTTACAGAAACTCAGGTATTCTTAACTTTTTATGTTTACGTTGCGTCGCTGGTGGGATCGGCACTGGTTACAAGTTGTGTTGGTGGGACTAACCCTGGGAACTGCTTGGGTGATTGAACAAACCCAGGGGGCAGCAATTTTTGAGGTTTACCAGTCGCTTACCCGTCCCTTTCAATCCAACCCTAATCAACAGGAGAAGTTAATTAATGCCCGCGTACAGGAAATGCTTGTGCAGTTAAGCCAACTGCAAACCGAAAATCAAAAGTTAAAACAACTATTGGGTTATGTGGCGGAGCGCAAACAGCCAGGAATAGTCGCTCCGATTGTAGGTCATAGTGCCGACCAATGGTGGCAAGAGGTGACATTGGGTAGAGGCACTAAACATGGTATCCAAGTTGGCTCATATGTCATGGCTCCCGGCGGTTTAGTCGGTCGGGTGGTAAGTGTTACACCCCATACCAGCCGTGTCTTGCTAATTAGTGATGCCGCTTCGCGAGTGGGTGTTATGGTCAGTCGGAGCCACCAAATGGGTTATATGCGGGGACAAGACTCCCACAAAGCTGTGATGCAGTTTTTTGATAAAGTGTTGGATGTGCGTCCGGGCGATGTGCTGGTAACTTCATCGGTTAGCCAGTTGTTCCCGTCCGGCTTGCCAGTAGGACGTGTGGAGTCTTTAAATTTACAGAAAAGCCCCGCTCCTGAAGCGGCGATCGAGTTTACCGCACCGATTAGTTATTTGGAGTGGGTAGTTGTTTATCCACCCACCAGCGAATAGCTCTAGGCTCTAAGTTGGAGAATGGAAACTTTGCTCAAAATTTCTAACTTATCACCCCGCGCTCGTCAGTTTGTCAATTGGTCAGTTAATGTTGGTTCTGTACTGGTGTGCTTGCTGGTGTTGCCTACTCGCCTGCCAGGTATGGAGTTATTAGGCATTGGCCCGAATTGGTTGTTAATTTGGGTGGTAGCTTGGAGTGTGAAGCGATCGCCTTTTCATGGCGCGGTAGCTGGGCTGGCGTTAGGCATGATTCAAGATGGCATGACTTCCCCCGATCCCACCCATGCTCTTAGCTTGATGTTGGTGGGAATATTGACGGCTCGGCTGCAAAAGCAGCGCTGGATACAGGAAGATTTTATTTCGGTGGCGTTAATTGTCTTTGGAATGACGATGCTGGCGGGTACGGTGACGGCGCTTCAGTATTTGTTACAGGGCTCGCGCTCTTGGGCTGAAATTTGGGTTGCACACGAACGCATTACCCTCTCTTCTGCTATCCTCACCAGTCTTTGGGCTCCGGTGGTTTATTATCCGCTCAATCGTTGGTGGGAGGGCACGAAGGTACAGCAATCTTAGCAGCCCACCAGTTGTGTTATCCCCAGGAGGTAATGGGCAGCTGCAAGTAAGTCGTTGTGGATGCGAGTTGGGTGAAATTTCTTCAGGCTCTGGCAACTTCTAATGCCGCATGTCAGGGCGATGGTGGAAACTTCCATTGCCTGCCCCGCCAAAATATCCGCTTCAGTGTCGCCTATCATCCACGCTGACGCCGAATTCCAATCGGGTACTGTTTGTTCGGCAATGGCTGCTGCTAACAGTTGCGTTTTTACTTCGGCGTAGTTTTGATAAGCGGCAGCGGCTTCCTCTGTGCCATAAATGCCGCTAAACAAACGCGCTAGTCCGTAATTTCGTAATATCTGTGTGGCTTCGCTTTGCAGGCGCAGCGTGACTAATACTAACCGCACACCCTGAGAATGTAGCAGTGCCAATGCCCACCTAACTCCTGGTTGAATTTTATCTTTCTGTAACAGGGCCGGCTGATTGACTATTTCTCTGACGCGCCCCATAAATACTGCTATCTGCTCTCCCTGCAATCCCGATCGCATGGCTATTTCTATATCTGGGACGCGATCCTGCTTCATTTGCCAGAACTGTTGTTTGCTCAGTACCTGGATGGGCAGATTTATGCCTTGCTCTAGGTGTAAAGCTTGGGTGTCTGCTAGTGCTAGTCTATAGGTGCTGTAGTAGCGATCGGATACATCCACCAGCGGCCCGTCAAAGTCACAAAAGACTATCCGCTGTTGGCTATTCTCGGCATTCGATCGAGTGTAGTACTGTGGTGGTTGCTCTTGGGTGGCAGTATTGCCTGTCATAAATCTTTGCTTACATCCGCCTAGAAAAGAAACTTTTCTTTACATTAGCAGTTATTCGATAAGTTTTCAGGGACTCTCGCTCGGAGGTTAGATGAGAAAAAACTATAGTAACCAAAGGTTTTAGGAATAAAACTTTTATTCCCCCCTTGGGTTAAATGTGCTATATTTAGATAATGGGAATATTAGCAATTTTACCAAAAAAAGCATAGTTCTTCCTCATCAATTTTACATTATCATAAAAAAACCTAAATGTCAAGAGTTGGGAAAAAATTCTCTACTAGGTAGATAAGGCTACCTTGCCCATAAATATGCTAGCCCTGCAATCGGTGTTCTTTCTAGTTTCTCGTTCATTTCCTCGTTCCCAGGCTGAGCCCTTGTCCTTACCCACATTTTTTATGCTGGACTCACCTTAAATCTGAGACATGATTAACTTCATCTCCTACCTGTAAAATTTTACCCAATTCTGATTCTGGTATGCGCGTATTCAGACTCAGACGGTAAAAGTGATTGAAGCGAGATGTATGTGCCCACGTAGGTATTGTTTCTTTTCGCTTCTCAACAAAGATTTTTTGAAAGTTAGGATAAACTTCGCCACTCCATGAATCTCGTGTTGGCACCACACAACGCTGACAAGGATTGATGCCTACAAATAACACCTGCCCTACCTGAAACTCAACCAAATCGCCCATCTGGGCAAATAGTCGATCTTCCCAAAAGGGGGGTACTCCGGCAATTTCTATATTGGTTCGCAGTCGTCGTCGCATTTCATCATTACTTACTCCAGGAAACCAGGAGGCAACAGTTTCTATAGTTCCTGTACTGATAATAGTTGGGCCAGAGGCGTCGGGATCATCTGGAAAGCCAGTTACCAAGTCCTGCCGCAATTCTACCTGGAACCCGAAATATTGACTCAGCCAAGCCTCTAATTCCACACGTTCTTTATCAATGTGAAAAACCTCTGTTTGCTCTGAACCCTGAATTTGTAAGCCAACCGTACCGCTATCAAAGTCAAAGGAAGTCCGCAGTAAGTGGACTTTAGAATTGCGTTTGCCATTGACAAAATTTCCTCGTGAGTCAAAAATCGCTAGTTGACGATCGCGCTCTAAGGCCCCACTCTTGAGTACAATTGCCTCAGTGAGAGCAACACCGTCCAAGGCTTTGATGGGATAAACGAAAATTCGCGATAGATAAGCCATTGAGATATTTAGGAAACTTAAAAAATGGTAACAAGCTTAGAAATGCGTTGGTTTTATCGCGGCACACCCACAACAGAGGTGGAACAATGGTTCTATGAAGATTTTCCCGGTGAGCCACCCCTGACACCAGATAACCGAGAAGACGTCTATCTCATCACCACTCCGATGAGTGAGTATCTCAACATCAAACTGCGAGAGGGGCGTTTGGAAGTAAAGTGGCGCTCTTGGGAATTGGGTGTGCTGAGTTTTGATTCGCGCTACGCAGGCAATGTAGAAAACTGGGTAAAGTGGATGTGTGAAGATCCCAGTGTAAATAGTATCACGCTAGAGCGGGTCGTGGGAGAAAAACAGTGGCTTGCCATCGCAAAAAGTCGCTACCAGCGCCTATATAAAATACCCAATAGTAAATCCTTAACACTTGTTCCCATCACCCAACCGAAAGAAGCTAGCTGTGCCGTGGAACTGACTAAGCTGAATATTCGAGGTAATAATTGGTGGAGTTTGGCGTTTGAAGCTTTTGGCGAACAAGCCACCCTGAGGGATACCCTACAGCCTGCTGCTGAGTTGGTGTTTAAAACTTATCGGGGACCACAGTTACAACCGCAGGATTCTTTTGCCTATCCTAAATGGATATCTATTTTTCTGTAAGCGTCCAAACGCCATCCCATTCTTCAGGCGGAGGATTGGTGAGCCAATGTTGACAGCGCTCCAAGTGCAAGACTGCCGCTTTATCTTTGGGATTAATTTCTTCCAAGATAGTGCCAAACTGAGCCATAGCACGGGTAAACTTCCGTTTCAGGTAATACTCGCGCCCTTGGTGGTAAAGTTCGATCGCTTCCTGCATTTCGTCAGAAATTGACTCCGACTTTAGCGCTAGCAGTTCAAAGATTGACACGGGTTGGTTTTTGCCTTTAACGCGAATCCGATCGAGTTCCCTTACCCAAATGCGATCGCTGCAAGGGGTATAGGTACTTTCACTGATAATAATGTCACAGCCATATTGCTTACTAGCACTTTCTAAGCGAGAGCCTAAATTCACCCCATCCCCAATCGCTGTGAACTCCATGCGTTTACTGGAGCCAATATTGCCACTGATTACAGAGTCGGTGTTGATGCCAATGCCAATCCGGAGCCCTGGCTTGTTGTTATATTCGCGAATAACATTGAAGTCCGTCAATCGGTGGCGCATCTCAATAGCCGTTTGCACCGCCATCCAGGCATGTTCTTCCAAGGGTAGGGGGGAACCAAAGACTGCCATAATGGCATCGCCAATGTATTTATCTAAGGTGCCCTTATGCCTAAAAACGGCGTCTACCATTGACTCAAAATATTCGTTGAGCATCTGCACCACTTCTTCTGCTTCCATTCTTTCAGTTAGGGCTGTATAGCCGCGAATATCTGAGAATAGTACAGAAACTTCCTTGCGATCGCCTCCTAATTTAGCATCACCACTTTGTAGCAACTGTTCTGCCAATTCCTGAGTCATGTAGCGATACATCGTACTCTTGAGGCGTTTTTCATCGCTGATGTCATCCATTACCACCAATGCCCCGTAGATATTATTAGCATCGCTGGCATCGGCAATTGAGTTAATAGATAAGTGAATGCTATGTTGTTCCACTCCGGCAGTAATTAAAGTTTGGTCGGGGTAGTATTGCTGGCGGTCTTTTTCTTCTTTTCCTGACAAAGCAGCCTGGAACCATTTATCAAAATCCCCTTCTTTTATTTTAATCAAATCACCAATCACTTGACCTTCTAATCGGTCTGATTCGCTCAAACCTAGTAGGCGTTTAGCACTTTCATTAGCAGCAATAATAACACCTGATTTATTAGTCGAAAATACTCCATTCGACAAGCTGCGCAGGATATCTCGCTGCATTTGTGCTTGCTGTTTGACTGTGGCAAACAACTTGGCATTTTGCAGAGCTACGCCAGCTTGAATATTAAATGCTTCCATGAAGGCTTCATCACTTTGATTAAAACTCGCCTTCCAGCATTCGGGTGCATTCGGCCAATTAACGGGATCGTATGCGGGTAAGTCACCCGGTTTCTTTTTATTAATTAATTGTGTAACACCAATTAACTCGTTATCGGCGTTAAACACAGGCATGCAGAGTAAACTACAAGTGCGATAACCAGTCTTCCGATCCGTTTGTTTGGAAGTTTCTGAACCAGAATGCTCGTATAAGTCAAAGGGAATAATCACTCGCTCCCCATTAGCAGCTACTCTCCCGGCAAATCCTACCCCCATTGGGATGCGAATTTCTTTTAAGGAACCATCAGCGAGGGGGAGTTTTGTCCACAACTCATTTTGTTCTTTATCTAAGAGCCATAATGTACTACGATCGGCATTCATCAGCTCTTTGGCTTCATTCATTACCCGCTTCAGGGTTTCTTCTAAATCTAAACTGCTCTGGCTCAAGGAGCGAGTTGCTTTCATCAGTGCAGAAGCTGCCCGCTGTTGCTGTGTCGCCATGTAAAACGAGCGGGAACTTTCCAGAATCAGGCGGATCGTTGGAGCAAATTCCGCAAAAACTGTTTCGTCTTCTGCTGTAAAGCCTTCAAAGTCAATTCGTTTAGCTAAGATTGCTTCTGGATCGTTGGGGGACTTTAACTTGTTGAGTAATTGGACGACTGCGACTAATTCTTCCTGTTCGTTCAGCAAGGGCAGTGCCAGCATCGTGTAGGTACGATATCCAGTTTCTGAGTCCTTTTTTTGGGCAAAAAGCGATCGCGGGTCGTCATAAAAGTCAAACGGAATATTGACAACTTTCTTCAGAGTGGCAACCTCACCTGCAATTCCCTTATCCGCAGGTATCCGAAGCTCTAAAGAGCGCCCCCCTTCGCCCTCAGCCACTATCGACCACAGTTGGTTTTTTTCTTCATCAAGCAAAAATATTGTGGTGCGATCGGCGCTCAGTAACTCTCCTGTTTTCAAGGTAATAGCATTCAACATGTCCTGGAGGATCGTCTCAAACCCTTGGCTGTCGAGCAGCATGGACAGGGTTTGATTGACGACGTTGAGCTTGGTTTCGACGTCTATAATGACTCGTTTGAAACTATCCGGAGTCAGGGGGGCGAGAAACTCCGAAAAAGTTCCCTTGGCAGTGGCTAATGCACCTCCAGGAGTACCATGAGAATTCAAGCCGCCCCCGATTCCGTCTGCCAAAGGGGAGGTATGGTGAGAATCTTTACCCTGGTGTTCGCTTTGCGGCTCAACATCGATCGTTGTGCCAGTGTAGTCTTTATCCGACAGTTTGGAAGATGCAGCTGTCATCTAAAAATCTCCGGGAGTTTGGAAACCGTGTGGCTTTAGCCCAGGTCGGAAACACGACACGGCTAATTTATTAGCCGTCCCCCTTTCGGGGTAGATAGAAAGAGGTGCAGTTTCTACCCATTCCTGTTATGCTCGGCCGGAAACGCCCTATCCTGCACGATGTAAAGTTCGCCGTCCCT
>CASBRB010000377.1 GCA_949127975.1 Oscillatoriales cyanobacterium PMM_0019 | reverse complement strand
TTTCCACCCACTCTATAAAGCGCGAGTGACGCCCTGTCTATTCGGCTTTAAAGCTTGTTACATCGTGATCCCCGCCATTTGAGGCAAGGCTCGAGGACCCTAAACTAAGTGCCATTCGGCTATGATCATGAGAAGCCGGATATTAAAGTTTGTCGTACCTATTGCAGTTTTAGGGATTGGGACGTTGGAATGGGAAAAATTAGCAATTGCTCAAATGCAGCAACTAACAAAATCTGTACAGGATTTCCAGAGAGATGAAATAACACAGTCGTCGTCAATAGCTAGTTATCATAAGCCAACATTAACAGTTGCGGAATCAGAGACGAACTCTGCTGAGTATTACTATAATCGTGGAAATGATGAACATGATGCCAAAAACTACAAAGCAGCCCTTGCAGATTTAAACAAAGCAATAGAAATCAACCCAGACTTCGCTGAAGCTTACTTAAATCGGGGAAATGTTTACGAGGATTTAGGAGATAAACAAGCAGCATTATCAGATTATAATCGAGCAATAAAACTCAAACCTGATTATACTATCACCTACTTAAATCGGGGGATTGCTTACAGACATTTAGGCAATAATAAATTAGCACTTGCAGATTTAAACAAAGCAATAGAAATCAACCCAGACTTCGCTGAAGCCTACTTAAATCGGGGAAATATTTACGGCGATTTAAAAGATAAACAAGCAGCATTATCAGATTATAATCGAGCAATAGAAATCAAACCCGACTTAGCTCAAGCCTACTTAAATCGGGGGGTTGCTTACAGAGATTTAGGCAATAATAAATTAGCACTTGCAGATTATAATAGTGCAATAAAAATTAAACCAGACTTCGCTGAAGCCTACTTAAATCGGGGAAATATTTATAAGGATTTAGGCAATAATAAATTAGCACTTGCAGATTATAATAGTGCAATAAAAATCAAACCAGACTTCGCTGAAGCCTACTTAAATCGGGGAAATGTTTACGACGATTTAAAAGATAAACAAGCAGCATTATCAGATTATGCTCGAGCAATAGAACTCAAACCTAATTATGCTATCACCTACTATAATCGGGGGATTATTAAGGAAATTTTAGGCAATAAATCAGCGGCACTTTCTGATTTTGAAACAGCCAGATATCTTTCACAAAGGAATACTCAATTGTATAACGATGCAGTGGAGGAGATTAATAAACTTCAAAAATAACGGGTCTTTCGTACAAAGGTAATGCTAATTTTACTGAAAAAAATATCTTCAAATTCTTCTACAGCATCCTTCAAATCACAGATCAGTTCTTTGGTAAAAGGATACTCCCAAAGGTAATCGAATGGTGAAAGTACTACCTTTGCCTAATTTACTTTGCACCTGTAGGCTACCGCGATGTGCCTTTACGATGGCAGAGGCGATCGCTAGCCCCAAACCAGATCCGCCTGAAGTCCTAGAGCGATCGCTGTTAACTCGGTAGAAGCGATCAAAAATTCGATGAAGCTCCTCTGGTGCAATGCCAATACCCGTATCTTGAATGTCGATCGCAGCATGATTGTCGTTGACTGTTAATGTAACAGTTACTTGTCCGCCAGCACGAGTGTATTGGATGGCATTGGCAATTAAATTAGAAACTAGACGATACAGCTGTTCGGAATTGCCTATGACATACAGAGGCCCCGAAACTCGTATGTCACTGGTTAGCATTACTTCTGCTGCAAGCGCCAGCTCTTCAAGCTCCTCCACAAGGTCGTTGACTAGATCGTTGAGACAACAGGGTTGCTGTTGCATCGGCAGGGCGTGCTTTCTCCATGCGATTAAGAAGCAGCAAATCTTTAACAAGTTGAGACAGCCGGTGACTCTGACGCTCAAGGATCGAGAGTTCTGAACGTGCTTCAGGCTCGGGCAGCGAACTCGTGAGGAGAAGTAAAGCCACTGTCGATTGTATTACTGCTGTGGGGGTACGCAACTCGTGAGCGGCGTCGGCTGTAAATTGCTGCAAAAGTTGATATGACAGTTTTATCGGTTGGATTGCTAAACCTGCTAGCCACCAACTAGAAACACCTACCAACAGCAGAGAAGAAGGCAAACCCAATAACAAAACCCATACCAGAGTTGCAATTGCATCATCCAAATTTTTGAGACTTCGCCCCACTTGCATATAGCCCCAAGGACGATAATCTCGAGCATGTAGCTGAAGGGTAATTTGGTGGTAACGGTTGCCTTCGCCATCCGTGAGGGTTTGCCAAACTGTTTTTCTTAAAGTCACAGGCAGCTTCTGTGGCTGGTTTCCTGCTACAGCAACTAAGCGTCCCGAGCTATCTAACAACCGTAAATAGTAGTCGCCTTGGTGAATCGCGCCCAAAATGTGACGTTCCCTAGGAGAACCGGGCGAAGATGTTATTTGCTCTAAGCAGCTGGCTTTCGCCATACAAGAATGGCAAGAGTTGCTGGGAATTCGAGTTAAGGCGTCCGGCTTGTTTGAGAGTTGGTTCTAAACTGTCGTGCAGCGTTCCCGCGACTGACTGTAACTCTCGGTGTAAAGCTGCCCAATAGGTATTGACTAGCACCATGTAAACGGTAAAGCTACACAGACTCAAAATAATACCCATTACGGCTGCATACCACGAAGCCAGTCGCCAGCGAGTCCGATTAAACAGTCTTTCTTGATACATGAGCCGGATTCAAGCGATATCCCATACCCTGTACTGTTTCAATCATGCTATCGCAGTCTAAAGAAGCCAGCTTTTGTCGCAACAAACGCATTTGAGCAGCCACGACATTACTAATTGGTTCTGTATCTAGTTCCCATAGGTGATTGCGAATTTGGTGGCGGCTAACAATCTGATTCGGGTGTTGCATTAAATACTCCAGCAGTTGAAATTCCTTTGCTGTTAAGGAAATGGCTGGAGCTACACCTGAAGAGTTGTTAAGAGTAACCGTGCGGGTACTGTAATCTAGGAGCAGGTTTCCAACTTGTAGCGGCTGAGGTTGGAACTTAGGCGAGCGCCGCTGCAATGCTCGTAAACGCGCCAGCAGTTCTTCATTGCCAAATGGTTTTACCAGATAGTCATCTGCCCCAGCATCCAGCCCCGCTACCTTATCTTCCATTTTATCCTTAGCTGTCAGTATCAATACTGGCATTGGATTGTTATTTTTCCGCAAACGTCTACATAGCTCTAACCCCGACAATCCCGGCAACAACCAGTCTAGGATAGCCAGCGTATATTCCACCTCCTGGTTGGTTAAATACCACCATGCCTCAGTACCATCAGTAATCCAGTCAACCACATAAGCTTCCCTATTTAGGGTTTGCTTAATGACCGCACCTAAATCTGGCTCATCTTCAACTAGCAAAATCCTCATTTATCCCAACTAGCTCATTTGTAACTTTGAATCTGGGCTATACCGAATGGTATATATGTTGAAGTTCCAACATTTCTACCGGAGAGAGTATAGAACCAAGTACGATCCACATAGTCTGAAGTTTTAATCCCTTTCAGTAAGAACGACAGCGTTGTTTGGGGTGGCACAGGTTGAGCAAAAGTCATCATGATTTTTTTGTCTGAAACAGAAACTGTAGCATTAACTTTTTGACCAGAGCGCTCGGTAATTTCAATTCTCTGGGGGATGTCAATGCCCTCTGGCACATCGATCTCAAGTTGTGAAAGCGCCGAACATCCAATTTTCAGTTCAATATGATGGGAAGCATTCAACATGCGAAAGATAGTAAGATGTGCTTTACTATGGACAATCTGGGTGGAACATGTTACGCAATGGCTCCCTGTTGCCCGAGCAGGTGATACTGAAGAAACCAGAGCCAGATTCATTGCTACAGCTAATAGGTAATTTTTCATCTCAGACTTTCTTGAAATAAAATTTAATTAGTCTCCCGATCTTAGGATGATATAGCGAGATGAAATTGCTGTGAAATCCCTCATTTTTTAGACAAAACACCAGGCATAGCTCTTTTGAGTTCAGAGTCTTGCATTTCCAAGAGTTCTGGCACGGTCAAAAACTTATAACCACGATTTCTTAATGTAGAGATAATTTGCGGTAAAGCCTTAACTGTTTGAGAGCGATCGCCCCCACCATCGTGCATCAGCGCCATTCCACCCGGACTTACCTCCCTCAGCAGATTATTCACTAATGTTGGAACACCTGGACGTTTCCAGTCGTTGGCATCAGCTGACCACATGGCGATGAAATACTTTTCACTTTTGGCTACATCAGCTGGTCCATTATGTAGGAAGCCTCCAGGCGGTCTAAATATAGAGGTTTTTACTCCAGTGGTTTGGTCGATCAGTGCCGCTGTATCGTCAATTTCATGAGTAGCACCATCTAGGCTAAAATGACGGTAACTATGGCTCCACGTATGGTTGGCAATGGCGTGACCCTCGGCAACTTCTTGCCGTGCCAACAGGGGATAATCTTTAACGTTCTCCCCCACCAGAAAAAACGTGGCTTTGATGTTGTTCTTCTTCAGAATAGACAATATCTGCTGCGTATAGGGTGGATTAGGACCGTCATCAAAAGTTAGGGCGATGACTTTCTCTTTTCCAGGGAGTTTTACTTCTGATAGGGTTTTACCCTCAAACTCCGCTGGCACTTCCCACCTGCGAATTTGGTCTTGGGCTTGTTGTTCCAAAGAAGCAATTACTTTGCTTAAGCCATCAGCTTGAGTCACTGCTGATGCGGATTTATCGTCACTAACATGGTTATTATTTAAAAGCAGCACTGATTGGCTTGACAAGGAGGAAGTTGCCGATTTCTGAGAGCAGTTCAACAGATTAACATGACTAACGAGCCAAATTACAGCACCTGCACCCACAGTGAGTACAAGAACACTCAATGACATACGCCGCCAGAGTGACTGGTTACCTTTGAGAAACAGACGTTGATTCTTCAATTCTTCAAATCCATCTCATCTGAAAATAAAGAAAACACAAACTAGATTAGCGTAGTCCTTTGAAAACTGTTGCCTTCTTTAAATATAGCGCGAAAAAGCCCTTTTAACCAAGAATTTTTCAGGATTCTTGCCTATTATCCATTGTGATGGTGGGCGTGATGTTCTGCATGACGATCGGGGTGCTTTGTCAAAAAGAACGCATTCCAATGACAATCATCAGTGGAAGAACAGGCTGCGATAACTCCTACCATTGTGGCGATCGCCACAATGGTAAACGCCAAAAAGCCATTTTTTTTAAAATAGGTTGCATAGACTAGCTAGTTGCTCTAGCCTTCCCAAAAAATCTCTTTCTATTCTAAACGCTCCAGCTAACAGGAGTGTCAAGCGACGATGCATCGGTTCGCATCCGATTACAAAACATTTACCCAAAAATCAGCCGTAACAATTTTGCCGTTTCGATTAAACTGACCCCAAAGCTTATACTTTCCTGGCTGAGGAAACTGAGTCATATAACTCACTCGACTAGCAGCTGTATCTTTTATGGCATGGGCATGTATGTAGTCAGCCCTTGTCAAGTCAGATGACTGTTTGAGGATGACTAGATGCCCTTTTTCCCCCAAATAAGGTTGTAAATCTGTAATGGGTCGATCGTTTTTAGCATCCTGTAAGTTAAACATCATGGTAACTTCCTGTCCTGCTTTGAGATTTGTCGTGTCAAAGGTAAGACTTACTTTGGTGTCACCAAAAGTCTTAGTATGATTGAAGTCAACAGAAGTAGGGGCAGGTTTTTGTCCAGGTACTTGTACTTTCAGCACAGAAACTTGTTCCGTAGCCTGTGCTGGTTTGTAATCGCTTATGAGCGTGTAACCACCCGCTTGAGGAAATTTCGTCTCTACTTCAAAGCGCCCATTTCCTTTGTAGATAGGATGAATGTGATTAAAAAACTGGAGATCGTCACTAACCACGATTAGGTGCATTAGCTTTTCTTGAAAGCGGTCAAAATTAGCGATCGCTTTCCCATTTGAGTCTTGAATATTAATTACTACAGGCACGGGAGTGTTTGGGGTAATTTTGTTTGCCACAGTTAATTTAGCCTGAGTAGTCGTTGAATCTTCTCCATGCTCTGACTCACTCATCGCGTGCCCCTCATGCTGCATCGCATTCATTTGGTGTCCTGTAGCAGGCTCTTTGTTCTCAACTGCTGGTTGCCCAGATTTCGCAGACGGCGAACAACCCTGGCTGAAAAATAAAGCTATAGAGATCGCCAATAAACTACCGAAACGTTTCATAAAAATCCTCGCTCATCGTAGCTAACATTAATGTATAGCAAGCGCTATACTCCCCTATGTATGCTCTGAATAGCCAAAGAGCGGAAATATAAAACATACCGCTCTTTTAATTATCCAAAATTATTGATTGAAACTAAAGCGACCATTCACTTTTTCACCGCTAGTATCAGCAGTAATTTTCAACTGATACTGACCCGGTGTTTTGTCTGGAAGCAAAACAGAATAGTGTTTATCAGCAGAATCGTAAGTGAAGTTTAGATTTGACTGCTTACCGTCAGGTGTCTGCATCTGAGCGGTTACTTTGGCATTAGGTACAGTCTCGTGTTTTTCACCTTTAAGGAGATAAAAATCTAAATGAGTTCCCTTTTCTCCTTTTTCTGGTACCAATTGTAAATGATATGCGCCCGATTCCACAACTTGACCTCCTTTTTGAGGCGTATCGCTGTGACTTGATGGCGAATTTTTAGATTCCCCACCGGGCGAAGTAGAGGGAGCAGTTTTTTCACCTGTAGGGCTTGTATCTGGGTTAGCTGCTTGCTCATTTTGGCTACAGGCTCCCAAAAAAACCAGTGCTACAATGCCAACACTCACCAAACTTAGTTTAACCGATTTCATTTGATTTCATCCTCCTATTGATAGATTTAAAACCTTGATTTGCGAACAACTTCACGCTGTTGTACTAACTTCTGTGGCACCAAGAATTTTCTAAATAAAGAGTACAGAGCAGGGAGAACTAGCAGCGTTAATGCTGTAGAGGTAAACAATCCTCCCAACACTACCACAGCTAGAGGTTGCAATATTTCTTTTCCGGCTCCACTCCCAATTACTAATGGTACCATTCCCAATGCTGATGCTAAAGCTGTCATCAAAATGGCTACAAGTCGTTCCATAGAACCCTCAACCAAAACTTTCTTTAAAGGCATTCCTGTAGCCAGCTTGTTGTTATAGTTATCAACCAGTAGCAACCCGTTACGAGTAGCAACACCGAATAAGGTAATAAAGCCCACCATCGAAGCTACGGAAATAATGCCACCACCCAAAGCTACGGAAATTACACCTCCAATTAATGCTAAAGGCAAATTGATTGCAATCATCGCCATTGCCGGAATTGATTTGACGGCAAAGTAAATTAGTACGGCGATAGCAATAAATGCTACTACCCCAGCGAGTAATAAAGTTTGAGTAGCCCGCTCTTGGGATTCAAATTGACCACCGTATTGAATGTAATACCCTGAAGGCAATTGTACCTGTTGCTTGACACGATTGCGAATATCATTAATCACAGAACCCAAATCCCGCCCCGACACATTGGCAGAAACGATAATCAGACGAGAAACATTCTCACGGTTGATGGTATTCGGCCCGGTACCATAGTCAATGAAGGCAACTTCAGCCAGAGGAATTTTCTGACCTTTTGGGGTATCGATAAGCAGATTACGAATGGTCTCTAGATTCCGACGAGCGCTTGGGGTCAACCACACGACAAGATCAAACACTTGCTGCTGCTCTAGGACTTGGGATACAACTCGTCCATTGAGGGCGGTTTCAATGGTTGAAGCTAGATCGCCTACTGTTAGGCCATAACGAGCAGCAGCAGCTCGGTCAAACTTAATTTGTACCTGTTTAATTGGTACTTGGGGTTCCAGTTGCAGATCTACAACACCAGGAACTTTGCTGATAGCTGATTGCACTTGTTTACCCAGCGTCCGCAGTCCTTCTAAATCGGGGCCGAAGATTTTCACAGCGATCGCACTTCGGACTCCTGATAACACTTCATCCATCCGGTGGGAGATAAAGCCACCAATATTGGCAGCCACACCAGGTAATTTGGCATATTCATCCCGCAGTTTCTCAATAGTCGCTTTCCGGTCTTTCACCCCCGGAGGTCCTAACTCCACATCCATTTCCCCAAAGTTGACACCACCTACATCGCTATCGCCGGGAGCGCGTCCCGATCGGAACTGTAGAGCATCAAACCGAGGGTCATTTTTCAGCGCATCTTGAATCGCCAACCCCACCCTATCGGTAGTCTCTAAAGAAACACCAGGATAGAGATTGGTAGCAATGACAAGCGATCGCTCCTGAAACTCCGGTAGAAATACCCGTCCCAAAGAGGGCAGGATCACTATTGAAGCCACAAAAGCGATCGCAGCACCTGCCACAATAATCTGGGGGTAACGGATAGAAAACATCAAAGCCGGACGATATATTTGGTGAGTTTTGCGGGCAAGCCAAGTTTCGTCATGTGGCAAACGTCGATTAACCAGTAACAAAGCACATAGCGCCGGAGTTAACGTCAAGGCTACCAATGTTGAAGCAGCGATTGATAGTAGATAAGACACGCCCATTGGGGTAAAAATACGGCCTTCTACACCTGAAAGTGCAAAAATGGGTGCGAAGACTACGGCGATAATAACTGTCGAAAATAGAACGCTAACGCGCACCTCAACTGAGCCATTGAAAACCACTTGTAGCGGTGGTACGGGCGTTCCTGCTAGTTGGTTTTCACGCAATCTCCGGTAAACGTTCTCCATGTCCACGATCGCATCATCTACCACCGAACCAATAGCGACAGCCAATCCCCCCAGCGTCATGGTATTGATGCCCTGCCCCGTCCAATCTAGAATCATCATTCCCAGCAATAAAGACACGGGAAGGGCGCTCAGACTGATAACTACTGTACGCCAATTCATTAGAAACAGAATCAGAACGATAGAGACGATGATGATGCCGTCGCGCAGGGAGTCTACAACGTTCTCGATTGAAGCTTCAATAAAATTTTCTTGGCGAAAAGTGACGGTAACTTTAACATCGGCAGGCAGACTCGGCTTAATTTCTGCCATTGCTGCTTCAACTGCCCTAGTTACTTTCGGAGTATCTGCTTGTGGCTGTTTGTTAACTACTACCACAATGGCTTTTTTACCGTTTAAACTGGCATTACCACGTTTGAGTGCTGCACCGATTTGTACCTCAGCCACCTGGTTTAGCAGCACTGGCGTGCCATTTCGAGCAGTAATTACCGATTGCTTTAGTTGCTCGATCGATTCAATCCGCCCCACACCTCGAATCAACAACTCTTGGTCTGAATTGATTAAAAATCCACCAGGGGCATTGACATTTGCTTTTTGGACTGCTTCACTAACTTCTTGTAAGGAAACATTAAATGCTTTCAGCTTGTCTGGATCTACCAGCACTTGATACTGACGTTCGTCCCCACCAAACACCACAAGCTGAGTAACACCAGGAACAGCCAGTAGACGGTTCCTTACTTGCCAATCGATAATCCGCCGTACTTCCATCAGGGGAGTGGTGTTGGTGGTAAAGGCGTATTTGATGATGGCACCCAGAGGGGAACTAATGGGAGAAATTTGTGGTGGTTCTGTGCCTTTGGGCAGCTGGTTTTGAGCTTGCTGCAATCGCTCTGTCACTAGCTGGCGGGCGCGATAGATTTCTGTATCCCAACCAAAGATAACTTTAACCACAGAGATGCCTACGGCAGAGGAGGAGCGTACCGTTTCTACCCCGGGCGTCCCGTTAATGGCACTTTCGACCGGGCGAGTGACTAGGGATTCAATTTCCTCTGGAGCTAAACCGGGGGCTTCTGTCTGAATTTCCACTTCAGGTGGAGCAAAGCTGGGAAAAACGTCTAGTGGCATTTGTGTCAGAACACGAAATCCCCACAGAGTAATCAATATGGAGGCGATAACAACCAGCCAACGTTGAGCAATCGACCATTTAACAACAGAGTTAAGCATTTATAATAGAGCCTATAATTAAAAGTGAAATAGGTTGAAATTTCACCGCCAATCTTCTTCACGATCCTCTACACGTCTAGCCGATCTAGATAAGGTGGGTTGCTTAGGATCGTCTATATTAGTCCCTGGTTCATAGACAATTATGTCTGACTCTAAATCGTCTATTGGTACCATAGGAGATCGAGCGCGACGACCTGCCCAAAAAGCACCTGCTGCGACCGCACCTCCTGCTGGGAAAAGTAACCACCAAGGTAACGTCACACCACTGTTACTTTGACTATTCGCTGAATCTTTATGTCCAGCCTCTTCACCTTCTGAATGCTTGTTACCGCCACGTAGGGATTGAGCATAAAGTTCAGTTGCTCGCTGATTTACTACCAAATCTCCGTCAAATAGACCACTTTTAATTTCAACTAAATCTCCCGACGTTTGACCTAAAGTGACGTCAGCAGACTGATAGTTATCACCATTTTGAACGTAGACGATTTTTTTGCCATTAGCGTCAACTACAGCCGAACTAGGAATAACTAAGACAGCATTAGGTGAAAGGTCTGTTAAAACTTCCAACTCAGCAAACATTCCTGGTTTGAGCAAACCATCACTATTATCCAGTTCGGCTTTCACTGGCACTACGCGGGTTTCCCCTTCTACGACTGAGCCAATTACGGTAATTCGTCCGGAAAAAATCCTGTTGGGTAAGCTTGCCACTTTGACGTTAACTCGCTGACCAATTTTTACTTGGCTTAGGTCTTTTTCATAAATATTTGCTGTTGCCCAAACAGTGCGAGCGTTCAAAATAGTCATCAACGGTTTGCTAGCCGCCTCGACTGTAACTGTCTGGTGTAGCGTAATTTCCCTATCTACCACCGTGCCAGAAATCGGAGCTGTCACGGTGACAAGTCCCTGTTCATTAGCTATAGTTCCTAACTGTTTTAGCCGTGCTTCATAAGCAGCACTACTGAGGCGAACGCGGGACTGAGCCACTTCTACATCTGACTGGGCACGTTTTAGTTTATTCTCAGCATCCAAAACTTCAGTACGGCTATTTGCTTTAGTTAATAGGGATTTGCCTTCTGTAAGGTGAGCTAAAGATTCTAGCATCTGGCGTCGCGGCAATGCTCCTGCACTGAATAACTCGCGATCGCGTTCGTACTGTTCTGTGGCTACCTTGACTTCGGTACGAGCTTGTTCTATATTTGCTGCTGCAATTTGTAAGTATCGCTGATAATTTTGTTGGGCTAAATTTAAGTCAGCTTGCGCCTTTTGTAGATCTGACTCGGCTTCTGCCCGTTTTGATAAAGATTCAACGCGCATATTTCCTAGTTCCGAGCTGGATAAAACGGCAACAACTTGACCAATGGATACTTTATCACCTGGTTTAACCAGCAGTTCTACCACAGTGCCAACGACTGGAGCTGTCACCTCTACCTTTTGGTTGGGTAAGCTTTCAATCTGTCCTGTAGTATGAATGCCAACTGCCAGTCGCTGAGGGGTGGCAGGTTCGACTTTAATTCCCAGTCGCTTTGCAGTTTCAGCATCGACATGGACGGAACCAGTAGGCTGGCTAGCTTCTGTTCCTTCAGTAAAACCCTCTCCATGTCCGCCGTGTGCCCAAACTGCTACTGGCGCAGCTAGTAGGGCAAGGCTCAGGATTGCCCCAAACGTACTCTTCCGCATTACCGAGCGGGAACTAGAAACAGCATAATTAGTACATTTTTTCAGCATCAAGGACAAAAGTCTCCTCTTGACTCCTACATTTTGTGGTCGCAGCTGTAAGGATGAGCTCACCGTATGCGGCTAGTTTATCCTTACAGCATTACTGGGGTAGCCCCTACCATCAGTGTTTCACTCTTGGATGAAATTTGAATGAAATCCAGAATGGATTCTTTGTAACTAGATGATGCGATCGAGGGGGTTAAACGGAAGTTCCCCCAAGGACTTCCGTTTAAAGGAGGCAGTTCTCAACCAGCGGCTGAGAGCAGGCTTCTTGCGGAAGCTATTGACAAAGATTCTTAACTTTGTTAAAATTTTTGCTATTGAGACAATTCGATTTCAACGTAAGGTGAAAAACTCTTCTGCGACCGTAGGATGAATACCGACGGTGGTATCAAAGTGTTTCTTGGTTACACCCGCATGAATAGCTAAAGCAATCATTTGAATAACTTCCGCCGCGTATTCACCCACCATATGAGCGCCCAGAACCCGATCTGAGGTGCTATCAACCACTAACTTGATCAGGGTTTTCCGATCGGGATCGGCCATACTGTTGAAAAGTGGTTGAAATTTTTTGCAATAGCAACGTACAGATTCACCTAACTTTTCGCGTGCTTGAGCTTCAGTTAAGCCAACAGTAGCTGCTTCGGGGAGGGAAGAAACTACTGATGGGATGTAGTCATAGTTTACAAAGTGAGGATTGTTGCCAAATTCAGTATCAGCAAAAGCACGGCCTGAAGCAATAGCGACAGGAGTCCAATGAGGTCTATTAGTACAATCTCCAACTGCAAAAATATTAGACTGGGTTGTGCGACTGTGTTCATCTACTGCAATCGCACCAAGCTTTAGTTCAACGCTTGCGTTCTCCAGATTAAGCCCATTCACGTTCGGGGCACGACCTGTGATACAGATGATGGTGTCTACGGTTAAAGTGCCTGGGTTAATATCTGATAGTATCAGCTTAACACCATCTTGTACTCGTTGAATTTGTTGTACGCCGGTATTGCAAAGAATATTAATACCCTGCTTTTTCAGACCCTCAGTAACAGTAGTACGAATATCTTCATCGTACCCCGGTAAAATACGGTCTTCACAAACCACTTGAGTGACTTTTGAGATCAGACCATTCATGATCCCTGCCAGCTTCACTGCAATATGGTCACTGCCAATTATTGCCAGATGCTCTGGTTGCTGCTTTAGTTCAAGAAATTCGCGCGTGGTAATGGCATGTTCAATTCCTGGTATTTTTGGTTTAACGGCTTCCCCACCTACCGCAATCAATATTTTGTCAGCAACGATCCGGCGTCCATCAACATCTAAAGTATGAGCATCTAGGAATTTAGTATACCCTGTGAGCAACTCAACCCCTGCTTGTTGAAGGTGCTGAATATGCAACTGGCTCAGATGATTGATGTCCCGATCTCTGGCTTCCATAAATTGATACCAGTCAAATTTGTCACTGACTTTGCCCCATCCATATTCATCTGCATCTTTAAAAATGTGTGAGAAACTAGCTGCATAGGTCATCAGTTTCTCGGGAATACAGCCATGAATTACACAGGTGCCACCCACCCGGTCTCGTTCTGCGATCGCAACATGAGCGCCTTTTGTAGCAGCCCGTTCAGCAGCAGCAAGTCCTCCAGGACCCGCACCAATCACAAAGAGGTCGTAATCAAATTTCATAATACTTGACTCCGCAAGTTCCTATTAGCGCCAGATCATCTTTATATATTCAGCTTTTCACAAGCAAATGAAATTAGCGTGAAATTACTATGTTTTTATAGCATAAAGAGCTTGGCATAAACCAATGAAATTAGCGTGAAATCTGATGATTATATCTATGCATAAAAGCCGGGGAGGATATTACATACGGAAATTCTGCATCAAAAACCGTATATTTAAAATATCTCTCCCTCGTGCAAAGAGAATATATGTCTTCTCGATATTACCATAATTTTTTCAAGGTAGGAGCGCTTACAACATAAAAAATAAACCTATTCTAACAAACTAAGCAGATATCCAGGAGGGTGCAGAATATTTTATAAAAAAAAAACTAAGGATTCAACTAAGCTGCCCATACCATAAGCGGATGAAATTAGCGTGAAATCGTTTGAGTTCAACAGTAATAAATATTTTTACTCCATTAGAGTCAGGAAACCCATAGAAAGCCTTCAATAAGGTCAAATAAAAAGTCACCAGTTCCTACAGGCGATCCCCAAGAGTTTTTCTAGACATGCACTGGACAGCCTTTGACCAAGAAGCTACCGCCTCAGTTGGACAACAAAAAGCGGCACCGCGTATCGATGCCGCCTAATCGCATTTGTGCGATTATGGGCGGTAGCCGCTAGCACCGTTTTTTCAAAATATGGTATCCACCATAATAAACGATCGCAAGACAAAAGTCATAAAATGCCAAAAGTGCGGTGGAAGAACATTCATAAGCCGATGAAATTTGCGTGAAATTATCCTAATCCATTAGTAATAACTCATAGCTAATCCATTAGTTAGATGCTCTCACACCTGTAAGCTGTTAGGGTCAAGTAGAAGATGCCCTCTGTAAATAATGTTCGATTTGTAACGGAGTTGTTAATCGTTCTGCCAAAAAAGCAATCGCTTCATCGGTTATCAAATCTTCAGGTAAACAATTCTCCTGAATGCACTCACCTAATAGCCATTTTATATACTCAACTTGATAGCCTCGGATACCTTCTAGATTAAATACATTTGTTCTAGCACCAATTTCTTCTAGTGATGGTCGGCGCAAATCATTTTTCAGCTTGGGGTGCCCTGTCAGAACTACAGAGAGAATACCACCATTGTTACGCACCAATTCAATGATTCGCTTAATTTGTAATAGGGTGCTGTGATGAAGATCGTGGGCTTCATCCACAAAAAGTACTACAGTTTTGCGACATTTCTGAATTAAAGCTAACAATTTTCGTTCCTTAAGCTCGTCTTGTGACGGTGGTTTAGCATCTTTTTCCTTATTTATAAATTAAATTTATAATTGCCTTTAAAAAAGTATGAAAGCTTTATGGCTAAAACGCATATCTAGTAAGGTTTACAGCCTTAGCGTACATTTTCGTTTTATTGCTACTCGAAGGCGTAAATCATAGTCATAAACTACAATCAACTCCCAAGCTTCCTCGCCATCCCTTGCAATTTCAACCGTGTAGTTTTGGCTGGAGAGAACAAGGGTAAGAACCTTGGTAACTGCCGCATCATTTTCTACAACTAAGATTTTCATCTGCCTCATCCCCTTGCAGAACACTCCTACGCGAAATAATAAAGGGGAAGAATGAAATCAGGATGAAATTCGCGCCTTTCGCATGTCCACTCCGTCTCTATTCAAATGGTGGCACTTTCTGCCTGAGATTATCTTGCTCAACGTCCGTTGGTACTGCCATTATCCCTAGTCTCCCAGAATGTGGGAAAGAACGCTCATAACTTTCTCATAAATTGAATGTAGCTTGAAAGAAGTAGAGTCAATTAAATAAACATTACTCTATGAAAAACTTACACAACAGATGAAGCTGAGTGCGCGATCGCCGCTTTTTGTAACCAGGAAATTCGATGAGTTGCCGAAAAGTTCAATAATCACTTTCACCAAAGAGACGTAGATGACACAGCAATCATCAACCCCGCCTCCCGCAAGACCTAGCAAACCCAATGGGGCTGACCGCAAAGCCTACATGGTGGGCGGCGGTATCGGCTCATTGGCAGCCGCCGCCTTCATGATTCGCGACGGTGGCATCCCAGGTCGCAATATTACAATCTTTGAAGCGATGCCGGTCTTGGGTGGGAGCCTCGATGGCGGCGGCAACCCCACGGATGGCTATACCCTTCGCGGTGGCCGGATGCTGACGACCGACAACTACGAATGCACCTGGGGCCTTTTCAAATCAATCCCTTCAATAATGTCCCCCGGCAAGACGGTGTTTGATGAGACGATGGAGTTCAATGAGCTCAACAAGTCGCATTCCTCTTCGCGGCTCGTAGACCAAAATCGTGCCAAAATCCACGTCGAGTCGATGGGATTTTCGATGCAAGACCGGATCGAGCTCCTCAAACTCACCGAGGCTGACGAAGAGAAACTGGGAACCAGCCGCATCACGGATTGGCTATCGCCGCCATTTTTCAAGACTAATTTTTGGTATATGTGGGCGACGACGTTTGCCTTTCAACCGTGGCACAGCGCGATCGAATTCAAACGTTACCTTCATCGATTCATGATGGAGTTCTCACGGATCGAAACCTTGGCCGGTGTCAAGCGCACGGTCTACAATCAATTCGATTCATTCGTGCGACCGCTGTCGAGTTGGCTTGAAGCGCAGGGTGTCAAATTGGTCACCAATTGCACCGTGTCAGACATTGATCTTAAGACTGAACACGGCAGGATTGTCGTCAACGCTATCCAGTACCTGCGCGATGGTAAGGGAGAAACCATCGCGATCGGCGATGACGATCTGGTTTTCTTTCAAAACGGTTCGATGACCGATGCGTCGAGCTTTGGGTCAATGACGAGTGCGCCCAAGCGCCTAACAAAGAAAGACAGTGGTGGCTGGGCCCTATGGGAAAAACTGGCGAATGTCAAGCCGGAGTTCGGCAACCCGGCGGCGTTCAATTCCAGTATTCCAGAGTCGTTCTGGGAGTCCTTTACGGTTACGCTCAGGGACACTGCCTTCTTTGACAAGATGGAGGCGTTTTCTGGCAATAAGGCTGGGACGGGCGGTCTGGTAACGTTCAAAGATTCTAATTGGCTCATGTCGATCGTGCTGGCTCATCAGCCACACTTCGCCAACCAACCCGCAGATGTCCAGGTGTTCTGGGGATATGCACTGCACCCCGATCAAATTGGCAACTTCGTACCCAAACCGATGTCCGACTGTACCGGCAAAGACATCCTGCAAGAGCTTTGCGGCCATCTGAATTTCGATTTGGACACTGTCGCGTCTGCAAACTGCATTCCGTGCAGAATGCCCTACATCACGAGCATGTTCATGCCCCGTGCGTACACTGACAGACCCCTGCCTGTCCCGAAGAACTCCAAGAACCTTGCCTTTGTCAGCCAGTTTGTCGAAATCCCCGAGGATGTCGTTTTTACTGTCGAGTATTCAGTCCGGGTAGCGCAAATGGCGGTATATGAACTGCTTGCCATTGACCTAGAGATCCCGCAGATCCTGCATCATGACAAGTCTGTCAAAGTGAAACTTGATGCGGTGATTAAAGCGTTTTTGTAACAAGGAAATTTAGATGCTAAACCGAAAAGTTCTATGAAACCGGATTACCTTATTGTCGGCAGTGGTTTATCAGCATTGGTCTTTGGGGCTTTGATGGCAAACTCCGGCAAGACCGTGCAAATTCTCGAAGCCCATGAGCATCCAGGAGGCTTTGGTCACACGTTTACGATGGCTAAAAAATACACGTTTAATGCCCAATTCCACTATGTTTGGGATTGCGGTGAAGGACAATTGGTCAATCGGACACTCAAGAAACTGGGCTTAGATCGGGAAGTGACCTTTGAGCGGTATGACCCCAACGGCTTTGACCATATGCGAATGCCGGGGTATGCATTAGATATTCCTTCGGAACCGGAGGAACTGATCCAGCGATTGTCAACGCTGTTTCCTGCACATGGCGATCGCATTCGCCAATTTGTCAACGAAGTTGAAAAAACTGGCGCGGGACTGAAAAAACTCGCTCCTCCAGTTAAGCCAATTGAACTGCTCAAACATGCAGATGAAGTGTTCTGTGCCGCCCAACATCTCAACAGCACACTTCAGGATGTATTCGACAAGTTTCAGCTACCGCAAGCCGCCCAAACCATATTAGCTCTGCAATGGCTTGATTTTTTGCTGCCTCCAAATCAACTCTCGTTCTATGCCTGGGTTGCATTGTTCAGAGGCTATCAAGCAGGCGCATTTTACCCAACACAGCATTTTGAGCAGGTGATCAATTCGCTCGTCAACGTGATTGAATCACACGGAGGGCAGGTGCTGCTCAACCATGAAGTCACGAATTTTAAAGTCACAAACAAAACGGTCACGGGAGTTGAGGCGATGGATCTCACCACCCATAAAACCCATGAATTTGCGGGCGATACCGTGATTTGCAACATTGACCCCAAAAAAGCCGCCAAAATGATTGGTGAGGCAAAGTTCTCCAAAAAAGTGCGCCGAAAACTCAACTATGAATATTCTGCGTCTAACTACATGGCGTATTGTGTCGTCAAAGATCTCGACCTCCGAGACTATGGCTTTGGTAAGTGGAATCTCTCCCATACCGGGCATCACGATCTGAATGAAGCCTTTGCTCAGATGTATGAGCGCAATGACTTTTCTAATCCTAGTTTTGCCATTACAACGCCCACCTTACTCACAGAAGCACGGCACGATTGCCCAGAAGACTGCCAAATTGTCGAATTCCTGACCGTTGCCAATTACGACTACTTCAAGCAACTGCGGGAGAGCGATCGCAAAGCCTACAACCAGAAAAAGCAAGAAATCTTAGATTCCATCCTGGATGTTGTGGAAAAACACTATGTGCCGAATTTTAGAAAGCATATGGTCTTCCATATCACGGGCAGCCCCACGACCAATGAACGCTTTTGCTGGTGCCCCAACGGGAATTCCTACGGCTCCATTCTCACACCGCGCAACATGGGTCTGGGACGGTTGAATCACGAAACCTCACTCAACCATTTCTATTTCTGCAATGCCTCATCCGGCTATCCGGGCTTTGCTCCCACATTCTGGACAGGAACACTGCTGTATCAACGATTATCCGGCGATGTGCTTTTAGGCAACAGCTAAACAGACAGTCACACATATTATCCATTTCATTAACTTGGAGGTCAGCTATGAGAATTGCGGTTATCGGTGGTGGAGCTAGCGGTATGGCTACAGCCTATTGGCTCGATAAACAAGGGCATCATGTCACTGTGTTTGAACGGCAGCCCATGTTGGGGGGACATATTCGGACACTGAATAAAAATGTGTTGCCCAACCAATCCGAATGCCATGAAGTGTTGGAAGGTGGAGTGCTAGAATTTCCTACCGTATTTCACAAGTTTACTGCTCTCATGCAAGAGCTAGGAGTGGAACTAAAACCCGTCAATATCGGTTCAGCTTTGTTCCTCAAAGATGGCAGTCACTTTTTATCGGGGGTGATGATTGAGAAGAACTTCACAGGCATCCACCGCCTGATTGAATATCTGCGGTTCGATACCCTCTATGTCCGCTCCGCTAGGTTATGGCTAGAAACGCGATTTGCTGAGATGGAAGATTTATACGACCAGCCGCTGTCTCAATATCTGAAAAACCAGACTACTAGCAACCTCTGGCTCAAGTTGATGACAATGTATAGCTACTCGATGCCGTTTGAACTCATTGACAACTTTCCGGCAGAACTGGCAATTCCGATGTTACGCGACTACATTGCGGTCAACTGGCTCAGGGTTGAAGGCGGTGTATATTCTTACATTGAAAAAATTCTGGAGCGCTTTCAGGGAGAAATCTTGTTGAATGTGGAGATTGCCAATATTTCTAGAAGCCCAGATGCTGTGAAAATCGAGCGATTGAACGGTGAAATGCAGGAGTTTGATAAAGTCGTGTTTGC
>CASBRB010000376.1 GCA_949127975.1 Oscillatoriales cyanobacterium PMM_0019 | reverse complement strand
CCCCCTGTGGTTGCCCCTATATATGCTGAGGTCAAAGTTTGTAGGGGCAATCCCCCTGTGGTTGCCCCTATATATGCTGAGGTCAAAGCGTTGATTCAGCTTTTGTAAAGAATTATTAATTTTTTAAAAACTTGATTTAACCTAAAATCAGTGAGGAGGCGATATCCTTCGTTAAAATCAAGGTGCGATGCACATTTCATCCACCCGGTTAAAACACGGGGGCTTTCACACTCCCGGACTATTTGAGGTAAGGCGATGACACAAACTTCCCTTCTCAATCAGCCCTCCACCGATCGACGCTTAGTTTATGGCGGCATTACCTGGCAACAGTTCAAACTGATTCAGGCAGGTTTTGGCGAGTCTTCGGGTGTCAGGCTATTCTACTACAATGGCGCGATCGAAATTCTTATGCCGGGACGCGAACACGAATTTTTTAAGAGCATCATTGGGATGCTGATCGAATTGTTCTGTTTGGAGATGGCTCACGAATTTGAACCCACAGGCTCAATGACTCTTGAGCGAGAAGAGGAAGTCTCAGCCCAAGCGGATGAATCCTACTGCTTTGGGGAATCAAAGCCAACCCCCGATCTCGCCATCGAAGTCGTGTTTACTAGCGGTAATCCCAACAAGCTCCAGCGATATCAAGCGCTTGGAGTGCCCGAAGTTTGGTTTTGGCAAGATGGGCTATTCAGTCTCTATCGCCTACAGAACAACCATTACGAAAAAATCTCCCGCAGCGAGATTCCAGAACTCGCAACCCTCGATCTAGATCTGCTTACCCGTTGCGTGTTGATTGCCCAAACGTCTCGACTAGAGGCAGCAACCGTATTTCGCAACGCCCTCAAGCCTAATTAGTAAATGAGTAAGGATTCTTGGGATAAAGCTTCCTGAAGCAATTGAGTAGCGTCTTGGGCTGTTAAAGGACGACTAAATAAATAACCTTGCATTTGTTCGCATTCAAGACGACGCAATAATTCCAGTTGTTCGATATTTTCCACACCCTCTGCCACTACTCTCAAATTAAGACCACATCCCAGAGCAATCACAGCAGAAATAATAGCGGTATCCTGCGGATTATCCTTGAGATCGCGAACAAACGATCGATCTATTTTCAAAGTATGGAAGGGGAATTTCTTCAGATAACTTAGGGAAGAATAGCCCGTGCCAAAATCATCCATAGAAATGGAAACGCCCATTTCTTGCAATTCACCCAGCATGGCACGGGTAAAATCCACATTCTGCATGACGGTGCTTTCAGTAATTTCCAACTCCAGAAACTCAGGTGCTAGCCCTGTTTCTGACAATATCCGCGCCACACACGTAACTAGATTCGGTTGTTGAAACTGCCGAGGGGAAAGGTTAACCGCCACACGCAGTTCTGAAAATCCTGCCTCCTGCCAGACTCGATTTTGGGCGCAGGCAGTTTTTAGCACCCATTCCCCAATCGGTACAATCAGCCCAGTTTCCTCAGCCAAAGGGATAAATTGTCCGGGAGGCACTAACCCTAGTTCAGGATGCTGCCAGCGCAATAAAGCTTCCATTCCGGTAATTGCCAGAGTTTTGATATTCACTTGAGGCTGGTAGTAAATAATCAGCTCTCCACGTTCTAGAGCCTGATGTAGACGATTTTCCAACTTAAACAACTCTGCCGCTTGCGAATTCATCTCTGGACAGTAAAACCGATAGTTATTCCTGCCATTTTCCTTAGCACGATGTAACGCCGCATCTGCGTTTCTTAACAAAGTTTCGGCATCTTCACCATCTTGGGGATAGAGGGCAATTCCCATACTGGTGCTGATATGTATCGGTGGGATAACCTTGCCCGTACTCTGACAATCCCATTTAAAGGGAAGCGTCATTGTATCTAAAACTCGTTGACTTATCTTGGAGGCATCCTCTGGACTAGAAATATGTGATAATAGCATTGTAAACTGATCGCCTCCCCAACGGGCAACGGTATCACTCAAGCGCAAGCAGCGTGTCAATCGTTCAGCAAAAAGTTGCAATACCCGATCGCCGATCGCGTGTCCTAAAGTATCATTGATCGTCTTGAAGCGGTCTAAATTTATAACTATGACAGCCAGCAGGTTTTCGCTATTACGTACACGAGCTAAGGAAACTCCCAGCATTTCAGTGAACAGTGAACGGTTAGCCAAACCTGTCAGTAGGTCGTGCCAAGCTTGGTAGTGAATTTTTGCTTCTGCTTGCTGCCGTTCACTAATTTCAGCCTGCAATCGTTCGATAGTCTGTCTTAGTTCAATGGTTCGCTTTTCAACTTGAATTTCTAACTTTTCATTTAGCTGTTTCAGGGCTTTTTCTGCTTGTTTCCTATCGGTAATATCAACCAGGTAACTTCTAATCAGACGACTTTCAGCAATATAGTGTACCGATTGTTCAAATATGGCTCTACCAATTTCCACCTCTCGGAGAAAAAATTGTTTATTTTCATTCTGAACGGCATCGACTAAGCCTAATAATACTGGATGTTCTAGGTGAAACTTTTCAATGTTAGAAAAGGTTAACAGGGCGGCTGGATTGAGATATGTAATGTTTCCATCTGGATCTATTTCGACAATCGGACTGGGTAAAAGTTCAGGAAAGGAAGCAAGCCTTAGCAGTGCTGCTTCACTTAATGGTTGGACGTAGCGTGAAGATGTAAATATTGTTTCTTCTGGATCTAATGAAGCAGTTGAATACTCAGAAAAATTATCGGTTTCCCATAATTCTAAAATTTCTGACTCAGATAAATCCGAAGTAACTACAATATATGTAGCTTGAGCTTTGCTGCCAAATACGATCGAGTCGTTATGATTCAGAGTTTTTAATGAACAGCGCTTCCCATTAATTATTAAACCATTAGTGCTAGGATTGCCTTGTAAATCGCCATCAATAATTTGAAATAAAATAGCATTATTGTCTGGATTCGTTACCCGTAACAATGTGGCATGATGGCGAGAAACTAGCTGGGAATGAATTACAATAGAATTTTTAGAATCCCGACCAAGAGAGTAAATATTTTTATCAAGATTAATGAGTTTTTTACCTTTGGTATCTTCGACTACCAATACTGGACGTAATTGTTGCTGATTACGGGTTTCCATTAGTCGTATCACAAAAGTCATAAAATTTAAATATAGCAGGAGTCAGGAGTCAGGAGTCAGGAGTCAGGAGTAAAGCCCTTACTGTGACTGGATTTGAGATTGAGAGAATGTCAATACCGCCAAGGCGGTTGCTATACCATTAGAAGGTAAGATCGACTTAGCTTGGCAGCACTTGATTTCAAGTAGTGAAATACTGAAATCGCAAATTTATCCTCCCTTTTACTCTGTTACAGTCCTTCGGGCCAGTTGCCCAACCACTACAGCCAATTCAACTGCATCAATTGGCTTAGGGACGTGTATCTGGAAGCCTGCCAAAAGGGCTTTAGTGCGATCGCTTGCACTAGCGTAACCGGTTAGTGCTACAGCCGGAATCCGTCCTCCTTGCTCAGCATCGAGCGCCCTTATTTTACCGATTAAAGCGTAACCATCTTCTTCCGGCATACCAATATCGCTCACCAGTACATTCGGTTTAAAAATTGCCAGTGCTTCAAACGCTTCTCGAACAGTTGCCGCAGCCATTACTTCGGCTCCGTAGTGTCCAAGCATGGTAATCAGCAACTCCCGGGCATCGGCTTCATCATCCACTACTAGCACCCGTAAGCCGTCAAGTAATGGCGGCTTCTTGTGAGGCGCTTCCTGTGAACGTGTTGCTTGAACCTGCGAAGTCTCCCTTAATTCTACCGCTACAGTCATTAAGGGAAGGTTAACCATAAAAGTTGCTCCGAGTCCTTCTCCTGGGCTGTCTGCTTGGACTGTACCACCGTGAAGTTCTACTAAGTGGCGTACAATTGCTAATCCCAATCCCAAGCCGCCATAGGATCTTGTCGTAGAACTATCGGCTTGGCGGAAGCGTTCAAAGACGAATGGTAAAAAGTCTGCACTTATTCCCATGCCCGTGTCGCTGACTCGGATTTGGGCATAGTGCGATGCCACAGCTTCAGACTTCTTAGCAGTATCTACACTTGACAGTCGAACTTCCACACGCCCACCTCTGGGTGTAAACTTGACTGCATTGGAGAGCAGGTTCCAGACAACCTGCTGCAAGCGGTTGGAATCACCACAGACTAATCCTACTGTGGGGTCTAAGAAAGATTCCAACTTAATTTCCTTAGCCTCTGCTGCTGGACGGGCAGTATCGATCGCTGCTATAATCACACGTCCAAGCTCTACTGGACGCGCCTGAAGGTGCAGCTTGCCTGTAATAATCCGCGAAACATCCAAGACATCTTCAATCAGTTGGGCTAAGGTTCTAGTATTACGTTCGATCGTTTCCAGTGCCCGCGAGCTAGTTGTTTGATCAAACTGGCGATTACGCAGCAGAGTTATCCATCCTAGCATACCATTGAGGGGAGTCCGAAGTTCGTGGGAAAGTGTGGCTAAAAACTCATCTTTCATTCGGTTTGCCGCTTCAGCCGCCGTCCGTGCTGCTTGCTCACTCTCTAGTAGCTGTTCCCGTTCTTTCTCTGCTTGTTTACGCTCGGTAATATCAACCAGGTAACTTCTAATCAAACGGCTTTCAGCTATGTAGTGTACGGTTTGTTCAAATATGGCACTACCAATTTCTACATCCCGGGCAAAGTATGGTTTTATTTCTTTCTGAACGGCATCCAGTAAGCCTGCTAATACTGGATGTTCTAGCAGTTCTTTTTGAATGTCGGGAAATTGGATAAGGGCAGCAGGATTGAGATAAGTAATTTTTCCATTTAGATCGATTTCAACAATCGGATTTGGTAAAAGTTCAGGGAAAGAAGCAAGTCTTAGCAATGCATCTTCATTCAGTGTTTCCGACTGCATTTCATCTGGTACTAAGGTTTCTAGAGTATCATCTTCTAGGTTTGATTCATCGATATTACCTGTTTCTTGATATGACAAAATTTCTGGGTCTGATAAGCTAGCAGCAATTACCAGATAGCTGGCTTTAGCTTTACCCCCAAATACAATCAAATCCTTATGTTGCAAAAGTCTTGACAAACATTTTTTGCCGTTAACTATTAATCCGTTAGTACTAGGTTTTCCTTGAATATCTCCATCATTAATTTGAAACGAATAACTGCTATTCTTAGCATCATAAAACCTTAATAAAGTGGCATGATTGCGAGAAACTAGGTGGGAATTAATCACAATACTATTTTGAGATTCCCGACCAATAGAGTAAACATTTTTATCAAGATAAATAATTCGTTTGCCTTCGGTATCTTCGATTACCAATACCTGGCGCGTTTTTTGTTGATTAATAGTTGGTTTTAACTGACTACTTGGGGACATAAACTTTAAATATAGCAGGAGACAGGAGACAGGAGACAGGAGACAGGAGACAATGGAAAGGGAGAGGGAGAGAACATCCCCCGGATTTATCCGGGCTGCTCGAATGTCGAGCGGTATGATTTTTTTAATTAGATAAATTTAGGGGCTGGAGTCCGTTTTGGCTACTGGTCAAAAAGTGGTGATTTTAAATTATTATATAATTTTATTACATTTTGTAACAAAATTAACAAAATTGTGTCGTATTCTGCTAGGAAAGTTTTGATTCAGGTACCCAAAGGCTCAAGCTATCAGGACTTACGCACTGCCTCTATATATAGCGGGTTCGTAGGGGCAATCCCCCTGTGGTTGCCCCTATATATGCCAGTGTGCGTAAGTCCTGGCTATTTCAAAAATTATATATCAAAAACCTACTCTTTTACCACCGCAAGATTAAATGTCCGAGCTGGAATCATCTGGGGTCTACTAAGCCCTATTTAGGGATTGAAATAATCACAACGCCAAATTTTGATAGTGTTATCCCCACCACCACTGGCAAGAGTCTGCCCATCTGGACTAAAGGCAACAGTTCTCACCCCGCTCGCATGCCCAGCAAGGGTGTGGAGTAGTGTACCACTGTCAAGTTGCCACAGCTTAATAGTGTCGTCGCTACTGCCACTGGCTAACATCTCCCCATCGAGACTAATGGCAACGCACCAAACTCCTTTAGAATGCCCAGTAAGGGTGCCAATAATGTCACCACTGCTAGTTTGCCACAGCTTGATAGTGTTGTCCCTACTGCCACTAGCAATAATCTGTCCATTAGAACTAATAGCCACCGACTTAATTAAATTTGAGTGTCCAGGAAAAGTGCTAATCAGTTTGCCAGTATAGGCTTCCCACAACTTAATAGTGCAGTCCGAACTGCCACTGACGATAATTTTGCTATCCGAGCTATAAGCAACAGCAGACACCGGTTCTGCATGGGCGGTGATGGTACGAATCAGCTTGCCACTGCTGGTTTGCCAAAGCTTGATGGTATTATCATCACTGCCACTAGCAATAGTTTGCCCATCAGAACTAATGGCGACAGACTTAACCAAGTCTAAATGACCAGAGAGAGTACCTCTCAAGTTACCATTTGAAGGTTGCCACAGTTTGATCGTGCCATCCGAACTGCCACTAACTAGAATACCACCATCCGGGCTAAATACCACGGCAAAAACCGGAGCGCTATGCCCAGTAATCGTGCAAATTAGCTTTCCACTACGCAGATGCCACAGTTTAATAGTATTATCCCAACTGCCACTAGCCAGCGTTAGCCCATCTGGGCTAATGGCGACGGAACGAACTAAGTGAGAATGCCCTGTGAGGGTGTGGGCACATTTCCAAGATTGGGTTTTAGATATTGGTGGTGGGTTTTGGACAATTGTAGAGGTTATGGGAGTAGGAAATTGAGCCCTAACAGAGATTGCTGCCTGAACAGTTTCTACCTGACTCAGTGCTGCGAGTACCTCGGAAGCTGATTGATACCGTTCCAACACATAGTCTTCGAGCAGCTTATTCAAAACTTGCGCTAGTCGATCGCTAACATCTGTTCCTCTTTGTCTGATATAATCTCGCCATAACCACCTCCCCTCAAGGGGATCGTAAAGATCTTCAAGTTGCGCTGCTGTGAGTAGCTGAATACAAGTAACACCCATACTATATAGATCGCTGGCTGGGAAAGCCTTACCGCTGCGTAGCTGTTCTATCGGTGCAAAGCCTTCTGTACCAGTTTTTGTCCCAGTGGTGGCAAAACCTGTGCCACTTAGCTGTTTGGCGATCCCGAAATCAATCAGCACAAATTCCCCCTGTACGCGCCTGGGAAAGGAGGTGTAAGCAGGGGTGGTACGTCTGATGATATTTGTCGGTTTGATATCCCGATGAATCACCTGATGCTCGTGGATAAATTGCAGCACTGGTAATAAATCATTCAACAGTTCCCGAATCTGTGGCTCGCTCCAAGCACCATGTTGTTCTAATTCGTGCCACAAATCCTGCCCTTCGATATATTGCTGCACCAGATACAGGCGTTTATCTTGCTCGAAGTAAGCGAACAAGGTGGGAATCTGTGGATGCTGCTCTCCCAGCTCCAGTAGACGATGAGCTTCTTGCTCAAATAGCTGGGTTGCCTTGGAGATGGCAGGATAATTGTTAGCAGTTGGTGACATTGCCACAAACTGCTTGATGACACAACGAGCATTCAGTCTGTCTGTATCTTCTGCTAAGAAGGTTTTGCCAAATCCACCCTCACCAATTGGCGCAATCGCACGATAACGAGCTTTGAGCAGTAACTTTGTCCCGCAAGTTACGCAAAACTTTGTTCCCGCTGGGTTTTGGGGCTTCTGGCAAGCGGGGTTGAGGCAATAGCTCATAACTTGGGAACAAATCAGCCGATTTAATTTATCGTAAGGCTTTTGG
>CASBRB010000375.1 GCA_949127975.1 Oscillatoriales cyanobacterium PMM_0019 | reverse complement strand
CCTATACACTTCATAGTTCTCAGGTAGAACATCGTTCATACCTCGAACAGGCTCGATTCTATTCGTTTCCATGCTTCTGCCTAGATAACCACTTAACCACTATTACCATAATTTTTCACCTGTCTGTTTAAAAACCCGCTTCTAAAAACCTACAGAAAGCTGTAAGTGCGTATTTGAAGATAGGCAGATAACCCTATTATAACCCAGATTACATCAGAGCTACAGGACGGATACTGGAAAAATCCCATTCGAGATTATATCAGAAAGGCACTTAGTTAAGAAAAATCATCGCCAGGGGCTTCTCCCCATCTCCCCCCTGCGGACTTCAGTCCGTAAAGTTCGTAGTGCGGACTTTAGTCCGTACAGAAACCTAATTTCTCAGACAGTACTCTAGCACGCACACCGCTGTGTGGATGCTGGGTAAAGCGCAGAAGTTCCCCACCCGTGCGTTTAGGTTCTATGCTACAGTCCTGATTATATTCTGGTGGCGTTTGTACTAATCCCAAGCAGAAATTAAAATACCTATGACTAACACTACCTGGACACGCCGCCACATTCTTTCCCTAGCTGATTTCACTGGGGTAGAATATGACACCGTGTTGCAGACTGCCGCCAGTTTTCGAGAAGTGCTGTCGCGGCGAGTAAAGAAAGTGCCAACATTACAGGGACAGGTAGTGTGTAACCTGTTTTTTGAATCGTCTACCCGCACTCGCAGCAGTTTTGAACTAGCAGCAAAGCGCCTTTCCGCTGACACGCTCAACTTTACACCGAGTACGTCTTCCCTAACTAAAGGGGAAACAATTCTAGATACAGCAAAAACCTATTTAGCGATGGGGGCCGATATAATGGTAATACGGCATCGGGAGGCGGGAGTCCCACAGGCTGTAGCTACCGAAATGAACCGCTTAGGTGTGCGGGTGGGCGTCCTCAACGCTGGTGATGGTCAGCACGAACATCCTTCACAAGCATTGCTTGACCTATTTACCATTTGTTCTCTGTTAGATCCGAAAAATCCTCGCTTAGAACTGCTTGCTGGCAAGAAAGTGGCGATTGTGGGAGACATCCTCCACTCACGGGTTGCCCGATCGAATATTTGGAGTATAACAGCAACTGGTGCTGAGTTACATCTAGCCGGACCACCGACTTTGTTACCCAAATTGTTTGCCGACTATGGCACAGGCAGAGCGGGGAAGTTATTCCTGCACTGGGAAATAGAACCAGCCTTAGCAGACGCCGATTTGGTAATGACTTTACGCTTGCAAAAAGAACGCATGAGCCAGCATTTGTTACCCAGCTTAAGAGAGTATCATCAGCGATATGGGATTACACGATCGCTGCTCAAACTCTGCAAACCCGATGTCAAAGTGCTACATCCCGGACCAGTTAACCGGGGCGTTGAAATCAGCTCCGATCTGATGGACGACTCCCAGTTTAGCTTAATTTCCCAGCAAGTAACCAGTGGCGTCGCCGTCAGGATGGCACTGTTATACCTGATGGGCAGCGGTAAGACTTGACTGCTACAGCATATATAGGGGCAACCACAGGGGGATTGCCCCTACGAACCGCTAATTGTAAGGCAGTGCTAGCTTCCGGTTTCGTCTTGAATCAATGCCTGAAACCGCCAATCCTCTTGGAGGATTTCAAACTCAGAGTGAATTTTTGCCATCTCCCGGTACTTGTCAGGACTGAGATTAATTGCTCGTTGCAAGTTTTCGATCGCCAAATCGACATAGTACTGCAACGCATAACAGCGGGCTTTATTATACCATGCTGTGTGATCGTCGGGTTTGATATGTAGGGCTTTGTCGAAGCTTACGATCGCTTCTGTGTAACGGCCTAATTTTAACTGTACTAAACCTTTGCCAT
The DNA here is from genome assembly GCA_949127975.1 of Oscillatoriales cyanobacterium PMM_0019. Classification (GTDB taxonomy): domain Bacteria; phylum Cyanobacteriota; class Cyanobacteriia; order Cyanobacteriales; family CASBRB01; genus CASBRB01. The sequence goes on along the minus strand of CASBRB010000375.1, from coordinate 1,636 downwards.
TCCAGGCATATTTGTCAGCTTGAATTTGTAAAGTTTTGTCAAAGCTGGCTAGAGCCTCCTCGTAGCGTTTTAAGCTATCTAGCGTTAATCCCCGAAAGTACCAGGCATCCGGGTTCTTAGGTTGAACTACTAAGGATTCATCGAAGCTAGCAAGCGCCTGCTCGTACTTCCCTAAGCTCTGTAGAGCAATCCCACGGTGATACCAAGCTTCAGAAAAGTCAGGTTTACACAGTAGCGCTCTGTCTAAGCAGGCGATGACTTTATCAATCTGGTATAACTGCCGCAACGCCATTGCCCGGTTGTACCAAGCCCAATAGTAGTTCGGGTTAAATTCTATTGCTTTATCATAGCTAGTCAGGGCGTCTGTGTAGTGGCCTAAGTTTTTCAACGCTATGCCGCGATTATTCCAAGCCCAGTGATAGTCAGGTTTAAACTTCAGCGCTTGGTCATAGCTGGCGACTGCTTTAGAATACTGACTGATGTCATCTAGGGCGTTGCCGCGATTGTTCCAAGCCTCATGGAATGCCGGTTTTAATTCTAAAGCCTGGTCGTAAGAGGCGATCGCTTCCGGTAACCGCCGTAAGTGATACAGCGCATTTCCCCGGCTGTACCAAGCATCGGCATAGTCCGGATCGCTTTCCAAGGCTTTGTCGAAGCTGGCGATAGCGCGGGCATATTCCTCAAGCCTGTTCAGGTGTAATCCTTTCTGGAAAAAGAATTCTACTTCCACATTTTCGGCAACTTGCGTCATATGCTTTGGCATCTCTCGTTAGAATGATCTTACTTATAATGCCCAAAGAATAACATGATTTAACCACCCAGCACTACTTTTGGTGGCAAATCGGATCGATCCAGTGCAGAGGCATATAGCGGTGAGTAGGGGCAAACCCCCTGTGGTTGCCCCTATATATGCCAGTGTGCTACAGTACTGGATTATCTTCTCGCTTCTCGTTCCCAGGCAGAGCCCTTGTCCTTACCCACATTTTTGAGCAAGTACGGCAGAATGCTTCAGTACTGTAGCACTGCCTCTATGTATAGCGGTTCGTAGGGGCAAACCCCCTGTGGTTGCCCCTATATATGCCAGTCTGCTACAGTACTGACCTTGACAGGGCGGTGGTATTCCCGGTCGGTGGAGGCAGAGCCTCCAAACAGCATTCCCAGGCAGAGCCTGGGAACGAGGGAAGGCAGAGCCTGGGAACGAGGGAACGAGGGAAAACGAGGGAACGAGGCAGTGGAGGCAGAGCCTCCAAATAGCATTCCCAGGCAGAGCCTGGGAACGAGAAATTAGCAGGAGAACCATATAAAATTTACAACTTATACATGAAGTTATACGTTAACTTATACATCTGATTGCTTAAATATACGAAGACCCCTACCATCAAAGATAAAAAATAAATTGTAGCCCCCTCCAATAATTTTGCATACATCTTAAGAATTATTTAATCAAATTTGGTATATAAGATAACAATACTTAGACGATCGCTTTGTTATATTGTGAAGTAAGGAGTAGATTAGAGTTACCTTGAATAGACCGGGAGTGTGAAAGCTCCCGTGTTTTAACCGGGAGATGAAACACGACACGCTCAATGAATTGAGCGTGATTTATCCCTTTTGGTAGAGTAGCAAGCTAACTATT
>CASBRB010000374.1 GCA_949127975.1 Oscillatoriales cyanobacterium PMM_0019 | reverse complement strand
GGGGAGAGGGGAGTAAGAAAATTTTACATCTCAAATGGAATTGCTATATAGCGGGTTCGTAGGGGCAAACCCCCTGTGGTTGCCCCTATATATGCTAGTGTGCGTAAGTCCTGTTTTGTTGGGTTTCGCTATCGCTCAACCCAACCTACAATGTTTATGTCCAATTTGGCAGGAGAATAGGCGATCTACTGAAATTAATTAATTCCAGTTATCCCAAACACTTTAAGTCCAATTGCAAGTATAGACAGTACTATTCCTGCACCTACGCTACGCAACCAAAAACCTAGATTATCAAGTCTTTTCTCAAGAGCATTTTGTCCAGCGTTTTGTCTTTCTTGTAAAACTTTTACTTCAGTTTTTATATCCGCGACATCCTTGGTAAGAGCATCAAATTTCTGCTCCATCCTGTCAAACTTATGATCAAACTTCTGCTCTATTCTGTCTAGCTTTTGGTCAAGCTTGGCTAGTACGTCTTTTAGATCTACTTCAATAGTGGTTGACACTTGCAAAATACCTCTTATCACAACAGATTAATAATTTAAACCTTCTGACTATCCGTTACCTCAATGTAGCGAGATAATACCGCGATCGCGCTTCATTTTATTGGTGAAATAGCATTATCAGGACTATTTTAGCAAACACTCTTAAGCTTTTTCAGCTTGTAAATACATTTTCTTGTTCCTAGGCTCTGCCTCGGTGCCGAGTGTAGGCAGGGTGGTTTCATACAAAAAAAGAAAAAAAAGCTCGAAGATTGCTCATCACTACCAACGGGTGCGTGACTACACCCCTTCTCCCTTGATGGGAGAAGGGGCTGGGGGATGAGGGTGAACAAGCATGATTGGGAGATTTTTATTTATTGGTATGAAACCACCCTGCCCCCGCCCCTCCCAGGAGGGGAGTTGGGAGAGGGGCGTAAGAGTCGGAATTTTCTTCTCTTTCTCCCCTTCTCCCTTGATGGGAGAAGGGGTTGGGGGATGAGGGTGAAAAGCCTAAGGGGAGATTGTTCTTTATTTGTATGAAACCACCCTACCTGCTGTTAACCCTTCACGCACATAACTTGCTTCAGCGTTGCCACAACCTCGACAAGATCTGATTGATTAGCCATAACTTCCTCAATCGGTTTGTAAGCACCTGGAATTTCATCCAAAACTCCCCCATCTTTGCGGCATTCTACCCCTTGAGTTTGCTCAACCAAATCATCAAGTGAGAATTGTTTTTTTGCTTTACTTCGAGACATCAAACGCCCAGCACCATGACTGCAAGAGCAGTAGCTTTCAGCATTGCCTTTACCCTTGACAATGAAAGATTTAGCTCCCATTGAGCCAGGGATGATGCCATAGTCTTCAGTACGTGCCCTTACTGCTCCCTTGCGGGTGAGGTATACTTCTTCACCAAAATGCACTTCCTTTTCGGCGTAATTGTGATGGCAATTCACCGACAACAAAGGTTTAGTGGGTTTACCACCAGCGATATGCTTTTCGACAACCCGCATGAAGCGAGTCATCATCACATCGCGGTTGTAACGGGCATAGTTTTGTGCCCACTGCAAATCCTGCCAGTAGGAGGCAAATTCTGGCGTTCCGGCGACAAAGTAAGCTAGATCTAAATCGGGTAGCTGATTATTTGCCAGTTTTGCCAATTCTCTAGCAGTACCAATATGGCACTGAGCCAACATATTGCCGATGTGGCGCGAACCAGAGTGCAGCATCAGCCAGACTTGGTTTTCAGTATCGAGGCAAAGTTCAATAAAATGATTTCCTCCCCCGAGGGAACCCATCTGTTTCATCGCCTTAGTTTCTAGGCGTTGCACCCCCCCATGCAGTTCTTTGAAATCAGCCCAACCCTGCCAGTTTAGAACTGTTTTTTCTGCGTCTTTATTTTCGTCGAATCCCACTGGAATAGCTGCTTCAATATCCAAACGTATTTTCTTCAGCTTGCCCTCCAACTGTTCAGCGACAAATGGAGTTTTGATAGCCATCATTCCGCAGCCAATATCAACTCCCACAGCGGCTGGAATGACGGCATCTTTAGTGGCAATCACAGATCCCACTAAGGCTCCCTTGCCCAAGTGAACATCTGGCATCAGCGCTACGTGCTTGAAGACAAATGGCAGAGATGCCACATTTTTAGCCATCTTAGCTTCTTCACCAATGAGGGGGTGATTAGCCCAAGACAGTACTGGCGCTGAAGATGAGAATTGTAACTCTTCGTAAGGCATAAGTATGAATACAGACTTAAACTGGGTTTTTATGTACTACAACCATGATACTAAAAAATACTGGTTTGTCATCTCTTCTGCAGTTGTGAGTAAAAATACTGTTAAAATTTGTAAAGCAGGCGATATCAAAGCCCCAAAATGCGACGTAATCTACTGGATGTTACTATGGCAGTTGGTAAGGATACAATTTTTGAACGTTTCTTAGCCCCTGTGGTGCGGCTGTTGATTGACGAGGAGAAGCTGCGACGGTTCCATGAGAGCGTTGATTGGCAGGCAGAAGGCGATCGCTTCCGATGTCCCAATCTCAGCTATCCTAATTATTACAATAGCCAAAACTTTCACGGCATTGAGGCCGGATACCTCAACCCTAGTGCTGCGGTTTCCTACGATCCCATTACTCAGTATGCCCTGCCGCCCAACGAAATATGGATACGCCAAAGCTTAATTGACGCCATTGGCAGTCAGCCGCGACGGATTTTAGACTTGGGGTGTGGCACTGGTTCCACAACCCTGATGTTAAAGCAAGCTTTCCCCGAAGCGGAAGTAATTGGTTTAGACTTGTCGCCCTATATGCTATTCATGGCTGACTACAAAGCCCAGAAGGTTGGGTTAAATATCCAGTGGCGTCATGGCAAAGCTGAACAAACTAACTTTCCCGATGCCTCTTTTGACGTAGTTACGGCTTCCTTGTTATTTCACGAAACACCCCCGAAGGTATCCCAGTCAATTTTGCAGGAAAGCTTTCGACTGCTCAAGGCTGGGGGGGAAGTTTTGATTTTGGATGGCAATCAGAAAACTCTGCGCCAGGTAGAGTGGCTGCATGATATTTTTGAAGAACCATACATGAAAACTTACGCTGCTGGGAGTGTGGATGCCTGGATGGGGATGGCAGGATTTGAAGCAGTGCAAACTCAGGATGTGTTCTGGCTCAATCAACTCACTCGCGCTATGAAGCCTATCCCAGTTAAAGAATCATCAACTATAACATCTATAGAAAATGATGATTTCCAGGGCGTTCCAGCTCCAGCTTTTTAGCACACTGACATGACACTGAAGGTAGTTCTGTTTGATTTTAATGGCGTCATTATCAATGATGAGCCAATCCATAAGCAACTGATTGAACAGATTTTGCTTGAGGAAAATCTCCATCCTAAAGCGGAGGAATATCGGCTGGTTTGTTTGGGTAGGAGCGATCGCGTCTGTCTAAATACACTTCTTAAGCGTCGAGGTAGATATTTAACTGAAGTTTCGTTAAAACAATTATTGGTTCGCAAAGCCCAAGCTTACCAGCGTCAGTTAGAAACCCTAGAAAAATTACCAATTTATCCCGGAGTGGAGGAATTTATATTAAAGCTGCGGGAGTCCAAGCTGGCACTGGGCTTAGTAACGGGTGCCCTCCGCTCTGATGCAGAACTGGTGTTAAATCGCACCAATTTAGCACAGTATTTTGATGTGATTATTGCTGGTGACGACTTGACAGCTAGTAAACCAGAACCGGACGGTTATTTATTAGCAATAGAACACCTAAAACAGATGCATCCTGAACTTAACCTTAAGCCGTGGCAGTGTTTAGCAATTGAAGATACTTTTGCGGGAATTGAAGCCGCCAAGCTAGCTGGTATGGAAGTGGTTGGGGTGGCGAATACTTACCCATTTCATATGTTGCAGCGTCAAGCAGACTGGACTGTGGATTATCTTGCTGATTTAGAATTAGACCGAGTGCAGCAAGTCTATTCCCAAGCAGTGTATAGTAGTTAGTGAAAGATAGTACCAATTATTTTTTTTATCACTAACAGGACTTAAGCAGCTACACTACATATAGCGGTTCGTAGGGGCAATCCCCTGTGGTTGCCCCTATATATGCCCAGCGTGCGTAAGTCCTAACTAATTAACTCCTGACTCCTGACTCCTGTTTATCAAATTTAACAATTTCAGTAATGATTCTGCAGTGTAATAAACAACTGGTACTGATACAGCATTGCCAAACTGAAATTTAGCAGTATCTTCATTTTCATGCATTTTAAACCAGTCTGGAAAACCTTGCAGCCTTTTAGCGTCTTGAGCTGATATAGGTCTATATTGTTTTTTTCTATAAATTTCCTTAATAAACATTTGTTTAAAAGTTAATGGATCTTCGCAAAAGCTTAAAGGAACTGTAGCAAGAAAATCTTTCATGCCAGTTGCAGTTAAAGTAGGTATTGCATCCGAGGAAGGCAAAAATACCCTATACACGCCGTTAATGCCAGCCGAGTTTTTTGAATTGAAAAACTCATACCCTAAATCGGGAATGTAACGAAGAATCCTTTTTCTAATTAATTGCTCTAGTTCTTTTTGTTTTAAGCCCGGAATTAATTCTGATAAATCTTGAAAGGATAAGGGATTGCCATCTTTATCACCGTATTTACTCTTTCGTCTATTTCTAAGAATTGTATAACAAATTTGCTTTTCTCTTTCTGTAGTTCTTATCAGATCCCAAGAATGAATAGTTGTGTGTCCAGCTCTGGTATCACAAAAAACAAAAAAATCATTAAACTCATCGTTTTTTTGAAATCTATTCCTAGAATAGGGAATTTTTTCACCAAACAAAATATATGGATTAATTTTAGGTTTATCAATTAATGATAATTCGTCGATTTTATCCAAAATATTAATAAGTTTAGGCTTAAATTTTACAGGTTGTGGAAAATTAAATTTATCGTAGTTATCTAGATCGTTTCTGACGCCTACAATAAAAGTTCTTTCTCTATTTTGAGGAACCCCAAAATCATAAGAATTTAATAAATTTACTTTTACACAATAACCGATTTTTTCAAACTCTAATAGCAAAACTTTTAGACTACTTCTATGTAGATCGCTCATTAAAGTCCTAACATTTTCAAAAATAAAAGCTTTTGGTTTGTTCTCCTTTACTACTCTAATAGTATCAAACCAAAGCAGCCCCCTAGGATCGTTAAACCCTTGTAGTTTTCCAGCAACTGACCATGACTGACAAGGTACTCCACCAACAATAATATCTACATCGAACGGTAGCTTACTAATTTTTGTAATATCTCCCAAATATTTTTCGTACTGATTGCAGTAAGCAATAAAATTTTGTTGATAAACTTTAATAGCTTCCCGGTCTATTTCCGAATAACCTAAACATTTGCCACCTAATAACTCTAGGGGAATTCTAAATCCACCTATCCCAGCAAATAAATCTACAAAGGTAAATGTAGATTCATTGAGTCTATGAGTGCTAAAAATCTGAATAGGCTTAAATAATTCTAATTGTTCTACCACTGGTGAATGGGTTAACTTTTTCACGATAAAATTTAACCTCCTTTATTTTCAGGACTTACGTAGACTAGGGTAGGGGCAACCACAGGGGGTTTGCCCCTACAAACAGATATATGTTAGGGGCAACCACAGGGGGATTGCCCCTACAAACCGCTATATGTAGGGGCAACCACAGGAAGATTGCCCCTACAAACCGCTATATGTAGAGACAGTGCGTAATTCCTCATTTTATTATAGTACCTTTAGGGTAAATATCACTCGCGATCGCAAGTATATTCTAACTTCTAGGGGGGAAACGAGAAAAATTTTGAACTTCTCGATGCACGCTCAACCCAATTTGGAGAGCTTCGTTGAGCAGTTGCCCATACTCGGAAGCTCGCTCCTTCACTTCTAGGGTTCTTAAGGTTGCCAAGTTGTTTTCAATATTGGCAAATAGCTCGTGACGACGAGTCAGCGAAATCCGGCTTTCACGCAAAATTTTTTCAGTCATTAAACCAGCAATTAGCGTATTTTTTGTTACCCTTAATGCTTCCAAAACCTCGTCGCGATTAATTAAATTAACCTGCGAGTTTCCAACGGCTTCGAGCCTGTCAAGGATGTCTACTGCCTGAACTACTTCGTTATATTTATCAACTTCGTCGAGGAGGTGCATCAAGATTCTAAGTTGTTTAACTCTAAACCACATATACAGATTCCAGCTAACGATCGCTATCAGAGTAATTCCTAAAGTTACTAATAAGAACTGCCAAGCCTCAGATGGCTCATTAATCCCATTGGTAGGATGGCGGTTGAAAAGTAAACCAATCGGTAGCGTAAAGACAAATATCAAAACCAAAACCAATATTTCCGTTATCCAAAAAGATAACAATCGTTTAGGTTTTTGAAAAATTGAAGGTCTATATCCACCTCCGATTACACCACCAACAAAAATATTGTTAATTTCAAACCCAGTTAACTTTTCTAGAGTTTGATTGGTAATATTTAAATTGTCTAATTCTTGCTTCATATTTTTTACTATATCAGGACTTACGCACACTGGGCACACTGGGCACACACAGAAGGTTTGCCCCTACGAACCCGCTATATATAGAGGCAGTGCGTAAGTCCAATATATCTTATATTTTCAAAAATGTAAATGCCTAATGGAATTCCAGACTGCTGACAACAAACTCCCTTCTCGGTGACGGAATAGCTCAAATTTTCCAGGAGAGCCAAAAAATGGTCTGAGCGTCCAACCGAGTTGACTGCCAACGAAGCCATATAGAACTAACCAGAATCGCAAAATATTGGTGCGGACTTTAACTCCCTGTTCTGGGTCGTTATCCGCATTAGGCTTCATGATGTGGTAGAAAAAAGAAACACCAATAATGCCTGTAAGGGCAAATATGGCTACATTCAACAGCATGAAAAAATTATAATCATTAACCGTAATTAAAAAAAACAGCGTCACAGGTGCAAAGCCACAGAGAAGAATGGCAATGACCGATACAGCAGTGAGGAGAAGTGTAAAATGTTGAGCAATACTTTCTTTCGCTCCAAAAAGAACATTGAATATGTACAAAGTAGGCAAACAAACCAGTAAAGTAATTAGGTACAGAGCTGGAAGTTTTATCGCTGATGATAACACCTGTAGTGGACTATGAAAAGCCCCAACAATTGCTCCATAAAGTGCAAAAAAACAACAACTGGAAATCATTAGGGCAAATATTTTGCTTTGAAGTTTTACCCCTTGGTTAATTTCTTGTAAAAAGGCTTGGCGATCGCGCAGCAAATAAATTACTGTTGAAAAATAGTTCATCTTCGTTTTTCTCTCAAAAGAGTGTTCGATAAGGATACACTTGCGTTTCAGACAATCACCTAAAATTATATAATTTATTCTCTTCCCACAACCTCAACTGTCCAACTCCGCCAACAAGTCAGCAACCGTTCCACTCCGCACTTCTCCTTTAGCATAGGCTTCACGAGATTCTGTGACTGCCTGCAATAATTCATCACGTCGCTGTTGTTGCAACCGCTTCTGAATAAGATGCACCAGCATAGCTTGCTCTTCTGGCGGTAATGCTTCTACTGCCTCAATCGCTTTCTGAAAGGTGGATGTTTTTTTTTGTCTGAGTCATCATTAGGCTATAGTCCCTCATGTAAATAAATATTCTAGTTGTAATGCAGTTTATTGTAGCTATCCTACAACCTCAGCAGCTAAACTTGCCCCTTTCTGTGGCAACCTGATAAACAGAGAGGAAACACCAACTAACCTAGAGCTTTATGCAAACCCTGCCTAACCCAGTTACTTCCAAACTTGCTTACAGTCAACTTGCCACTGATACCACTATCCATAGGCGGAAAACTCGCCCTGTGCCAGTCGGTAACGTTACCATCGGCGGCGCTTACCCTGTGGTGGTGCAGTCGATGATTAATGAAGACACCTTAGATATCAATGGCTCAGTTGCCGGGATTCGTCGCTTACACGAAATTGGCTGCGAGATTGTTCGCGTTACTGTGCCGAGCTTGGCACACGCCAAAGCTCTGACGGAAATTAAACAGAAATTAATTGCCACGTATCAGCCCGTGCCTCTGGTTGCTGATGTGCATCACAACGGCATGAAAATTGCCCTGGAAGTTGCCAAGCACGTTGATAAAGTGCGGATTAATCCGGGGCTGTATGTGTTTGAGAAGCCAAAAGCAGAGCGTACTGAATACACTCAAGCTGAATTTGACGAAATTGGCGAAAAAATCCGGGAAACTCTGGAACCTCTGGTTATTTCCTTGCGGGAACAAGGCAAAGCTATGCGTATCGGGGTTAACCACGGTTCCCTAGCCGAAAGGATGCTATTCTCCTACGGCGACACCCCAGAAGGTATGGTGGAATCGGCTCTGGAATTTATTCGCATTTGTGAATCCTTGGACTTTTACAACATAGTAATTTCTCTGAAAGCGTCACGGGTGCCAGTGATGCTGGCTGCCTATCGTCTGATGGCACAGCGGATGGATGCATTAGGGATGGATTACCCCCTCCATTTGGGTGTCACGGAAGCAGGTGATGGTGAGTATGGTCGCATCAAATCCACCGCTGGAATTGCTACACTATTAGCAGAGGGTATTGGGGATACGATCCGGGTGTCACTTACAGAAGCACCAGAAAAAGAAATTCCTGTATGCTACAGTATTTTACAAGCCTTGGGGCTGCGGAAAACGATGGTGGAGTATGTTGCTTGTCCTTCCTGCGGTCGCACTCTATTTAATCTAGAAGAAGTGCTGCACCAAGTCCGGGAAGCAACCAAACACCTCACTGGGTTAGACATAGCAGTGATGGGCTGCATTGTCAATGGTCCCGGAGAAATGGCAGACGCTGACTATGGCTATGTCGGCAAACAGCCTGGTTATATATCCCTGTATCGCGGCAGAGACGAAATTAAAAAAGTACCAGAATCCCAAGGAGTGGAAGAGTTGATTAATTTAATTAAAGCAGACGATCGCTGGGTCGAGCCCTCTTAAATGCGACAAGCGGTTTCCCCTTACAAGACAGGAGACAGGAGTCAGGAGTTTCCTGATGGAACTTTTACACCGCTCCTGTCATCATTCCGGATAATAGCTTAATATACCTGGATAGATATTAAGTGCAGAAGGCTACCTAGCATTGGCTATGGTAGAGTGAGCGTAAATTATTGAACTTGTTTCCCTTTGGCTCAGAAAAGATCATGACAATAAAACGTGGACTCATTCTCGGTACAACAGCATTGGTGCTGACAACAGTTGGTGTTACGGGTGTTGTTGGTCATTGGTCTAAAAGTCAGGCTTTCTTTAATGAAAGCCCTAAAGAATTAGTAGATGAAGTGTGGCAAATTGTTGACCATAACTATGTAGATGGCACCTTCAATCAGGTCGATTGGCAGGCGGTTCGTAAGGAGTATCTGAGCAAGACATACAACAACAAAGAAGAAGCATACAAAGCTATCCGAGTAATGCTCAAAAAACTGGGCGATCCTTACACCCGGTTTATGGACCCGAAAGAGTTCAAGGATATGCAGATTGACACGTCTGGGAATTTAACTGGTGTTGGCATCCAATTGGCTCAAGATGAAAAGACCAAAAAGTTGGTGGTAATTGCACCAATTGAGGATACACCAGCAGCTAAGGCGGGGATTATCGCTAAGGACACGATCGTCAAGATTGATGGCAAAAGTACCCAGGGAATGGATGTCAATAACGCTGTACAGATGATCCGGGGGCAAGAGGGAACGCCAGTAAATCTCACTATTCAACGTGGCGATCAATTATTAGATTTTCCACTGAAACGGGCACGCATTGAAATCCGTCCAGTGCGTTATAGTTATCAGAAAAATCCGGATCTGGGAGCCGTCGGCTATATTAGACTGAATCAGTTTAGTGCTAATGCTCCTCAGGAAATGCGAGATGCCATGACCGCTTTAGAAAAGCAAAACGTTAATGGCTATGTATTAGATTTGCGCTCCAACCCAGGAGGATTACTCTACGCCAGCATTGATATTGCCCGGATGTGGTTAGATGAGGGTACAATTGTCTCTACGGTCGATCGCCAAGGAGAAACAGAACGTCCGAAGGCGAATCATACTGCCATCACGAATAAACCCCTAGTTATTTTGGTGGATGGTGGTTCAGCTAGCGCCAGTGAAATTCTATCAGGAGCCTTGCAGGACAATAAACGGGCTATGTTGGTAGGTACAAAAACCTTTGGTAAGGGCTTGGTGCAATCGGTGCGGCAACTCGGAGATGGTTCGGGTATGGCGGTGACGATCGCTCGATACTTAACTCCCGCAGGACACGATATCCACCACAAAGGAATTATGCCAGATGTGGAAGTGAAACTGACAGATACTCAGCGGCAAGCATTAAGTCGCGATCGCACCAAAATTGCCACGATTGATGACCCGCAATACGCTCAGGCACTAGCAACCCTAAAGCTGGAAATTGCTCAAAAAGCAAGTAACTCTGGAACGGGACAATAGTTGTAGTTGTAGGTTGGGTTGAGGAACGAAACCCAACATAGATTCTGGGACTGAGTTGTAGGTTGGGTTGAGGAACGAAACCCAACATTGTTTGTTGATGTGAATCAACTACCATTTCCTATAGCAAGTCTAAATGAGTTGTAAATTTTTTTACTCCCCTCTCCCCCTTCCCCTCCTGGGAGGGGCGGGGGTGGGT
>CASBRB010000373.1 GCA_949127975.1 Oscillatoriales cyanobacterium PMM_0019 | reverse complement strand
GGGGGGTGGTGGTTGAAGTGCATTGTACACCCGATCGGCAGTCCAGCGGTTTCCTGGCTCCCGTCGCAAGCAGTTCTGTACTATTTCTCGAAATGGGTTAGATAAGGTAGGAACCGCTAGATGGCAGTTTACCACTCGATCGCGAAGTTCTCCTGTGGTTTGGGCATTAAAAGGCAAGGTGCGGTGCAGAGCATAAACAGCAATTACTCCCAACGACCACATATCTGTGGCAGGAGTATATTCGCCCCGATAAGATTCAGGTGGTGCAAATCCTGGTCTTCCTACCAAGTTAATACTTTCTCCTGGTATGTTGTTACCCACTTGTCGAGTAATTCCAAAGTCACCGATTTTCCAGCGGTTTCCCACCCAGAAAATATTTCCCGGATTCAGATCCCGATGGACTAAGCTACCAATGGCTTTATTATGGTCGTGCAGATAAATTAATCCAGTCGCGATATCCTGTAATAAAACTCGGGTTTCATCTTCGTTCAGAGCCGTTCTATCTAACCGTTGTTGCAGGCTATAATCTGCCAGTTCCATTAGTAAATAGAGAAACTTCGTAGTGTTAACGATAGTTTCCCCACAACCAAAACAACGGAGTAAGTTAGAGTGTTCTACCCTTAGGGCAAATTGCAACTCTTGCAGTTGGCGATCGATATCACTATCATCTGCCACGATCATTTTGATTGCTAGTTGACGGATTACTCGATCGCAAACTACCTCCGACGCCCGGTATACTCCACCATAGCCCCCAGCTCCTAGCAGTCGCTCCAAATGATATTGTTCTTGAATAACGCTTCCTTCCAGTAACCGCCACGGGGCATTTGCAATCATTAATTTACCTCTAGTTGCTCCTAGTCTAGAGCGTCAAGATTTAATAATACTACAGCACAACGTCTGGCTAATTCTGCCAACCGTGCATCTAATTGCTCTCTAGTCATTCGGCTACGACGATAACTGTGACTGAAGAAAACTATACCCATCATCGAATTGTGGAATCATTTTACAGTTAAAGCGATTGAGTTCACTGACAATATCAGGACTATCAAAGTCTTTGGAGTTTCGATTCAAAAAACACGCCTGTTTTGGCTGATAACGTCGTAAGTGGTCAATAACCGAGGTATAAACAAGGGCATCTTGTGGACTTAAATCATAGATCGTTTCATAGGACGCTGCCTCGCTTATGATATCAGCCGTGAGCGCAACAATTTCTCCTATCTTGAGAAATCTTTCTCGACATTGATTAAAGCAATACTGTTCTTCCTCATTGCTTTGTATAAATAACCTAGCAATATCTTGAATATTCTTGATACGATTTGTATAAGAACCTGTCCGTGAAAGTTGACGTAATTCAGTATCTAGGGACTGTTGCAGTTTCCGGCGACTCCTGGCTTGACGACTGAGCTTTTCGTGAGGCTCAACCAGACTATACGCGGGAATAATAAGCTTCGCTTTTCCAGTTTCACAAAGTTGTAGGATTTGTTCGCAACTTGCATACTGTTCTTGTCTGAAGGTTAGCTCTAACACAAAATTGGTTTCAACATAAATATTCATGCAGCCGCCTCATGCACAAACTTGCCGCCAACTAAAGAAGCATACAGTCCTGACTCAATTAACCATCGCTTAGAATCCTCTACATTTTCCGACAATTGCTCAGAGTGCATCATATCTGCCAGCCAGGAGGTCACAATAAGTTCAAAGCTTTGCCTGCTGATTTGCTCGGCTGTCACCCCTGCTCGTTCAAAGTAAGGCTGAAGAAGCGGGCGTGCATCAATCGTGTAGGTTGGTTCACTTTGCTCTAGATGAGCTTCAGCATCAGTCCATAAGAAAAATTTGTCCGGAAAAGCCATCAGAAAGTAGGGAGCCTTCGGAACAGTGCCGTGAGCCAGAAGATTGCGTCGGAATTGTGATGCCCACTCTGAGGAAACGTTGGTTTTACGTTTGATTTCAACAATAAGCATCAGTTGACCGTTGCGATCGTCAATTAATAAATCCCAGTAAAACTTAGATTTGATTGCCATAAACAACTCACTTGAGGAATGAACTACTCTATATATTTTACAAAGAAATACTGGAGCGTGTTGGCGTAGCCTGCGCTTTAGCGCATAAGCCTCTGTGTTTTAATCGGGGGATGAAACGGGACACGGGGAATCTGCAAACGCAGATGAAGAGGATGAACGCAGATGGGGGTATTTATCTGCGTTTGCAGATTAAAATCTTAACTTACCTCCAGTTGCTCGTCCTCCCTCAAAGCGATCGAAAGCGTTCTTCCAGCCAGAATATTTAGCTGGGGATAAGTCTCAAAAATCCAGTGATTAAGGGGACGTTCCACCAAACTTTCTAATAAAGTTTTGATCCGTCGCCCGCCAAACAATAAATTGTCTGCCCGCTGCATCCGGTGACTCAAAACCTGCAATACTGAAGGCTGAAAGTTAAGAGTAAGTTGGTGCTTTTCCCGTGCTGATTCTGCCAGTTGGCGCAGAAATTTATCGGCAATCTGGCTGATAAACTCCGGGCGTAATAGATCGAACACCACAATATTATCTCCTAAACGATTCAGCAACTCTGCCCGCCCAATCCGACTGGTGAAGTACCATTCCACTTCAGTCTGAAAATGGCTCTCGACTTGAACATAGCTGAAGTTATTGGCTCCCTGTTGCTGCACTTGGCGCATAATTCCCTGACGGATGATACCTCCGGTTTGAGGATCGGTTAAGTCGGAAGCACCTATATTGCTGGTGAAGATAATTACAGTTTGGTTAAAGTAGGCTGTTTGTCCTTTCCCATCGGTAAGGCGACCATCTTCTAGAATTTGTAGGAATTTATCTAGAACTTTTGGATGGGCTTTCTCTATCTCATCAAACAGTAATATACTGTAGGGTCTTTCTAGCACTCGATTGGTTAACTGTCCTCCTTCTTCATAACCGACAAATCCCGGTGGCGAACCTGCTAGTTTTTCAGCCGCGTGTTCTTCTTTGTACTCGCTCATATCAAAACGGGCAAAGGCTTGCTCGTCGCCAAAGATTAGGCGAGTTAGGGATTTTGCTAGTTCGGTTTTTCCTACTCCAGTTGGTCCTACAAAAAAGAAAATCCCTTTTGGTTTGCTGCTACGACCGCTAACATTACTAATACTAATCCCAACTTTAGCACTGGTGAGCATTCTGGTAACGGCGGCGATCGCTCTGGGTTGTCCAATTACCGTTCGCGTTAATTCTTCTCTAGCACGAGCTACCTTTTCAGGTATAATTTGCTCGAAAGGTTCATCCCGTTGCCCAAATTTGTAAAAATCCACCAGACGCAATGCTTCTCTACTGCTGAGGGGAATGCGCTCTCGCCAGGAGGTATGGCGCAATGCTTCTAAATCCATTGTCTGAAAACCCTCTGTTAAGTCGGCAAATTCTTCAGCGACGGTTTCTAGTTCTGAGGGTTGGTTGGGAGCGATTGGTTGGGTGTTCAAACGCTCTCCACCAAAGAAGCCTTGAGAACCAAAGCGGAGTGCGAACTGCCGCCGTTCATCTTTATTGGGGCGTGTTACCTGCACCATTGCTACAAAGGGGTTGTTGGCATGAAACCAGGCGGGTACTCGGCGCAAGTCACTAGCGAGGATGATGAGGGTGTTGCGATATCCGGTCAGTTCCCCTTCTTTAATTACAGCAGCTTCTAGGGTACACTTTTTCAGCAGGACTAGGGTATTGCGTTCTTCTGCTGGATAGCGATCGGGATCGGCAGTTAACATATCACCTAAATCTACTATGCCAACTATTGAGGTGTTAGGCTGAGATATCACTGCTCGCAAGTTACCAAAGGCTTCTTCAGGAGAAAGGCGAGGAGTGACGACTTGTTGCAATACTGCTCCGGGATTGGCACGGGGTGGCGGACTCATGGGATTGTTGTTGTTCGCTGAGGCTGGGGTGGGAGTTGTTAAATCGGGTTGGCGTTCTGTCAATCGTTGCCGTGCCAGTCGATCGAATACCGATCGCATTTCGGGTTGAGTAAACCTCAGTCCGTCGATCTGGTCATAGCGTACAATCAGGTTGAAGCCCATATCTTGAAAGTAGGTATTGAGAAATTCTCCTATGTTCTGATAAGCTCCCCGCCAGAGAAATCGATCGTGAATATTGCCATAGAGAATTAGGTGTTGACGGCGGTAGAGTAGTTTTTCAAAGTCTTGTATCCATCGGGCGGAGATCGTGTTCATTGGTGTTTTTCTACGTAAAAAAAATTACCGTTCCTGTACGGACTAAAGTCCGCACTACGAACTGTACGGACTAAAGTCCGCACTACGAACTGCACTACAAACTGCGCGATCGCTCTCCTGTGGGAAGGCTGTCTGCTTTGCGGAGAGAGCGATTGGGGTTTTTGCCGTCCCACTGAAGTTCCCCCATTTGGACTCCAAACTTTTCTTCCAAAACCTGATGCATTTCAGTTAGCATCTGTTCTGCTTCATCGCAGACTGCTGCGGTGCCTCCTCCAATTGCTGCGATCGTACTCTTAACATAACCATCCACATCGTAGAAGACTTCCCCCTCTACTGGAATGCTGACGCTGATTCCTTTACCAGAGTTGGTAGCAGCTCCCAGAATGGTAGCGGTAGCGGGATGATTGGGGTGTTCGGGTTGGCGATAAACAATGCTAAAGCCCATTTCCTCTAAGGTTTGAGCTATGCTATCGGCAATGTAATCCCGTTGGTTGGCTTTAAGTTGAGCGGCGTTAGCATTCACGATCGCTTGCTGGCTGATTTGTTGCCCTGTTGCCAGCAATGAAGCTACCTGTTCAAACTGTTCTGCGGCAATGGTGGCGGTAACTTGTTTGGCTAGGGCTTCTAGTTGGT
>CASBRB010000372.1 GCA_949127975.1 Oscillatoriales cyanobacterium PMM_0019 | reverse complement strand
GCTAAAACATCAGTGCAGGTGGAACTTGCCTGTTCGCTGACACTGGCAAGGCAAGCGACACTGCCTCCTTGTAGTTTCGTGTAAGTCAGATAGGCTGTGTCAATTGATCCTAAAGTAGCGATCGCGCTAATCAGTACGCGGGACCAGCGATAAATCCAGGGCATAGAACGTCGGTGGTTCCTCATATAAGTCATCCAGGTGCATTAACAATCAAAAAAGCGTTACTGAAGAAATCGGTTTGTGTTCTGTTTTCGCACTCACACTGCGGCGGGCGGCTTCCACAAATTGACTGACTCGAATCGGATCTATCGGTTGGTCGATGCGTCCGTTTCGCTTCAGGGAACTGGAAACAATCACCCCATCAACTGCTGGCATCAGGGTAGAAATATTTTCCCAGTTGGCTCCACTACCAATAAAAACTGGGGTGCCATTGGCAGCAGCAGATGCCAGTTCTAAGTCTTCTAAACTAGGAGGGCTACCTGTAGACCAGCCAGATAAAATTATGCCATCTGCCAAGCCCCTTTCTATGGTTTCTTGCACCGCTGTGGTGAGATTAGGGGAACCGAGGGGGCGGGCATGCTTCACCAGGACATCGGCAAAAATTTTGACATCACTGCCTAATTCCCGGCGGTAGCGGAGTAGTTGATGCGCCTGTCCTTCAATTAGTCCTTGATCTGTTGCCATCACGCCTGTGAGGACGTTGACGCGGATAAAATGGGCATTGACCACAGAAGCGATCGCCATCCCACTTTGGGCGTCATTGCGTAGCACATTAATTCCCACTGGTAGCGTTACCAAGTTCATCAACCGCTGGACAATCAGCGTCATAGCACTAACTACAGCAGGATCTACCTGACTTTTCGTAAACGGGGCGTCAAAAAAATTCTCCACAATCAGCCCATCAACACCCCCCGCGGCCAGAGCCGTTGCCTCTTGTTCTGCTCTGGCAATTACCGCTTTCAGGCTACCCCCCCAACGAGCAGAGGTGGGGAGGGGTAGTAAATGTACCACGCCTACGATGGGATTTGGTGTTTTAAAGATTTGATTTAAGTTCACAGTCAGAGGGTGGTGCCCAACGTTAAGTTGCTTAATTAAGATTTTATCTCTAAAACGGGTAAGCGCGGGTCCTGGCACGGTAACAGGCTCAGGCGAATATTTCCCGATCAAGTCTACCACCCGCCTGCCCGAATTGCATAAAATAGAATAACTGTGGGCACCTAGAGCCTTAACCTCCTTCCCAGTTGCCGTTAAAAAAATATTTACTTGACAATGCCACCAAAATATATTGTTCGTAGTGAAACTAATCAGCGATCGAACAACGAGGATAGTTTTCAAATCCTCCCTCTGATTCCCGCATCGGCACAGACCCCAATTTTCGTATTATCCATTGCCGATGGTATGGGCGGGTATGCTCATGGGGAACAAGTTAGCAGGGAAGCATTGAAAAAAGTGACGATCGCGCTATTTGAAGAGTTGACTATTGAACCATCCCTCAATTGCATAGATGTAGTGTCGCCTCTTGATGCTAACAAACTATCCCAAGCTTTGAGTGATGCGATCGAGCAAGCTAACGCTTTCGTCGGTCGGATGGTGGAAATCAACAAATGGGGTAAAGCCGGAACGACCATTGTTGTGGCTGCTATCTTAGAAAACACAGCGATAGTTACCAACTTTGGAGATAGCGCTCTTTTCCACTACCAAGCAAATCAGAGAAAGTTGACTCAAGTTACAGAAGATCATACCGTAGCTGGGGCGTTACTGCGATCGGAAATGATTACACCAGAGATGGCGCGACACCACGAAGGGCGCAGCCAGTTAGAATTTTATTTAGGTTGCCCCCATTTACCACAAATACCTATATATCAGTTGCAATTACAACCAGACGATTTACTGCTACTTTGTAGTGATGGTATCAGTGGCAGTCTATTACCAGAGCAAATCACCGATATTTTGGCAGAACCTTTCGGTGACTTAGAAAACATGGCCGATCAATTAATAGCAGATTCAATATCGGCAGGTGCCACCGACAACCAAACACTAATTTTATGGCAACATCAGAAATATTTTTTCCAGCCATTGGCAGCAGCTAAAACAGTTATTCAAGGCAGGGAAACAACCAAACAAATGCTATCAGATTCGTAGGCTCGTAGTAAGGACTAAAGTCCTCACTACAAGTCCAGTTAAGGTTCGTAGTAAGGGCTTTAGCCCTGCCCTGTGAGGACTAAAGTCCTCACTACAAACCCAGCCGAAAACAGGTAAATATAATCCAAAATTATCTATGTCCAAACCAGCATTACAAGTCATGGAAGGGGGGAAGATTCCCCTAGAAATTGGCAGTGTTGCCGAAGTCGAACTTTTGGAATTATTAGGTACAGGTGGTTTTGGCTCTGTCTGGAAAGTCAAAGACTGCCACACCCTAAACCTCTATGTTCTCAAAATAATTCAAGGCATCATCCCTGGCTCCGTGATGGTGGAAAGGGTACGCCTAGAAGCAGAAGTTTCTATCCCCTCAGAGTATATTGTACCAGTTTTCGGCTTGTGTGAATGGGATGCCAGTACATTCCTAATTTTGTTTGAGTATTTCCCTGGAACATCTTTAGATAACTTACTAGCAACCACCACACTAACCAGCCAGCAAAAGAAAGATATTTTTCACCAAGCCTTGTTGGGCGTATCTGATGCCCACCGCCACAACATTATTCACCGCGACCTCAAACCTGGTAATATTCTCGTGGGAAAGGATGGGCAAGTTAAGATAATTGACTTTGGTATCTCAAAATTTAAGGAAATAGGTTTAACCGTCAGCCGTGAATTAATTGGCACCATTCCCTATATGGCACCAGAGTTATTATTATATGGTTCTAAATTTGCCGACGCAAGGGCAGATATTTACTCTCTGGGACAGATTTTATATGAACTGACGATGGGAGAACATTTTTGGACGCGCCAAGGTTGGCGGGAACTTAAGGATTTTGCCGATTATTTGAAACGAACTCCAAAGCCTAGCGAAGGAATAATATTAGGCGACTTTTGTTGCGACTTCTACCCGAAAGCAGATGATATTTTGTTACGGATGGTGAAGATTAGCCATAGCGATCGCTATCGTTCTATTGACGATGTACTATCAGATTTAGACTATACCCCGGAAGTATCCACACCTCCTTTGGATTTATACCTGCGCTACCCATTGTTAATTGTAGAATCTGGCAGCAATCGCGATGCTAGAACTTTGGTAAATATAGAAAATGGCGGCTCTTTAATCTTGGGACGTGCTGATATAGCAGGAGATGATAGTAGTATCAGCCGCCGCCATTTGGAGTTGACGCGGGTAGGGGAATCTTATTTTGTACGTGACTTGGGGAGTAAAAATGGGACGTTAGTGCGCGGTATTGCCTTAGAAGCGGATACACCACCAGTTGAAATTATACACGGCGATCGAATTAAAGTAGGAGATGTATTTCTTCGTTTTGTCTTCCTGCACCAAATGTAAGACAGGGAACCCCCAACATCGGTTTGTAGGGCGCGTCCCGCCACCCCCGGCACTTTAGAATAAAGTAAAAGGAAAATTAAAAATGAAAAACTGTAGCAATTGTGGGGCATCGAATCCCAATAAAGCCAAGTTTTGTAACGAGTGTGGCAAGGAATTACCTCTAGATTTTGAGCCAATCCCCTCAGTGAAGAAACGTGAAGCAGATATTATGTTCGTTCTCGATTGCACGGGCAGTATGCAAGGGGAGATTGATGCGATTCGGGATGCCATTACTGCTTTTGCTGATACAATTGAATCTGAGGGAGTTCGGGTGCGGGTGGGGTTGATAGAGTTTCGCGATCGGCTTATCGACGAAGAACATAGAGTATTAACATTTTCCGGGCAACCTTTTACTAAAGATGCAGCAGCATTTCGGCAGGAAGTTTCAGCCTTAAAAGCTACTGGTGGCGGTGATGAACCAGAAAGCAGTTTGGATGCAGTAATGTTAGCCTTGCGCCAGCCGTTTTCGCCTGATGCCAGTAAAGTAATAGTATTAGTAACAGATGCTCCACCCCATATCCCAGATAAAGAAACCAAAAGTATCGAGGAAGTAGTGCAAAAAATTAAAAGTGTTGGGGTGCAGCAGTTTTATCTGTTGATTCGTACCAAAGAACCCAGTTGTGAGGTTTACCTTAAATTATTAGAAGGTACGCGAGGGATAGCATTTGAGTTGGGAAAAGGGGATGATTTTCGCTCTCGCGCCGAAAACTTTAAACGCACGTTGATGTCGTTGGGGAAAACGATTTCTACCGCTACTCGGTAAAAGTGAAGCCGCTTTCGCATTTCTTGCCCCTTGAGGAAACTGCTCTAGGTTGGATTGAGCGATAGCGAAACCCAACACCAGTTTTCAGGAAAAAGCTTTCTTGTTCCCAGGCAGAGCCCTTGTCCTTACCCACATTTTCTATGCTGGATTTGGACATGTGTAGAGTGAGAAAACGAGCTTCCACAGAACACTAGCAAGGCTTTTTCACCCTCATCCCCCAACCCCTTCTCCCTTGATGGGAGAAGGGGAGAAAAGAAAACCATCCGATTCTTACTCCCCTCTCCCAATTTGGGAGACAGGGTGGTTTTATACTGCTGTATAAAAATGATATCAGACCCACGCTAGTACCCTAGACAAAGAAAATCACGGTACTCGCAGGATATGTCTGGTCTTTTTTCAGGTAAGGTATACAGCTAGTTCGTGTTAAGGCTAGGGGAAGCTTCGGGCGCTTATTTTTCTTTATTTGTATGAAACCACCCTGCCCCCGCCCCCTGACAAGAGTACGTTTTTAATATTTGGGTCTTTCTTAGACAAGGAAGACAGGTAGAGGGGGTAGATGGGGAAGATTTGTCAACGAGAAAATAGGCTTTTCACCTCCTTGTCTACTTGTCATCCAAGTCATCCTTGTCTCGTCAACACCCATTTGTAAAAAACGTACCCTTGTGAGGCTCCCGCCCCTCCCAGGAGGGGAGTAAGAGTCGGAATTTTCTTCTATGGACCCCCCTTCTCCCTTGATGGGAGAAGGGGTTGGGGGATGAGGGTGATATTTGCAACCTAAAATAAAGAAAAGCAATCCCCCGCTCACCAACTCATCCACATCCACCTTCTACTTATGCGCTGTCTTCTTTGTCGTCGTGATGGCATTCCAGTCACAGCGGAATTATGCCCCAACCCCGACTGCGGGGTATATCTTCCCTCCCTGATGCGTGATGTCTTACCAATGGGTACGCTGCTGCGTGGTGGGAGCTATCGCATTGATTATCCTCTGGGGAAAGGAGGATTTGGCATTACCTACCGAGGCATCGATGTTAATCTAGATATGCTGGTAGCTATCAAAGAGTTTTACCCCCAAGAACACGCTATCCGCAATGGCAAGACTGGTGGGTTGAGTGTGGCAGCCCCGCAACGCAACGCTTTTGCCCGTGGGATAGAGCGGTTTAAGCGGGAAGGCAAGATTTTAGCCAGGCTTAATCATCATAACGTGGTGCGGGTACTCGGCTTGTTTGAAGAGCGGAATACCGCTTATCTAGTGATGGAATTAATCAGCGGAAAAACTCTGCGAGATGAGTTGGATGCTCAAAAAGATAAGTATTTGCCACCAGAGCAGGTACAGCAGATAATGAATCAGTTAGTCGAGGCGTTGGCGGCGGTACACGAAAAAGAAATTTATCATTTAGATTTGAAACCTGACAATGTGCTGCTGCTGCCTGACGGCAAAGTAGTGTTAGTAGATTTTGGTGCAGCGAAGCAAAGTTTTAGCAGTAATAGTACGCGGGCAGGTACACCAACTTATGCGGCTCCAGAGGTAATAGCCGGTGGTGACATAGGAACCTATAGTGATATTTTCGAGTTAGGGATGATGCTGCATGAGATGTTAACAGGAGAGTTGCCACCCCCAGGCTTGAGTCGGTTGATGAATGATAGCTGGAAACCAACAGGATTAGAGGAACCTTGGCTGAGTCAAGTTACTGCTGCCATCAATGTTCAACAGAAAGCACGTCCCCAAGATGTGCGGCTATGGTGGGGAAGTAAAACAACTCACTCCTCAAAAACTTCGGGTGGTATGGCAGGGAGTGCAGGCAGAATATCACTATTAGTTGAACTAAAAAGTGATGTTGGTGTTGACTACACCGAGTTGGAGCGTCTCCTCGCCGCTGAAAAATGGTACGCGGCAGATAAAGAAACGGGCAGGGTGATGCTCAAGGTTGCTCGTCAAGAAGAACGCGGCTACTTAGATTATGACGATATCAAAAAATTTCCCTGTAATGACTTACGTACTATCGACCAACTTTGGGTACAATACAGTAGTGGGCGCTTTGGTTTTAGTGTCCAAAAGCGCATCTTGGAAAGTGTTGGTGGTAAACCGGGAAAAGACGATCGAATGGTCTATGAGCAGTTTGGCGATCGCAATGGATGGCGGGTGAAGGGCAATTGGATAAGTTACTGGAGTGGCTTAGTCACCTTTTCCAAGTCAGCCCCAGTCGGACACCTCCCAGCCGGGTTTTCCGGGATGGAAGTTGTGAAGGAGTGTGAGTATGTATTTGGAGGTTTCGAGTTCGGGATAGCACATGCTCTTCTCTCGCGTCCAGACTTGTAAACTGTAACACGTAAGCGATCGGAAGAATTGTAAAGATTTATAACAGAGACAAATTCCACGAAGCCATAAGGGTTCTAGGTTTTCGATACCTGGCACTGATCGATCGAAATCGTACCCATTGGCTTTGATGAACTTATCCGCAACCTCTTGCACTTCCGAGTTTGGTGCCTCCCACTGCCCCCAAGGAAAACACATCTGTCCAGGGCATGATTTTTTTGGTTTATTTTTAATTGTCATCCCTGCCAGTAGCCGACTACCCCAATGACTCTTTTTTTCTGGTTTAGGCTGGGCTCGATATTTTTTACAGAAGCCTCGGTATTTAGCAGCACATTCATCCAAAGTTTTACCCAACTTGAGAAAAGCTGGGTGCCACTGAGTAATGCCATCATCGCTGAGTCTGTCATGTATTCCATAGTTGCTAAAATCATAAAAAAACCCTTGTTGTATTCCTGCTGCCTTAGGATTGGCGTGGATATATCGCAATGTGTTGAGCGCCCTCTTGCTGTCTGTATTGGCAAAACCACTACTGTGGTAGCGCTTTTCCCAAAAATGCCCAGTGCGGTTGAGCATCCGGTTAAAACACATGGCAGAGTACCAGTTGAGCCAGTGCATAATTTTAGGTAAATCTTCCGGTTGTGCAGGTTCGAGCAAGTAGTGAACGTGATTGCTCATAATACACAAGGCATAGAGCTTGAATCTGTACTTGTTCTGAGCCTTGTTAATCGCATATAAAAGTACTTCGCGACATTCTAACTGCGTCAGGCGAAACTCGCGATTGTTACAGCGGGTTGTGATGTGATAGCAGTATCCAGACTCGAGTTGGCGTGGTTTGCGTGACATAAGATAAAAAGACTAGGACAGGGCTATTGCCTATACTACTCTGTTGACGTGGAAAAATAGGTATTTTGATGTCCATGTTGCAAATTCCAGAGAATTGTGTTACTATAAATAAAGATATGTTTATAGCCAAAAAAATGTCAACTAAAAACAATCAAGTTGAAAAAAAGGAAACACCAGTTCAATCTTCTGGTATAACTACTACGAAACCCACTAATAAATCAGAAGTTTTTCAGGCGTTTCTAGAATCATTTAAAGAAAACGAAGAGGTTTATCGCCGCCTTGCTGATTCCTAAATTTGTTACCAAAGAGGAAGCGATAGCAATCCACGATTTTTTAATAGAACAGCTTGGAGGTAGTTTTGGGATAAGGGACGAGGGCTTGCTAGAATCAGCACTCGCTCAACCACAAGCATCATTCTTTGGAGAATTACTGCATCCAACAATTGCCGAACAAGCTGCTGCTTACTTATATCACATATCAGGTAACCATCCCTTCTTAGATGGTAACAAGAGAGCGGCTTTTGGTGTGATGGATGCATTTCTACGAGTTAATGGCTATCTATTAAACCTCTCAAAAGAAGATAAATACGATCTGGTTTTAAGAGTTGCCCAAGGTCAATTAGAAAAAGCTGAACTTTCAGAAATTTTACGAATCAGTATAGCTCGGTCACAGGAATAGTCACTACTCCCTTCCCCCGAATGCGGAGTATATCTCCCCTCGCTGATGCGGGATGTCTTACCAATGGATACGCTGTTGCATGATGGGGGCTATCGAATTGATTATCCTCAGCGATCGGGAACCCGCTATATATAGAGGCAGTGCGTAAGTCCTGTTAATATTGCCCTATTAGTTGCTTTTCTCGTTACCAGGCTCTGCCTGGTAACGCCTTCAGGAGGCAGAGCCGACCGATTCAAGGCACTAACCTCGGTAGCAGTGTGACTGGAGGCAGAGCCTCTAAGAGTCCGTTCCCAGGCAGAGCCTGGGAACGAGCAAAAACGAGCAAAGGATAAGGGGGGTATTTAACCCGGATTTGGTATTACATGCTGCTTGTGCTGAAGCGGCTATCAGCGACTATTTTTTAACCTGCGATGACCGACTTATCCGACGTTATCGAGGTGAATTGCAAGTGCTTAACCCCGTAAATTTTGTACTAGCTATGACAGGAGAACAATAATGGAAGGAAAGTTACCAAGCCAACAAGAAGTTAGAAAGGAAGCTTTGGAAATTTTAGAAAAGCACATGGACTCCGTAAAATTAGGTATTTTGGTTTCGATGTTGCAAATTCCAGAGAATGGCAACGACTATTTAGAAATTCGGGAAAAATTGTTTAATGACCAGACCCTGACTAAACTTTTGGAGAATGTTAAAGCGTATGAGCTTCGTAGGTTGGGTTGAGCGTGAGCGAAACCCAACAATAGTTTTGGAGTTTTATTAATGTTGGGTTTTCTGTGACACCAACCAGGCTAATGTTGGGTTTCGTACCTCAACCCAACCTACAATAGTTGCTTCGTAGGTTGGGTTGAGCGATAGCGAAACCCAACATTAGGCTTAAAGAAACAGGCTGAGAATTTTAGATTTGGTTCAGTTTTTGGTAGCGTGATTGATGTGCTACCCTCGCCCATTGCTTTTTCCATCGATCGGATCAACTCGCTTGGAGAAACGAATAGTCGGTATATCCAACTTCTGCGCCCTCTTTGCCTCGACCATAGAACGTTTTAGGATTGGGTTCATTTAACGGAGTGTTGTGCTCAAGCCGTCTGGGTAGATCGGGATTGGCAATGAACAGTTGGCCAAAGGAAACTAAATCGGCATCGCCCTTCATCAAAACTGCATTTCCCTTGTCGCGATCGTAGCCGCCATTGGTAATGACCGTGCCTTGAAACAACGGGCGAAAGCGAGAGCTAACCGGATTCAGCACCGCTTTTTGTAAATCAATTTCGTTGGGTTCCATCAGGTGAATGTCTGCTAACCCAAATCGGTTTAACGCCTTAATCACATAGCCAAAAGTAGCTTCTGGATCGGAATCACCCATACCGTAGAAAGTATTGCTCGGAGAAAGTTTAATGCCCACCCGATCGCCACCCCAAACATCGACTACTGCGCCAACCACTTCTAGCAAAAACCGCGCCCTATTTTCGATCGAGCCACCATACTCGTCGGTTCGCTGATTGGAAACATCCTGCAAAAACTGGTCAATAAGATAACCAAATGCACCATGCAGTTCTACACCATCAAACCCTGCCGCTTTCGCATTTTTTGCCCCTTGACGAAACTGCTCGACGATTTCCGGAATTTCGTATGTCTCCAAGGCGCGAGGTGGTTCCATTGGCACTTTGCCGATGGGAGTATGCAGCTCTTCAACTGCTGCGATCGCGCTCGGTGCTACGGGTAATTTACCATCTAGCAGGGAGGGATGTGAAACCCGCCCACAGTGCCAAAGCTGTAGAAACACTCGTCCACCTGCTTGATGCACGGCATCGGTTACGAGTTGCCACCCCTCGACTTGCGCGGCTGAGTAAATGCCTGGACAGTTCAGGTAGCCTAAGCTTAAAGGCGAGACCATTGTACACTCAGTCACAATCAGTCCGGCAGAAGCCCGCTGAGCATAGTAGGTGGCATTGAGTGACCAGGGCACCGTACCATCGACTCGCAAGCGCGTCATTGGTGCCATCACAATGCGGTTGGGTAGCTCGTAAGCCCCAAGTTTGACGGGGGTAAACAAGGTGGCTGGATTCATGCGTAATTTGTCCTTGCAGTGCGTAGATTTTCAATCCTAAGTGGGATCTTATCTCGAAGACGATTGGATGAACTTAAAATGTTGATGCCTGCGATCGCTCAAAAGATGCTCCCATCAACAATTGCGAGAACTGGAAAGCTAGACGATCATAAATCCCACGGTCTACTCAAGGGTTCCTTCTAAAGTAGAATATTCGTTCACTAATTATGGCAGGATCTTTAAACCGATTTTAAGGACGCTTTGCAACTGGGGAGAGGTATATTTAAAAATATTGTAACCCAACATCAATTTTCAGGAAAAAGCATCGTAGGTTGGGTTGAGAGAGTCCAAGAACTATATAATGTCCTTGTCAAAAATCGTTGTTGTTTTTCGGAGCCAAAATTATCTACAGGTGTATCGTCTCCTGGGATTATGTTATCGGTATCTAGGGAGGAGACAACCTCGGTGGCGATCGCTTCAGACATAGGGTTGACTGTAGAGTCGGATTACAATATAATAAAATTATATACTTTAAACTGTCGGAAAGGGATAAATCTCTAACTACATGGGCACCAAGCCAACAATTGCAATTTCTCACTTAGGCTGCGAAAAAAACCGGATCGATACCGAACACATGCTGGGGCTCTTAGTCCAGGCAGGCTACCAGGTTGATACTAACGAAGATCTAGCCGACTATGCGATCGTCAATACCTGTAGTTTTATTGAAGCGGCACGGCAAGAGTCCGTCCGAACGCTGGTAGAACTGGCGGAAGCTAATAAAAAAATTATCATCACTGGCTGCATGGCTCAGCACTTCCAAGAACAATTGCTCGAAGAGTTACCAGAAGCAGTGGCAGTAATTGGGACTGGGGACTATAATAGGATAGTAGAGGCGATCGAACGAGTAGAAGCAGGCGAACGGGTGAAACTGGTTTCACCTGAACCGACCTATATCGCAGACGAAACCACCCCCCGCTACCGGACAACCTCCCAAGGAGTCGCTTATCTGCGGGTTGCTGAGGGTTGTGATTACCGTTGTGCTTTCTGTATAATCCCCCATCTGCGGGGCGCTCAGCGATCGCGTACCATCGAATCGGTGGTGGCTGAAGCGGAACAACTTGCCGATGAAGGCGTTCAAGAGCTGATATTAATATCGCAAATCACCACTAACTATGGTATAGATATTTACGGTGAGCCTAAGTTGGCAGAACTTTTGCGGGCACTGGGCAAGGTAGACATACCTTGGATTCGGATGCATTACGCTTATCCCACTGGGTTAACACCAAAAGTTATTCAAGCAATCCAGGAAACGCCCAACGTTTTGTCGTATTTAGATCTACCTCTACAGCACTCCCATCCAGGCATGCTCCGCGCCATGAACCGACCCTGGCAGGGGCAGGTAAACGATGAGATAATTTCCCGGATTAAAACAGCCCTGCCCGATGCCGTCCTCAGAACTACCTTTATCGTTGGGTTTCCCGGCGAAACGGATGAGCATTTTGAACACCTGCTACAGTTCGTCCAGCGTCATGAATTTGACCATGTAGGTGTTTTTACCTTTTCGGCTGAGGAGGGAACCCCCGCCTACAATCTGCCTAACCATCTGCCCCCAGAGGTGATGGAGCAGCGTAGGGACGCTCTAATGGCTGCCCAGCAACCCATCTCCTTAAAGAAAAATCAAGCAGAGGTGGGGAAGGTGGTAGACGTCCTGATTGAGCAAGAACATCCGGAAACTGGAGAGTTGATAGGTCGCTCAGCAAGATTTGCCCCAGAGGTAGATGGACTGGTTTACGTCCAAGGCGAAGCTCTGCTGGGAACTATAGTGCCAGTGGCAATTGGCGATGTTGACATTTATGACTTATATGGTAAGGTAGCACTTGCGTAAACACCCCCTACCTGGATGCCGGGTATCCACCCATTGAGGCAAGATACTCAAGGTCAGTCAAAAAAATGTTAAGTAATGTGTGATGTGGAGTTACAATTTATTAAGTAAGACCTTGTGTATGGGCTGGGTTAATCCCAATGTCGAAGATAAAATTTCACATTATATATGAACCTGCCTGTACAAAACTCCACTAAAAGCGTTGAGCCCGGATTTTTTTCACAAGTAACAACTAACTAACGAACAACGACTTATGACCATTTCCTTCTCAAGCCTAGGACTTTCGGAAGCTACAATTAGCCAACTGGAAAACCTAGGCTTTACAGAGCCCACGACAATTCAAATACAAGCAATTCCCCAGCTACTAGCAGGGCGCGATGTCGTGGGACAATCTCAAACTGGCACCGGCAAGACGGCGGCATTTTCGCTGCCGATTTTAGAGCGCATCGATATGAAAAAGCCAGTGGTGCAAGCTTTGATACTGACGCCGACGCGGGAGTTAGCCCTGCAAGTCGCTCAAGCAATCAAGGGATTTAGCGGCGATCGGCGATGCGGCGTGTTGACAGTATATGGCGGTCAATCAATTGACCAACAAATCCGGCGTCTGGAAGCAGGTGTGCCAATTGTGGTAGGTACGCCAGGACGGGTAATAGATTTACTGAGCCGGGGAAATCTCAAGCTGGATAAGGTCAACTGGCTGGTGCTGGATGAAGCAGATGAAATGTTGAGCATGGGCTTCATTGACGATGTAGAAAAAATCCTCAAGCAAGTACCACAAGACCGACAAACGGCATTTTTCTCTGCCACCATGCCCCCGATAATTCGGTCTTTGGTGAACAAGTTCTTGCGATCGCCCTTGACGGTGACAGTGGAACAGCCTAAGGCGACACCATCAAAGATTAACCAGAAGGTATATATGGTGCCCCGTGGCTGGACAAAAGCCAAAGCTTTGCTGCCGATTTTGGAAATGGAAGAAACGGACGCAGGATTAATCTTTGTGCGGACGCGCAAGGCAGCGGCTGAACTGACTAACCAACTGCAATCCGCCGGCTACAGTGTCGATGAATATCACGGCGACCTCACCCAAACTCAGCGAGAGCGGCTATTACTGCGTTTCCGCCAAAACAAGGTGCGCTGGGTGGTGGCTACTGATATTGCCGCACGGGGTTTAGATGTGGATCACCTCACCCATGTGGTTAACTACGATCTGCCAGATAATGTGGAAAGTTATATCCACCGCATTGGTCGTACTGGTCGCGCTGGGAAGACGGGAACCGCTATTTCCCTGATTCATTCCCTGGAGCGCCGCAAGTTGCAGTTAATTGAGCGCCGAGTCCGCCAAACATTAAGGATTTCTCCGATTCCTACACGGGCACAAATTGAGGCGCGGCATCTGGAAAAACTGCAAGCCCAGATACGCTCTGCTTTAAGTGGGGAGCGCATGGCTTCATTTTTGCCGATTGTAGCTCAACTGGGTGAGGAATACGATCCCCACGCGATCGCCGCCGCCGCATTACAGATGGTGTACGACCAAACTCGTCCCGCTATTTTGGAAATGGAGTTAGAGGCACAAGGGGAAGAACGCCCAGCCGCTCCCACCCCTCGGCTCAACCGACAGCCCAAAGCTTCTCTGTCGCCGAATCGCCTCCCTAATAAGCAACACGCTCCGGGAGCGGGACAAACCAAGAAGGTGACAAGGGAACAAGGTGAAAATGTTGAGGCATCTCTCTCCTCCTCTCCGCAAACTCTTTCTTAGTCCACTGTTCGACCTCTAAGTAACTAACCCTGTGGCTTCAAGTCTGTCCGTTGTTAATTCCCCTGCATCTCCACACGCCCTTGGGCGTACCAGTTGGCCAGGTTTGATAGAGGCTTACCGCCCTTATCTACCTGTAACTGCCGCTACACCTGTAGTAACGCTGTTGGAGGGTAACACTCCTTTGATCCCAGTACCTGCTGTAGCCCAGCGGGTAGGAAAAGGGGTGCGTGTGTTCGTCAAGTACGATGGGCTCAACCCCACTGGTAGCTTTAAAGACCGGGGTATGACGCTAGCGATTTCTAAGGCAAAGGAAGCTGGTGCTTTTGCAGTTATCTGTGCTAGTACGGGCAACACTTCAGCCGCCGCCGCAGCTTATGCCCGACGCGGGGGAATGCGGGCATTTGTTTTGATACCGGATGGATATGTAGCTCTGGGTAAGTTGGCTCAAGCGTTAGTCTACGGGGCAGAAGTTCTGGCGATTAAAGGAAATTTTGACGATGCTTTTTCTATAGTCCGGGAAATGGCTTTAAGCTATCCGGTGACATTGGTAAACTCGGTTAATCCCTATCGGCTGGAAGGGCAGAAGACTAGCGCCTTTGAAATTGTAGATGTTTTGGGAGATGCACCAGATTGGCTGTGTATCCCGGTGGGTAATGCGGGTAATATAACTGCATACTGGATGGGGTTTTGTCAATACCACCAGGAAGGTAAATGCGATCGCTTGCCCCGGATGATGGGATTTCAAGCTGCTGGTGCGGCTCCTTTGATTAGTGGTAAGCCAGTAGCGAATCCAGAAACCCTGGCAACGGCAATTCGGATTGGCAATCCGGCAAATTGGGAAAAAGCTATAGCGGTTCAACAAGCTAGTCAGGGACAATTCACTGCTGTTACCGATGATGAAATTCTAGAAGCTTATCGGCTGCTAGCTTCTGAAGAAGGTATTTTCTGTGAACCTGCCTCTGCCTCCTCTGTAGCTGGGCTGCTGAAAGTTAAAGACCAAGTTCCCAGTGGTGCTACAGTGGTTTGTGTCCTCACGGGCAATGGTCTTAAAGATCCTGATAGCGCAATTAAACACTGTAACAACCAATTTAAACCGGGAATCGAGCCCACTCTTGAAGCGGTAGTTCAGATGATGGGATTTTGACTGGCTTCTCGGTCTTTAGCGATTCTGTCGATAGTGTCAGAAATTATTGTGGTTAAACTCTTGCGAGTTTGAGCATGGTTTGCTTGTTCGGTTTTTAAGGCTTCAGCTAGGCTCGATCGCTCTATTAGAGCCTGTTTCAGTTTAGCTTGTAATACTGCCACAGTTTGTAGTTGTGCCACTTCCTGCTCAACTGCTTCCACAGCGGCAGGATTATTTGGTAGCCGCCCTGGTGAATCTTGCAGTTGCTGGATTTGAGCCTTAAGTGCGGCAATTTGTTGCTGTGTCAATTGGGTTTGGTTGCGCAGTTGCTCCGCTTCAGTAGCATAGAGCTGACGCCAGTTAGCAGCACTATCATTAGCAGTATCGATCGCGCGGTGGGCAGAAGCCAACTGCTGCTTCAGTGCTTTAATCTCAGCCAACCACTCTTGTACCTCGATCATCAATTAAATACTCCTCATCCGTTGCCAGGGTCAAATTTTACTCAACAGTACTGTAGCACTGCCTCTACATATAGTGATTCCTAGGGGCAAACCCACCCCCTAGGGGTGGGTTGCCCCTATATATGCCAGTCTGCGTAAGTCCCGATCGAATTATTTATTAACTTTTTTTTGGATAATAGGTAGAGTATAGCGAAACTTCATCGCCCAACTGAATGTCGGCAGGGGTCTCCCTGCTATACCCTAAGAGTGTTAGCGGGAGAGGAATGTTGATCGATATAAGTGTTGACACTATATAGAAAAAATTGTTATATTATTATAATGCCGTGGGACTCATGGTGTCTGCACAGGGAGGGCTAGAGAATACTCACCCGTTGAACTGTGAAAATT
>CASBRB010000371.1 GCA_949127975.1 Oscillatoriales cyanobacterium PMM_0019 | reverse complement strand
GCTATATGTAGTAGGGGCAACTACGGGGGAATTGCCCCTACCACCCGCTATATGTAGTAGGGGCAACCACAGGGGGATTGCCCCTACCACCCGCTATATGTAGTAGGGGCAACTACGGGGGAATTGCCCCTACCACCCGCTATATGTAGTAGGGGCAACCACAGGGGGATTGCTCCTACACTTAGCACCAAGGCAGTTAAGTAGGTTGGGTTGAGGCACGAAACCCAACTTGACGGGGATAGTTCATGTTGGGTTTCGCTACCGCTCAACCCAACCTACAATCTAATTAAGGATTACCGATCGCACCAAATAATTTAGCCACTACGCCGAATACTATTGAGAAACTCGTTTGTTGCTTCAAGCACATCCGACATTTGTACGCAACGTACTAGCAATGCTACATCTAACTCTGGAACCAATGTGCTGCGTTCAACTCGTTCGTATTTCTTATTCTGCAAGCGATAAATAGAAATTTGATTATTTTCCCAAAACCAAACTTCAGCAATTTGCAAACGCTGGTACTTTGTCAGTTTATCGGTGCCACCGCTGGTAATGACTACTTCAACTGCTAAATCGGGATGTTCTTTTTTTGCTCCTAGATAATAAGATTCGTCAGGCTGAAATGAAACATCTTTATTTCTATCTCTACGAGTGGCACTACCTACAGGAATAAACCTAATTCCCATTTCATAGAAGTAGAGCTGTAGGAAAAAAGCAATAATTCGACTAATCGTTTCATGGTTTTCCCCAAGGGTCATAAACTCTATATACCCGTCAAGGTATGTTATCCGCAAACCAGGCGCATCTGCCATTAATGCTTCGATCGCCTCGAATTGCTCCCAAGAATAATATCCTGGGAGAATAAACCACTGCTGTGCGCTTTCTTTTTCTGCAATTTGTGGCATGATTTTTACCTCTACAGAACTGCCCCAGTAGCAAAAGCTTTTACTACGAGCAGGTTGGTAGTAAGGGCTTTAGCTCTTTGCGCCGTTGAAAATCATCGAATAAATTAAAAAATCTAACAAAGCCCGCTTTTTCATCTGGGCAATAAAGCATGATTATTTTAGCCCATGAATTCGATGTATGTAAGTGATATTTTTCCTCTACAAATTCGTGAAATTTATCGTAAAATTCTATTTCTCGCTCCGTTGGCTCGACTCCCAATTCGCGCCTAGCAGTTTTATAACCAACTAAAAAAATAAATAGATCGGAAACTGAAGGTCGCCCGATATACATGCCTGGTCTAGCTTTTATTTTAGCTAAAATCTCAAACAGACCGTCTTTAATTTGCTCGTTCATAACTTCACTACGAGCAGGTTGGTAGTAAGGGCTTTAGCCCTGTCAGGTTGAGTACATCAGTACTCACTACGAGCAGGTTGGTAGTAAGGGCTTTAGCCCTGTCAGGTTGAGGATTAAAGTCCTCACTACGAGCAGATTACAGCGGCTTGCAGCCGCATGAGGTACAAAATTATGGGTGGCATGATTTTTACCTCTACAGAACTGCCCAGAAACCCAACTTGACGGGGATAGTTCATGTTGGGTTTCGCTACCGCTCAACCCAACCTACAATCTAATTAAGGATTAGCGTTATTTGGTCCCATTGCCTTTTGAAAAGCCTCACGCTCCGAAATGCGCTTAATATAGTCCACAATAGCAGGATACTCGCTCAAGTCGAGCTTTAGCATTATCGGGATAAAAGCCAGAACCGAACCCACTGCCACATCAGCAACAGTAAATTCCTGTCCCATTAAAAACGGTTGCTGCTGAAAAATTTGACTCAGTGGCGTCATTAAGGCGGGCATTTCCCGTTCCCGATTTTCTTCTCCAAAAATTCCTGGTCCTAGGGTAGCATTGCTAAACAATACCCATTGGACGATATGAGCCTGCTCTTCTAAGGATGGCGGCATCTTGCCGTACTTCTGAGCTAGATATAGCAGAATTGCCCCTGACTCCCAGAGCTTAAAATCTCCATCGACAATCGCTGGAACTTTCCCCATTGGGTTAATGGCAAGGTAATCCGGTTGCTTATGGGCACCTGCCTGCATATCTAGCGTGACAAATTCGTAGTTAATGCCCAGTTCTTCCAAATACCACCGGACAATAGAGGCCCGACTCCGGGCACCGCCATAGAGTTTCAACATAGTACACTAGGTGAACCTAAAGAACTTGATGAGTGTGAGGATGTTGTTTAACATTATCCTCTTTGGTGACAATGCGGCTGGCATTGAGTACCCGCTTGCGTTCGATGGAGTATTTGAAGTCATTGCGGCTGGTGCCCACGGGAATATGGGACTGAGCCTCTAAGCGACGCTTATAGGTGCGAACTGCCGCTAACGCTCTATAGACAAATTCATCACTAAACTGAGCCGTCTCCGGGAACAGTGCTGGCATTTTGGGCGTCTCTCCAACCAGAACATCACCTAATGTAGTGGCAAAGGCTAACTGGTATGAGGTGGGTATCCCTTTTACGAGCGCTTCTAGTGCTGCTGAGGGGATAGGCTCCACGATTTTTACTTCATAAACTTCGCCATCTTCTTTGTAAAAGCAGGTGGCTAACCCCAAAACTAGGTAGTCATCTGCCGACACATCAGGCGCATTAGTCAGTAACGTTGCATTTGTCATGAGCATATTCCGTTTGTATCCCTCTTCGGGATTAATTCTAACCATCATCACTCCTACCAAAGTAAGACCTTGATAGGTATTAACTGGATCTTATCAGATCGCCGAAGGTTCACTGGCCATAAATCAGGTTGTACTTGGAAACCTGCTTTTTGCGGAATCAAGCCAAGTAGGAATGTAGATCAATATAGGAAAAGCAACTGTCCGGCAACGAGAAGGCGTTTTCCCACCTGCAATTAAATGCCTGCTACAGGTAGATACATTCACAAGTCAACGCTGATACGCTATCTGAACATCATGATTTTCTAGGTTATTTTACTGGTTAAATGTACTTAATATAGAGGACAATATGAACGCCCGCGCTTTTCTCAACCTGCAAAACTATAAAAAACAGCTACACCCAACTGTTCAACCACCTAACGGCAATGTCCTCCAGCGTCTGGCACAACTGCAAACCCAGACTGAGCGACAACTGCGGACTTTAGTAAAAGCAAAAACCCTACAGAAGGATTATATCGCTGCGATCGCACTGCTGACACAAATAATTAACCATAACCCCGCCAGCGCCGTTGACTACAACAATCGGGGGCTGATGTATTTCGAGAGCGGTCAAATGACTAAAGCGATCGCTGATTATAACACAGCTTTGCAACTTAATCCACAATTGGATAGTGCCTATAACAACCGGGCTAACTACTATGCCGCCCAAAAACTCTGGGCAAAAGCCATAGCGGACTACGAAATGGCTCTTGATCTCAATCCCGTTAATATTCGTGCCTGGATTAACCAGGGGATCACTTTTCGTGAACTCGGAGAATACTCGCAAGCGCTAGATAATTTTGAATTTGCTCTCCACTTAGGTCAACTAACAGGGACTATCTATGCCGAACGAGGGCGCACCTATCATCTGCTCGGCGACTGGAACTGCGCTATAGCTGACTACCGACGCGCCTTCGCACTGCTGTCCCCAACTGACTGCGCTAAGACTCGCGCTCGTGTGGAAAAATGGATGCATGATTTGTTAAATTCACCGACTTGAGGGAGCGGACTTTTGGGCGGGCGTTTTTTGATCGAGCCAGACAATCTGACGCTGACTGGGATCAACCCGCTGGCTTTGCTCCTGCATCACACTTTGGGCTTGCTGAGGATCGAAACCACGACTAAAATCGCTGCTCAAACGGTTGACTCGTTTTTCGGTTTGCTCCACTTCTGCTCGGATTTCTTGCAACTTCGGTTGCTGGGACAGTTGATAAGGCAAAAGTTGCACCAACGCAGCTAGAGCAGCCGTTGACAACACGATATTGACGACCAATTTAGCGGTAGTTTCAGCAACTATAGCCTGGTAAGCGTAGCGCCGATGATGTCGTGAACTCCGAGCAACCCTACGGCGGGTACGCTCCGGTGGTAGAGGATTCCTTGAAGGTTGAATTGCGTTCATGATGAAAGCATACAGCGCCACCCAGCAACTAAGTCAAGGGGCATTTACCCCTCATCGGCATTTCTGAAAACGTCGAAGGGAAATGGGTATAGGAAAATACCAGCAATGTTTACGCCCCCTGTAATCAGCATTCTAGCGTTAAAATGCCTAAGTCGTGATTTATCCAGATCGCGCCAGGGGGCAAGCACTAAATCCTGGGATGTGGCTGGGATAGCGACCTATTTGTAAAGTTCAGTCGCCAGCCGGAATGCCATAATGCCGGGAATCAGAGCCACAACTAAAGCTACAAAAACTTGGGTATCGGATATAGACATGGTTCGGTTACCTCGTATTTTAGGGTTTACACTGCTTTTAAGGTTACCACAGCCTAGAGTCCGAGATCTGGGAGAGTAGCTAACTCTACATCCCTGTCTTGCGTTAAGCTTAAGTTAGGAGCAATAATTTTGGCTATTTTTAGCTAATGCTAGCTGCTGTTAATTTGGATATCTCTTGGCAAGACCTATTGTTAATGCTCGACCAAATACTGGACTCAACCTTCAATCTTGGACTTGAAACCCCCTTCATACTCTTGATCCTCGTAGCCATAGAGGCAGTGCTGTCGGCGGACAATGCGATCGCTTTAGCGGGAATAGCTAAAGGCTTAGAAGACAGCTCGCTACAGCGTCAGGCACTCAACTACGGCTTGGTAATTGCCTATGTACTCCGCATCATCTTGATTGTCACAGCCACCTGGGTGGTTCATTTTTGGCAGTTTCAGTTGGTAGGGGCTCTCTATCTACTTTGGCTAGTCTGGAATTACTTTACCTCCAAAAAAGGGGAAGATGGCGAACCTGTTGTTCCTCGCTTTGCTTCCCTCTGGCAGACAATCCCGATGATTGCCTTGACGGATATGGCATTCTCTCTAGATAGTGTCACTACCGCGATCGCTATTTCTCAAAAAACCTGGCTTATCATCGCCGGAGGTACCATTGGCGTCATCGCCCTACGCTTCCTCGCCGGATTGTTCATCACCTGGCTTGATGAGTTTGTTCATCTTGGGGACGCGGGTTACATAACTGTTGGGCTGGTAGGGCTGCGACTGTTGCTCACAGCAGTTTACCCCGATTTAGTTCCGCCTGAATGGTTAATTATTATCTGTATTGTTGGGATCTTTACTTGGGGATTTTCCCAGCGCACTATTGAAAAGTCATCTACCGAAAGTAAGGTAGAGGAATAGGACAGTCAGGACTTAGGCACTACCTCTATATAGCGGTTCGTAGGGGCAATCATAGGGTAAGGGTAAGGGACTGGGATTGGGTGAATTCTTATTTCCTCGTTTCCAGGCTCTGCCTGGGAACGAAGGCTTGGAGGCAGAGCCTCCCATCTTCTCGTTTCTCGTTCCATCGTTAAAGGCTTGTCCTTACCCACAGTTTTGAGCAAGTACGCACGATCGTGCGTACTTGCCAAATCTAAAAAGCCCTCACCCCCACCCCTCCCAGGAGGGGAGGGAGTAAGAGTCATATTGTTTTCTCTTTCTCCCCTTCTCCCTTGATGGGAGAAGGGGTTGGGGGATGAGGGTGATATTGAGAGAGCGAATTATCTCTAGTGCCCAGTGTGCTACAGTCCTGTTGCTATCATTCGTACAGCCAAGAGGCTAAAGTTGGTTGCCAGTTGACAAGCTCAGAGTCTTTAAACCACAGACTAATTTCGCGCTGTGCTGTTTCTGTGGCGTCGGAACCGTGAATCAGGTTACGACCAATACTCACCCCATAGTCGCCACGAATCGTGCCTGGTTCAGCGTTGAGGGGGTTGGTGACACCGATCGTTTTTCTGGCTGCTGCTACCACGCCGTCACCTTCCCAAACCATAGCTACCACTGGGCCTGAAGTGATAAATTCGACTAACCCAGCAAAAAAAGGTCTTTCCTTGTGGACGTCGTAGTGCTGCTCTGCCAGTTCCCGACTCACCTGCATTAGCTTCAACCCAACTAGGGTAAAACCTTTGGTTTCAAAGCGACGGATAATTTCACCCACCAGTTTGCGCTGTACCCCATCCGGTTTGATTGCTAGAAATGTCCGTTCCAAAATTTTCTCCCCAAATTTACTCCAATTTTTCAGATTAGCCTAGATTGCGCCAGCTTTTTGAAATTACCTTTGCGGTTGGTGACGCTCTAGAGCTAGCTGAATTAACTGCTCTACCATTTCTGGGAAAGAAACACCAGTTGTTTCCCAAAGCACAGGGTACATACTCGTAGCCGTAAATCCTGGCAGGGTATTGATTTCGTTAATCAAAATTTCCCCAGTTGCTTCAATGTAGAAGAAATCCACCCGCGCCAACCCAGCAGCATCAATTGCGGCAAACGCTTGGAGAGCCATGTTTTGAATTTGTGAGGTAACCTGCTCGCTCACCTGGGCAGGAATGAATAAATCTGCTCGCCCTGCTGTGTATTTGGTTTCATAGTCATAGAAATCACTATTATAAGTAATTTCACCCACCACAGATGCCTTGGGCTGGTCATTACCTAAAACAGCACACTCTAATTCCCGTGCCACAACCCCTGCTTCCACAATCAGACGTCGATCGTAACTAGCGGCATTATCCAGGGCAGTTTCCAAACCAGAGCGCTTGAGCACTTTAGCAATTCCCACCGATGAGCCTAAATTCGCTGGCTTGACAAAACAGGGATAGCCCAGTGTAGCTTCAATCTCGTCGCATAATTTGGGAAATACACAAGGGTTAGACCAAATTTGCGATCGATTAACTGCCATATATTTCACCTGTGGCAACCCAGCGGCAGCAAAGCTCATTTTCATGGCAATCTTATCCATGCCCATAGCCGAGCCAAGTACGCCGCTGCCCACAAACGGAACCTGCATTAATTTCAGCAACCCTTGAATTGTCCCATCTTCCCCATTGGGACCGTGAATGATGGGAAACCAGACATCCACCTCACTAGCAAGAGCAGGCAATAGCCAACGTAAGGACTTTTGGTTGTTGGTTGAAGGTTGTGGGATTTGCAGGGGCACACCGTTGGCTAGAATTTGTTGGGGAATTTCCCCCCCTTGCCAAATACCATCTTTTTGGATATAAAACGGCAGTAGTTCATATTTTTCGATATTCTGCCCTGAAGTTAGGGCAAGAGCGATCGCTCTTGCTGAACTTATCGAAACTTCATGTTCACCTGAACAACCGCCAAACAGCAGCCCAACCCGTAGTTTTGTCATTGCTTTTTCACTTGGGACTCTTTGAACCAAAGATAGGTTATCATAGCTTTCTCAGGTTTCTAGAGCAATCCGATTTGATTTGTGAAATTTATTATTGAAGAACCCCACCTAATGCAGTCTAACGAACATATACTAGGTCAGATAGGCATACCGCTTCTGTTATTGGCAGGTGCTGGCGCAGTCTATGAGGCGATCGCTACTGCTAGTGATTCAGGGAAATATCCGCCCCCGGGCAAACTGGTAGATGTGGGTGGCTACCAGCTACATATCTATTGCACAGGCGAGCATATAGGTGAAGGCAGCCCAACCGTAGTGATGGACTTTGGGATTTGTGGCTGGTCACTCGCCTGGGACTTAGTGCAGTCAGAGGTGGCTAAATTTGCACGGGTGTGTACATACGATCGCGCTGGATATGCTTGGAGCGATCCCAGCCCAATGCCTCGTACTAGCCAGCAGATTGTCCAGGAGTTGCATGCACTGCTGACAAATGCCGGAGTGAAAGGCCCCTATATATTAGTGGGTCATTCATTAAGCGGCCTTAGCGTCCGCCTGTTT
The DNA here is from genome assembly GCA_949127975.1 of Oscillatoriales cyanobacterium PMM_0019. Classification (GTDB taxonomy): domain Bacteria; phylum Cyanobacteriota; class Cyanobacteriia; order Cyanobacteriales; family CASBRB01; genus CASBRB01. Next base: position 10,581 of record CASBRB010000371.1, on the reverse strand, counting down.
GCCAGCCAGTACCCGGATGATGTTGTTGGAATAGTTTTGGTCGATGCCATCAATGAGGCTATGTATTCACGCCCTTTCCCGGAATTTCAGAAAATTATGGCTGGAAATCTCTGGATGTTTCGCGGCTTATCGATGATATCACAGCTAGGCATGTTGCGCCTATTCATGCAGTTAGTGGGAGCTAATGCAGCACCGGATTTTGTTAGAAAGTTGCCATCAGAAATTCAACCCGCTCTCATGAGCAAGTTTCTGCCAAAGACCTTTAATACCGCCGCTGCCGAGACTGAATCTATGGAAAAGAGCGCAGCACAGGTTAGCACTACAGGTCTGTTCAATGACATACCACTTATGGTACTATCGCACGGTATACCCGATATGTTTTCTAACCTGCCAGCTACAGAAGTAGAGCAGGCTGAGCAAACTTGGCAGAAACTACAAGTAGAGCTAGCAAACCTCTCGTCAAACAGCACGCTGATTATCGCTGAAAGGAGTGGGCACTTTATTCCGCTCGACCAACCTAACTTAGTGGTAGACGCTATTCGTCAGGTTTTTGAGGCATCTCGGCACCAATAACAATGAACTCTACGGTTCTGCGATCGCTGCCGCCTGTTTTTGCAGGTGCTTGACCTTACGTTGCTCCAGCGACACCGTAAGACAACCGGGAGCATGGTAGCCCCGCATTTTCAAATCGGGGCGGAAATGCGACTCGCCTAATTTATTAGGCGACATCTAAGTATGTCAGAAAATATTATAACATAATCTATGAACCAGAGGAACTACAATGCTAACGCCAAAGGCTTCGCTCCGCTAACGCCGCTATGTGCTATGCGCTATGCGATTGCTCGCAGGCTGCGCTGTCGCGCCGCTACGAAGGGAGCCAACGCGAACGGGTAAGCTTTGGATTTATTTTTGATTAATCTGTTGACATTAGTAACAACTATATCCTATAATGAATATAGCTCGATCAGATGTTAAGGAGGTGGTTAGAATTGGCACGGAGTAAGACCCAATCATTCGTTACCGAACTACCATTAATAGTAGATAGTCAGACAGAGGCAGAGTTACTGTCAAGATTGCAAGCAGGGAGACAATTATATAATGCTTGCTTAAATGAAGCGATGGTACGAATGAATTTGGTGAGGAACTCCGAGTTATACTCTTCAGCTAAAAAAATATCGAGAGATAAGAAGAAAGAAAGAAGTGAGGCATTTAGTGTAGCTAGAACTGCTTATAGATATAATGAGTACGCTCTTCATAGTTATGCAACCATAGTCAGCAATTCATCTAAATGGATAGCTGAGAAGTTAGATTCAAATACTCAGCAGACCTTAGCGAGTAGAGCATTTAAGGCTAGCGAGAGAGTGTTATATGGAAAGGCAAAGAAAGTTAGGTATAAAGTAGCATCACGATTTAGGAGTGTAGAGGGGAAAAGTAATAGACAAGGAATAAGGTGGAAGAACGAGCGATTAATTTGGGGAAAACTTGAGATTAATCCAATAGTAGATGTAAATAATCCAGTAATTCTACATGGATTAAGTTCAAAGGTTAAATATGTCAGAATATTGTGGAGGGAATTAAATGGAAAAAGGCGTTGGTATGTACAATTAATCAATGAAGGAGTACCTTATCAAAAGCCACATAATTATGTAAGCGAAGGATTGATAGGTTTAGATCTAAATATTAATAACATTGCTTATGTTGGAAATGATAATGCTGGATTATTACCTTTTGCTGAAGGAGTACCAACTAAAGAAAAGGAGATAAAGAGATATCAGCGACAAATGGAGCGTTCGCGCAGAGCAAATAATCCAGATAAATATGAACCAGATTTTAAAGGTCAACGTGGCAGGAAGACAATTGTTAAGAAAGGGAAATGTAATCAAGGTAAATCTAAGTGGAAGAATTCAAAGAGATACTTAACAGCAGCTAGAAAAAAGAGAGAGTTAGAACGGAAGAAGTCAGCCTATGCTGAGTCTCAGAATCGTAAGTTAGTTAATGAGATATTGAGACATGGCAATGAAATAAAGACAGAGAATGTCTCAGTGAAAGGATGGCAGAAAAGATACGGTAAAGCGATATCTGCCAAATCACCAGGTTTTTTTCAAAGTGAACTTCAACGAAAAGCTGTAAATGCTAACGGGAAGTTCACGAAATTTTCTACTCAGAAGACAGCGCTATCTCAAACACATCTTAATGGGGAAAGAATCAAGAAGAAACTCTCCGAAAGAATCCATTATGATGTGATAGGAGTAGTGATGCACAGAGATTTATTTAGTGCATTTCTGACTAGATATGTCAGTGAGGATAGTGAGTTCTTATTGCAGGATGCTGTCAAGGAGTATCCAAGGCTGGAGTCAGTCTTGTTGTCGGCATGGGAACGATATCAAATAAACCACGAACGAGTAAGCAGTGCTGAAAGTAGGCAGTCTCATTCTCCCTTAGAGTGGTTCGACAACGAGTTAGGAAAATCCAACCAGATAGCTGTTCCATCAGGTTCCGAGCGAAAAGTTGGTTCAAATTCCTAGCCTGAATCCCCGTCAATTTATTGCGGGGAGTGGCTCAACTCCAGATGCCGCTGCAAAGTGCGTAAAATAGGTTAAAGCTATTCCCTCTATGTTATAATTGAGATAACTAGGAGGTTATATGGCTGAAATTGTGATAGATGATAGTCAGCTAAAAAAGATGTTGAAACAAACTATTATTGAAATAATAAGAGAAGACAAAACTTATTTAGCATATTTGATGACAATAATTGTAGAATATTTTGGTTTAACCACTGCTATTAATGAGGGAAAAGAAATAGCAAAAGTCGAGCCAGAGTTGATGGTTAGAATACTAGATGCGGCAATGAAAAAACAGTGCAAGCATGAGAAATACGATTTTTCCGACTTAAGTGGTAAATTAACATTGCAGGGGGAACCATTAGGCATTCAGGAAGAAATGCGAAATGCGTGGTGAAAGTTACCTGTTGGATACAAATGCCATCATTGCTTTACTGCAAGGTAATCAACAGTTAACTCAACTCCTGCAAGGTGCTGAATGGATTGGTATTTCCATCATTAGTCAAATTGAATTCCTAGCTTTTGCTGGGTTGAGCGAGTCAGATAGACAAGCATTCAATCAATTTTTGCAGCGCGTTGAAGTTATCTGGATAGAGCCGAGCCAAATTGACTTGATTAATTTAGCGATTCAATTGCGACAACAGTATCGCCTTCGACTTCCCGATGCCCTCATTGTAGCTAGTGCGATTCATGTTGGAGCTAGCCTTGTTACAGCAGATGCTCAATTACAAAACATCCTAGGTTTAGATATTGTTAATTTTATCTAGTAAGACAGCGATCGCATACTGAATCTTGCATCGATGGAGTAAAAGTCCAGAAAATTCACATTTTCACTTAGCCTATTTTGGAGAAGGTGATCTACTAGCACCTACCAACTGCAGCCTAATAGTTGTGTGTACAGGTCAAGTTACTGTAATTTAGTAGATGGGTAGCAACAAGTATCAAAAGAAACTGGAAAATAAACCATATTTTTCTAGGGAGATAAGCTGTTCACCATTTAATTAGAGGGGAATGAATTGAGCACATTACTGATTATCCAGAGTTTTCGTCCTGACTGGTTTTTTAGTGCCTTTCAGCAACAGCGTTTATCTGACTTGATGAATCTGTGGCGAACAGCACGCTCCCGAGGACAGTCACTTTCTCCAGAACAACAAGCAGAGCTAGATAAACTGGTTGAGGCTGAATTAAAAGCAGCTACAGCACGAACAGCGGCTTTGGTGCAGCAACTAAATCAATGAACCTCCCCCGATTAGAAATCGGGGGATTCTACTAAGCAGAATACTCACTATTTAGTATATCCAAATCGAACAGGTTTACAATTTTACCAGTCAAACTAAAGGGGCGAACCTCGGTAATTTTGACTTGTACTAACTGACTTTTAAGTTCGGCAATGTTGCCTGGAAAAAATGTCAGGCGGTTGCCGCGTGTACGTCCCATGACTTGAGTGGGATCTTTGGGGTTTTGGTCTTCTACCAGCACTTCTTCGATGCGTCCTAGATAACGCTGGGAACGGGAGGCTGCTTTAACAGCAACCAGGTGGTTAAGACGTTGCAGACGCGAACTCTTTACTTCCTCACTCACCTGATTTTCCCACAGGGCTGCGGGTGTACCTGGACGAGGAGAATAGGCAGCGGTATTTAACTGATCGAAGCCAATATCTTCTACCAATCGTAGTGTATTTTCAAACTGTGTTTCTGTTTCGCCGGGAAAACCGACGATCGCATCAGCACTAATCGAGGCATCGGGCACATAACGGCGAATCGTGTCAATAATCCGGCGATATTTTTCGTGGGTGTAGCCCCGCGCCATTGCCTTCAACACCTCGTTATCCCCTGACTGGAAGGGAATGTGGAAATGTTCGCATACTTTGGGTAACTCGGCACAAGCCCGGATTAAGCGCTCAGTGAAGTAGCGGGGGTGACTGGTAGCAAAGCGGATGCGAGCGATTCCTGGGACGTCTTTAACATAATATAGCAAATCTGTCAAGGTGTTCTGGTGACGTCCTTCTGGGGTTACACCAGGCAAATCTCGCCCATAAGCATCAATATTTTGACCCAGTAGCGTCACTTCCTTGTAACCTTGACGCCCTAGATTCTCCATTTCGGCGCGAATTGCCTCTGGCGTCCGGGATTGCTCTACACCGCGAACATTAGGAACTACGCAGTAAGTGCAGCGCTCGTTACAGCCGTAAATCACATTTACCCAAGCTGTCACTTTGCTATCTCGGCGTGGCTTGGTGATGTCTTCAACAATCTGAATCGGCTCAGTCGCCACCACCTGATTGCCATCAAACACCTGTTCTAGCAAATCTTGGAGGCGGTTAGCGTGTTGGGGCCCCATTACCAAATCAATTTCTGGTACTCGTCGCAGTAGAGCTTCCCCTTCCTGCTGGGCAACACAACCAGCAACTATCAGCGTGAGTTCGGGTTCTTCGTGTTTGCGCTTTGCCTGTCTGCCTAAGTAGGAATAAACCTTTTGCTCGGCATTATCTCGAATCGTGCAGGTATTGTAGAGAATGAGGTTTGCCTCGTTGGGGTTTTCGCTCCACTCAAAGCCCATATTTTCTAAGATGCCAGCCATCCGCTCTGAGTCAGCTTTGTTCATCTGGCAGCCAAAGGTGGTGATGTGATAGCGACGAGGAGAGGTACTCATTGTTAACTGGCGATAATCATTATCTTTATAATATGCGATCGGTTACCGAAGAGGGCGTCGTTTTACAAGATAGGGTCAAATCGGAGTACAATGGGGTAAATCGGCTTTTTGTAAAAAAAAGAGGTTTATCTATGCAACCCACGATTGAAATAGACATTAAAGAAATTTTAGATAAGATCGATCGAAAACTCGATAAATTAGATCAAAAATTTGATGTGTGTGCCCAGTGTGCCAGTCTGCGTAAGTCCTGTTCTTATTGCGATGATTCAGCCAATAATGTAAAATATACTTAATTCAAAGTTTGTATATTCAGGGACTCATCGAATGGTAGATTTCGCCAATGGTAGTGTTACAGCTCAAGGACTGAGCATCACTACAAATTTAAACTTTCAGAATTCGGGGCGTGGACTTGATACCAAAAATTACTCTAGCCTCAATTTTAGCAGTAGTAGCAGCACCACTCCCACCGATACCAACACTGATATTATATGGCGCAACTCGGCTACGGGTGAAAATGTGGTGTGGTCGATGAATGGCACCAATCTCTCCTCAGGTAAGGATATTTTAGCTGTAGCCGACCAAAATTGGAAAGTAGTAGGCACTGGGGACTTTAACAATGATGGTAACACTGATATTCTGTGGCGCAACTCAGCCACGGGTAAAGATGTAGTCTGGTTTATGAAGGGCAACACTCTCTCATCAACACAGGATATATTCGCTGTGCCTGACCAGAATTGGAAAGTAGTAGGTACCGGGGACTTTAACAAAGATAGTAACACAGATATCTTGTGGCGTAACTCAGCCACAGGTGAAGATGTAGTCTGGTTTATGAATGGCACCACCATCTCATCAACACAGGATATATTCGCTGTGCCAAATCAGAATTGGAATATAGTAGGCACAGGGGACTTTAACAAAGATGGTAACACTGATATTTTGTGGCGTAACTCAGCCACAGGTGAAGATGTAGAGTGGTTTATGAATGGCACCACTATCTCATCAACACAGAATATACTCGCTGTGCCCGATGCCAATTGGAAAATAGTAGGCAACGGGGACTTTAACAACGATGGTAACACTGATATTTTGTGGCGTAACTCAGCCACAGGTGAAGATGTAGTCTGGTTTATGAATGGCACCACTATCTCATCAACACAGGATATATTAGCTGTGCCCGACCAGAATTGGAAGGTAGTTGGTACCGGGGACTTTAACGCAGATAGTAACACTGATATTTTGTGGCGTAACTCAGCCACAGGTGAAGATGTAGTGTGGTTTATGAATGGCACCACTATCTCATCAACACAGCATATTCAACCTGCTATTTCCGACACTAATTGGCAAATAGTAGGCACAGGTAACTTTCACCAAGTTTCCCCAGTTTCAGTTGGTTGGACACAACAGTTGGGTACTTCCGGTAATGACTACTCCAGAAGTGTAGCGACTGATAGCAATGGCAATGTTTATATTACAGGCGACACCACTGGCTCTTTGGGAGGAGTTAATCAGGGAGGAACCGATGGCTGGTTAGCCAAGTACAATACTGCTGGCACCCTGCAGTGGAAGACACAGTTGGGTACTTCCGGTAATGACTACTCTAGAAGTGTAGCAATTGATAGCAATGGCAATGTCTATATTACAGGCGACACCAATGGCTCTTTGGCAGGAGTTAATCAAGGGGGATATGATGCCTGGGTAGCCAAATATGATAGTTCTGGCAACCAACAGTGGAAGACGCAGCTAGGTTCTTCTTCTGATGATTTCTCCTATGGTGTAACGACTGATAGCAATGGCAATGTCTATATTACAGGCTCCACTACTGGCTCTTTGGGAGGAGCTAATCAGGGGGGAACCGATGCCTGGGTAGCCAAGTACAATAGTGTCGGCAACCAACAGTGGAAGACGCAGTTGGGTTCTTCAGGTAATGACATCTCCAGAAGTATCGCAATCGATAGCAATGGTAATGTCTATATTTCAGGTGACACCGATGGCTCTTTGGGAGGAGTTAATCAGGGAGCAACCGATGCCTGGGTAGCCAAGTACACTAACTCAGGCAGCCTGCAATGGGATAAGCCGTTGGGTACTTCTGGTTTTGACGCATCCAATAGTGTAGCAACTGATAGCAATGGCAATGTCTACATTACAGGCTATACTCATGGCTCTTTGGGAGGAGTTAATCAGGGAGGATACGATGCCTGGGTAGCCAAGTACGATAGTTCTGGTGCCCAGTTATGGCAGTCACAGTTAGGTACTCCCGTTGATGAAAACTCTTCAGGGATAGCAATTGATAGCAATGGCAATGTCTATATTTCAGGCAGTACCTATGGTTCTTTAGGAGGAGCTAATCAGGGAGGAGAGGATGCTTGGGCAGCCAAGTACAATAGTGTCGGCACCCAGCTATGGGAGACGCAGTTGGGTTCTTCCGGTAATGATTACTCAAGTGGTGTAGCAATTGATAGTAATGGCAATGTTTATGTTTCAGGTTACACCGATGGCTCTTTCGGAGGACCTAATCAGGGAGCCGCCGATGCCTGGGTAGCTAAACTGATTCAAAGTTAGTTTCTGACTCTACATATAGCAGTTTGTAGGGGCAATCCCCCCGTGGTTGCCCCTATATATGTCTTGCTCTTGATTCATATGTAATGCTTAACTGGCTTTGCAGAAAATACCTACTTTGATATTTAATCAGGTAATTGATTCTCTGTCAATCGGGCGGGATGGACTTACTGTTGGGTTTCGTTCCTCAACCCAACCTACAAGATGAGCGTACTTACTCCCATGTGTGGTAGATTATGGGGTGTTGGGTTTCGTTCCTCAACCCAACCTACAAGAGTTTTGGCTATTCCCACTTTAAACTATGGCTTATTCCGATTTCAATCCTCTCGAAAAAGCTAGATTATCATTTGGTTTAAGCATTACAGACACCCACTTGTTTAGCAATGTCACTCCAATTACTCCCTCAGAAAGTCTCCAAAGCTTTTTGAATGATACATTAGAGCTAGCTACTGCGATCGCTACTGAGAAAGCTAGATCGGAATTAATAATTGCCCCTATTTTGATAGATGTGAGAAAAATTTATCGAAAAAAAATTGGCTTTTTCTCAGGTAAAAATTTTACTGTTGATGCTGCTCAAGGGTTAAACGGAGAAGTTGATTTTATGTTGACAGCAAGTCCAGTGCAATCTATAATCACAGCACCAGTTGTAACAATTGTAGAAGCTAAAAATGACAATATTAATAGCGGGTTAGGTCAATGTGTTGCTCAAATGTATGGTTCTTGGTTATACAATCAACGAGAAGGAACTCCGATAGAAAAGATTTATGGGGCTGTTTCCACTGGAACAATTTGGAAGTTTTTAGCTTTATGCGATAAACGAGTAGAGATAGATTTGAGCGAATACTATATAAATCAGATAGAGTATATAATTGGCATTCTTTGTCAAGCTTTTTCAAAAATGATTGTTGATTGATTGTCTCATGTCTCATGTCTCATTCTTTGCCCTCACCAAGGGCCCCTCTCCCAAACTGGGAGAGGGGAGTAAGAGTAGGATTTGGTTCTCTTTCCCCCCTTCTCCCTTGATGGGAGAAGGGGGAGGGGGGATGAGGGTGATAAGCTGACGCGCATCTAAATTTAATATTTCGCAGCCTAGAGTCCTTGTAGCAAGGCTTTTGGGCAAAAAATTAAGTGCGTATCATCTTGCATGGCAACTCCAACAGGACTTACGCACCTCAGCAGTTTCTGGTTTGGCTGTTAACTCTGAGAACCCAATTGAATCAACTCAATCTTGTACCCGTTGGGATCTTCCACAAAGGCAATCACGGTAGAGCCGTGTTGCATCGGCCCCGGTTCCCGCGTCACCTTGCTGCCACGCCCCTTGATTTCCTCGCAAGTGCCATAAATATCATCAACGCCTATGGCAATGTGCCCATAGGCATCGCCTAGATTATAATTCTCCACATCCCAATTATAAGTTAGCTCCAGCACTGTATTGTCGGACTCATCCCCGTAGCCGACAAAAGCTAGGGTAAATTTACCACCCGGATAGTCCTTTTGGCGTAGTAGCTTCATGCCTAAGACGTCGCAATAAAACTTGAGCGACTCTTCCAGGTTGCCGACTCGCAGCATGGTATGTAACATTCGCATCGGTTTGATCCCAAAATTCTGCTTAATATAACACTTGATCTCTTGCTTAGGATGTATTCTAACAATCGGGCGAGAAGGTAATTTATCGGCAATATTGCTATTCCAGGGAAAAAAGAATGATCAACACACCAGACTCTGCCATTGAAGCGATTGTCGCTCGTGAGATACTTGACTCGCGGGGACGTCCGACTGTGGAAGCAGAAGTTTATCTAGTTAACGGTGCGATGGGATTGGCTCAGGTTCCTAGTGGGGCATCAACTGGGACGTTTGAAGCTCATGAGCTGCGGGATGGCGATAACAGCCGCTACGGTGGTAAAGGTGTCCTTAAGGCGGTGGAGAATATTGAGGAGAAAATTACCCCCGAGCTACTGGAGTTGGATGCCCTCGATCAAGTTTTGATCGATCGCACCATGATACAGTTAGATGGCTCTAATAATAAATCCAACCTGGGAGCCAATGCTATTTTGGCGGTTTCCTTGGCAACAGCCAAAGCCGCTGCCGCCATTCTGGAAATCCCACTCTATCGCTATCTGGGTAGCCCTTTATCCAATTTGCTGCCAGTGCCGCTGATGAATGTCATCAACGGGGGAGCCCATGCGGCAAACAATGTGGATTTTCAGGAGTTTATGATTGTCCCAATCGGAGCCCCATCCTTCCGAGAAGCTTTGCGCTGGGGTGCAGAAGTGTTTGCCGCTCTCAGTAAGGTGTTAGACGCCAAAGGCTTACTGACTGGTGTCGGCGATGAAGGTGGCTTTGCCCCCAATTTAGAGTCTAATCAGGCAGCTTTAGAATTGCTGGTAGCTGCTATTGAAAAGGCTGGCTATAAACCAGGTGAACAAGTAGCACTCGCCCTCGACGTTGCCGCTAGTGAGTTTTACAAAGACGGGCAATATGTCTACGATGGGGCATCTCACTCGCCAGTAGAGCTGATTGATTATTTTGCTAGTTTGGTTGAGCAGTACCCCATTATCTCGATTGAGGATGGGTTGCACGAGGAAGACTGGGAAAACTGGAAATTGTTAACCCAGAAGATAGGTTCCCGCGTTCAACTGGTGGGCGATGATTTGTTCGTCACCAATCCCACCCGCTTACAAAAAGGCATCCAAGAAAGTGCAGCTAACTCTATTTTGATCAAGCTTAATCAAATTGGTTCTTTAACTGAAACCTTGGAAACGATCGATCTGGCAACTCGCAATGGTTATCGCTCAGTTATCAGCCATCGCTC
>CASBRB010000370.1 GCA_949127975.1 Oscillatoriales cyanobacterium PMM_0019 | reverse complement strand
GCAAAAATCACATCGCCTTTGCTATCGTATCCACCCGTAATCGAGTCGTTTTGGCTGGTGCCAGTTACGTAGAGCCGCTGGATGTTGCTGAAAGAAACGGCATCTAATGTTTTGCTGCCATCTTTTGAGAGTCTGGAGAAGGAGTCTGAACCAGTGCTGAGGTTAGTGAATCCCCCCGTAACACCCTTACCATAATCGCCTAGAGAATAATCCAGGGTCAGGCTGTTGGTGCCACCCCCACCGTTGACTACATCGATGCCACCACCGCTCAAAGCAGGATTGATATCGTTGTCCTGGGAATCCCCAATCAATGTATCGTTGTAGGCAGAACCAATTAGATTCTGGATGCCGTTAAAGGTATCCCCCTGGGCATCATTCAACGAACCAATATTGGCACCCAGATCGACCAACACCCGTCCCGGCGAATCCTCATAGCTGGCTGTATCTCCACCGAGTTGCCCAGAGGCAACAGAACTGGCAGCGAGATCCGCCCTCAAGGTGCCAGAAAAACCGCCACCTATGAGCTTGTCAGCTCCGGCTCCCCCAATTAGGGTATCGTTGCCCCCACCGCCGTTGATCGTATCATTACCTGCCAATCCTCGAATGACGTTATCGCCGTCATCTCCACTCAGGACATCAGCCATGTTTGAACCTTCCAGATTGCGGAAGGAACTGAGATTCGTGAAATTTCCCTTGCTGTCTTTATATTCATCTCTGGTAGGTAAGATGCGATCGCCCTGAGCAAATCCCCCCGTCCCTGTTGTTGTTGCGAAGATACTCCCAAAGACCTTGATTGGTTTCAAATTCACATTCACACCGCTGTTGGAAAGGGCATAGGACAGCCAGTTGATGCCACGTCCTCCATCCAGCACATCGCTTCCAGGCCCGGCGTAGATGATATCGTTGCCATCTGAACCATCCACGTAAGAGCCGGTAAAGTCAAAGGTTTGACCATTCCCCGATTTTGCCGATTTTTTTGTACCAGCATCCCCTGCGACCAGAATATCGTCGTAAGTTGAGCCTTGAATGTTCTGGATATTCTTGAGGCGATCGCCTTCTGCATCACCGCCGTAACCTGACAGGGCAGCCAGGTAAAGGGGAGAGGAATCTTGAGGCGACTTGATCGTTCCATCCTCGATATTGTTAGTAGATAGATTCACATAAACCGGTGCTGGCGAATTTAGATAGGTAGTTGTGTTGGTTCCACCGCCACCATTGAGATAGTCCGCACCCGGCCCCCCCAACAGCACATCATCACCATTACCGCCCAGCAAAATATCATCTCCTTCACCACCATTCAAAAAGGCGTTGGAGTTAGAGGCAATCAGGGTGTCATTTCCGGCAGAACCGATCGCATTTTGAATGTTGTTCAAGCTATCAGTCCCACCAAAGCCATCCCGAGCCTTCCCAGTGCGCAGATTGACATAAACCCCTCCCCCATTGCTGACGTCATAGCCCTGAAGGGTGCCAGTCCCTTTAGGAGATGAGGAGTAATCCACCGTGTTGTTGATGCCTTTGCCTCCTTTGAGAGTATCGTTGCCCAGACCACCGATTAAGAAGTTATTGCCGCCATCGCTGCCGATCAGGGTGTCATCACCTGCACCACCCTTGAGTTGACCGGGCGCTTTAATTCCTGTCAGATCGATCGTGTCATTCCCATCTCCGCCATCAATTACGACTAACTTCACTTTCTGGTAGTGGTTTGTTTCTAATGGTTTGCCGGTGGGATCGGTTTTGAGGACTAAACCAACCAGTGTCAGATCTTCATCGCCCTTACTACCATGATTGTTGTTTATGAACGTAATTGTGTCATTGCCGCTGGTGCCTTTGCGATCGATGATTCCCTGGGCAGCTAATTGCTGCTCGGTTTCTGGATCGGGACTGGGATCGGCTACGTTGTAATGTGGCTTGCTGGGATCGCAGCCGGTACTGTAATCGATCAGGTCAATGTTCGCTAAGTCTAGCCGTTCCGTAAAACTAAAGAAACCAAAGTCGAGTTCAATTTGACCAAAAATCACCATTGAAAGCTTGCCGTTTGGGTTAAACAAGCAGAGTGGGTCGGAACTGGCGATCGTACTAGCTCTCACCTTGCCCGTCAAATCGAGGTTAGAAGTAAGCCTCAGACCTCCTCCTGCCGTTACATCTACAACGCCAACGCCAACACCCGCCGATGCATCTAATTCACCTAAGAGCGATAAATTGTGCCCGGCTGGTATAAAAGGGTGACCTATGAAATCGGTTGGATTAATGGTGGGGGTTGAAGAAGCGGCGTCTGGTCTACTAGCATAGAATCCATCAATGATAGAATTGGGATTACTGAAATCGTCTTTCGTACCGAGGATGCCATCGGGACCTTTGGCAAATTCTTGTAGCCCCGTCGTGTCATAGCCAATCTTGATTCCCGCTCCCACTCCCGCAGTACCGTCAAACTTAAGCACGATCGGACCAAAAACGGGAATTGCAGGCGGATTAAAGTTAAAGTACAAGCCGAGGGAAGGCGGTGTAAAGGTAACGATATCCCCCACATCTTTGCCTAACAACAAGCCCAAGGCATACTGACTGGGATCGTCCAACAGATTAAACTTGAGTATTGGTGCATTTTTATCCTTGTTAGTGTTTTCCAGTTTTAGCAAAAAGTTAGCTGACTGAGAACCGCCAGCACCAGCAGTTGCCAGTTGGGAGTTGGGATCAGTTGCGTCGGTTGCGTTGCTTGTAATAGCCGTTGCAGTAATGGCAGACGTCGATTTTACGTCGGCTGAGTGAGCTGTAATAGCTGTTGCGCTACCGGCAGGCGTCGATCTTACATCGGTACTGCCTAAATCAAAATCTCCCAGATTGATTTTGATGCCGTCAGAAGTAGGGATTTTGCTCGCTTCGTCAGCCAGTTTAATCAGATCCCGAAGCTGATTGATGAATTCAATTCCTTTGGCTGAACCACCAAAGGCTGAGATCGCGTAAGGTGCCAGCTCGATGATTGACTGATGAATAACCGGAAGTCGATCGGTTAGTTCTTTGGCAACATCTTCCAGCGGACCCGTGACTTGCTTAATCTCGCTAAGAATGGGACTGACAAAATCGCTGATAAAAGAGCCCAGATCCAGTACGGTGTTGCGGAATTTAATTTGAGGGGCATCACCAAGACTTGCAGGCTTTGTTGGATCGAGGAGTGTACTATTGTTAAAGTTCCATTTCAGGCTAAAATCCGTGCCGATCGCTGGTAATCCTTTGACCCCAGTACTGGCTCCCAGATTCATTTCTACATCAGCATTTCCCTTCAGTTTGGCATCCACCAATTTAGAATAATCGGTGCCGATGGTCGCTAGCTCAGGTAAAAACAGCTTATTGTCAGCATTTAAATCCTTCAGATTGACAGAAAATTCGCCATTAAATTGGGTGCCTTTGTCTTGTCCATTAAACTGAAGAAAGCCTAGATCCACCTTAGGGTTAAGTCCTGGTGTGGTGATACCCAGCTCGACTTTGAGGGGATCGGCGATCGACGTGTCCAGGAAAAAGCCGTTGGTTTTGTTTAAACCAAAATTCAAGTTTAAACTGTAGCCTAACTGAGTGTTTGCATTTCCTTGAACCTGCAAGCCTAAATTGGGTAAGCCAATGTTAGATTGCAAGGGCGTAGTGAAATTAACGGGTGCCTGCCCCAAATTCAGGGAAAATTCTAGATTATCGGTGGTATCGACTACTCGCTTCAGGTCTTGTAAGATACCTAGACTGTTGGCTGCGTCCTTTAATGCTTTCTCTAAATCATCAACCGTTGCAGTACTGGGGATCATTGCGAATGCACTATCGAATGCCGTCTTTAGCTTATTAATGAATTGTACGGCATCGTTAGTAGAGCTTTTGAGGCTATTCCCAACTAAGGGAAGACTATTGCCAAAAACCTGGTTATCGACAGCATTCTGAAGCGACGTCAATAATTTATCTAGTCCCGCCTTTATATCGGTCAGGTTCGTGCCCTGGTAAGAGTTTGACAGATTGTTGTTTGGATTGTTTGTGGTAGTGGTCATAGATTACTCCCAAAGATAATCAAATCAAATATTTAGGGAATGGTTGTGGTGATAATAGGGTTTCCTGGCTTTCGTCTATTAAGTATTCGTCTCCAGCTCGCCAGTTTTGCGCAAAATCAGCAAGTTTGTAACAAATCTTTACAAAAAGCTTGTGTTTGCTAGGCAAAAAGGTTATAGTTGACCACAACGTGGAGCCAGGACTATATTAATGCTCTCAATGGGGTGCCAATGATTCGATCGTGGTGGCAGCTTTGTACCTTTGTGGTTGGTGGGGCGTTCTGCGGAGCAGTTGCCGCAGGCATCGCTTTTTGGGGGAATCCAAGTTCGGCACAGATTATACCCGATAGTACCCTTCCGGTCAATTCCCACATCCCCCCAAACAGTACCACCAGCAAGATTGTCATCGATGGGGGTACTACGGCAAAGCCAAGCAATAACCTATTTCACAGTTTTACTCAGTTTTCTGTGCCTGCTGGCGGTACTGCTTATTTTAATAACACTCTAGATATAAGGAACATCTTCATTCGGGTGACGGGTGGTAATATTTCTAAAATTTATGGTACTCTTCAAGCTAACGGTACTGCTAACTTATTCCTGCTCAACCCCAATGGAATAATCTTTGGGAAGGATGCCCATTTAAATATCGGTGGTTCATTTGTGGGGACGACAGCTAATGCTCTAGGGTTTGGCAATCAAGGCTTTTTCAGTGCCACATCTACTAATACTCACCCATTGCTGACAGTCGATCCCTCAATTTTTGTCTTCAATCAACAGACAGCACAGCCGATTACCAATAAATCAAATTTGGGAGTTCTCCAAGGTAGAAGTTTACTACTACTAGGTGGCAATGTTAATTTAAAGGGTGGGCAATTGCTGGCACCAGGGGGTCGAGTAGAACTCGGAGGAATAGCAGGAGCGGGAACAGTAGAGTTAACTGTTGATGGCAATAATCTGCGTCTGAGTTACCCAGAGGGAGTACACCGAGCGGATGTATTACTATACAATGGCGCGGATGTGAATGTAAAGGCTGGAGGTGGTGGAACTATTGTCATCAACGCTTACAAGTTTACGATGGATGGAAGTACCCTAGAAGCAGGAATAAAACAAGGTAACACTTCTCCTGGTAGTCAGGCAGGAAACATAGACATTAATGCAACAGGGGAAATTACCCTTGGTAACAAAAGCGTTATTACCAATTTGGTAGACTCTCAAACGATAGTCCTTCCAACCATAGGCAATGGCGGTGACATCAATATTACCGCTGAAAAACTAAACTTGAGCGATGGTGCCAATTTGAACGCCAGTACCGGAGGAACGGGGAATGCAGGTAATGTAAATATAAATGTCCGTGATACAGTTTCCTTTGATGGGGTTAGCAAAGATTACAACAGCGGTGCATTCAGTAAAGTAGATCCTACAGGTGTGGGCAATGGAGGTGCTGTTAATATCACAACTGGATCGCTTATTGTGACGAATGGTGCTTCAGTATCTACTAGCACCACTGGACACGGGAATGCAGGTAATGTGAATATCCATGCTCGTGATGTCTATTTTGAAGGAAAGAGTGACGACACGGGTACAGCCACCGGAAACAACCCCAGTGGGGTATTTAGTGCTGTCGGTAGGGTGTATATTCCCGCTGTTGGTAATGGTGGGAATATCAATATTCCCGCTGTCGGTAATGGTGGGAATATTGATATTGTTGCTGAATCGCTTTATTTAAATAATGGGGCTGCACTGGTTGCTGGCACTATAGGAATGGGTAATGGTGGAAAAATCTCTGTAGAAGTTAAAGAATCAATCAATCTCGCAAACGCTAGCAGTATTAACAGTGCTGTGGGACCAGGAGGTATAGGTAATGGTGGTAATATTATCATCAAAGCCCGATCGTTATCAACAACTGATTCTGCTGTATTTACTTCCGTTTTGGGGCCGCAGCCTGGTTTTGAGGGTGGACGGGGTAATGGGGGAAATATTCAAGTTATCGCTAATGATTCTATTAACCTTGTTAGCTCCAGTAAGGTTCCAATTTTTCTAATCAATCCTCTGAATCCCTCTCAGAGGATTAATACTAATGAATTTTTTAGAGGATTGATAGCTAATAATGAAGCAAATACTATTGGCTCGGCAGGAAATATTATGATTACTACTGGTACCTTTCAAGTGCAAGAACGTGCTGTTGTTAATGCTGAAACCTTCAATGCTAATCCTGGGGGCAATATTACCATTAACTCCAATACTTTTCAAGCTCTTAACGGCGGACAACTTACTGCCAATAGTCAAGGAACAGGGGGTGCAGGCAACCTGATAATTACAACTAGAGATTTCCGTCTGGACAACGGAAAAATCACTGCTACAACTCAAGAGGGCGATCGCGGTAATATTACAGTACAAGCAAAGAATATAGATTTACTTAATGCCAGTCAGATCGCTACTAATGCTTCTAAAAATGCTAACGGTGGTAATATTAATATCAACACAGAAGTTATAGCTGCATTAGAAAATAGCGCTATTACAGCCAATGCTGTAAAAGGAAAAGGTGGTAATATTGAAATTAATACCCAAGCAATTTTTAGTTCTCGGGATAGTAAGATTACCGCAAGTTCGGAGCTTGGGATCGATGGGTTAGTCAAAATAAATACCCCTGGGATCGATCCAACGCGGGGATTAGTTGTACTACCAACAACCCCAGAGGTTCCCGTTGTCGCAGACGCTTGTCAAGCAGTTGGAGAGAGTAGGCTGCGGGGAACCAGAGTCAGTAGTTTTTACGGGAATATTGGGCGGGCCGGTTTGATACCTAATCCCAGTGAAGCCCTAATTAATAGCTCGTTGTTGTCAGTTCCGCCCACGCTCGCTCCAGGAACACAAACTCCTTTATATCCTGTCACTAGCCCTCAGAATGAAAACTCCAAGATCGTAGAAGCCCAAGGATGGGTAAAAGATAAAGATCCCGATAAAGTAAGATTAGTTCCTCAACTTCCTACTGATTCATCTTCTCAGCCTGGAGCAATGTTGAATGGTTGTAATTAACAATAGACACTTGAAAAGCATTGCTCTATCCTTATTCTATATCAATGTAGTTTGGTTCAGTAGTAACTTAAAGGTTGCTCCTCTAAAAGCACAAACTATTCCTCCAAATAGAGTCCCCAATTCTGATATTCCCGATCGACCACTGGAACCTATACCGCCCTCTCCTCGACCGCTTACTCAACAAACTTCCTTATGTCCTACGCATTTAACTTCTTCAACCCCGCAACAAATGCCTAATGGAGCTCCCCAAGAAATTACAGTTAAAAACTTCGAGTTTCACGGTAACACAGCTATCTCCAATAAGGATTTAGACACTGAAACTAAGCCCTATACTAATCACCCAATCTCGTTTTCCGATCTGCTAAAAGCTCGTAATGCCGTTGAACAATTATACTGTAAAAAAAACTATATAGGTACTATTGCTTATATTCCATCCGATCAACCATCAGTAGATATTAATAATGGTAAAGTCATAATAAAAGTGATTGAGGGTAGTTTAGAGGATATTAGGGTGACAGGAACGCATTTATTAGACCCAGCTTTTGTACGTAATCGCATAATAGTTGCTACAGGTAAACCACCTTTAAATCAAGAACGCTTATTAGAAGCTTTACGACTGCTTCAGTTCGATCCCGTAATTGAAAGCGTGTCTGCTGAGTTGCTTGCTGGAACACAACCTGGAAGGTATTTACTAGCTGTTACGGTGAAAGAAAAACCAAGTTTTAGTTCTGAATTCAGGCTTAATAACGATCGATCTCCTAGCGTAGGTAGCTTTCAACGTCAATTACAACTTAACCAAGCTAACTTATTAGGGCTGGGAGATATCCTTAGTGTAGCCTATACTAATACAGATGGTAGCGATTCTCTGGATGCCAGGTATAGAATACCAGTTAGCCCCTACTACACTACCTTAACCTTAAATTATGGCAGAACATCCAGCAGTGTGATTGAAAAACCATTCAACCAGCTAGATATCATTAGTAAGTCACGCTACTATGAAGCGATCCTACGCCTGTCTGTGATCAAAATACCCAAAGAAGATTTCAACAAAGAATGGGCTTTTGGGCTTGCTGCTGTTCGAGAGGAAAGCGAAGCTTCCCTTCTGAGTGTCCCCTTTCCTCTTTCAGCCGGTGCTGATAACCGAGGACGAACACGCTTATCAGTACTGCGGGGTTTTTCAGAATTTACATGGCGAGATAATAAGCAAAGTGTCTTCGCACGAGGGCAATTGAGCCTGGGAATAAATGCCTTGAATTCCACGATTAATGCCAGCGGACCCGATAGCCGCTTTTTTGCTGTTCAAACACATGGGGAGTGGTTGCGCTTTATAAATGGAGATCCAGATAATGTTTTATTGATGAAGGGTGATTTGCAACTGGCATCTAGGGCTCTTGTGCCTTTGGAACAGTTTTCTATCGGTGGAAGAAATAGTGTCCGAGGTTACCGTCAGGATGCCTTATTAACTGATAATGGTATTTTTGCCTCAATTGAGTACCAGTACCCCTTTAAACGTATACCAACGTGGCAGACTGTTTTACAAATCATTCCTTTTGTAGATTTTGGCAAAGGCTGGAATAGTGCAAGTACAACCACAACCAGTTTTAATAATGGAATAAACCGCGACCTGCTAGCATCTGCTGGTGTTGGTTTGCGGTGGAAACAGGGAGAAAATTTTACTGCTCGTCTCGATTGGGGCATTCCAATAGTTGATTTTCCATCAAGGAAGGGAACATGGCAAGAAAACGGTCTGTATTTTTCTGTAGAGTACAATCCTTTTTAAAAAAAGTCCTCTTAGGACTAATGCTAACTCTGGTAATTGTATTGGGACATCCAGCGGTAGGGTTGGATAATCCCAACCTAATCAGCCAAGAGTTATCGCTTGTAAACTCACAAACTCAGGGCACTGACTTCAGCACCCTATCTGGAGATGCCCAACAGCTAGTAAATGAAGGTATAAAATTGTATCAAGCTGGACGGTATGAGGAAGCGTTGAATAAATGGCGAGACGCTGCCCACGCCTACGAGCAGATAAATAATGAATCTGGGGAAACAGGTAAGGCTATTAGCTTAATTAACCAAGCTCAGGCTTGGGAAAAAATGGGATTTTCTCTTCGAGCCTGCGAAACTTTAACGCAAGCCTTACAGTTTGATTACGAAGTTTGTCATAATCCCGATCGGCAACATTTACCAAAATTCAAACATGACTACGTTAGTGCTACTGGATTGCGGATTCTCGGCGATGTTTTACGAGATATTGGTAATCTAGAAATATCTCAGAAGGTTTTAGAGCAAACCTGTGAAATTGTTAAAGGATTATCTTCAAATCAACAAGAATTATCTTCAATAGAACAACTTAAAGTAGATGTGCTACTCAGTTTAGGCAATACGGCACGAGCTTTGGGTAACAGAGAGCGAAACCGAAACTACTCCATTGGCGAGAAAAAGGAAACAGAGGAAGAGGAAAAATTCCTTTCAGCCCCTACTGAAAGGTGTAGTAGGAAACAAAATTTAGAAGCTATAGATTATTATTATCAAGCTATAAATTATTATAAAATGGCTATGAATTGTCCTCAACCTAATTCATCAATTGCATCAATAGATGCTCGACTCAACCGTCTGAGCTTATTGTTAGATATTGAGTGGTGGTTTAGAGATCATGGTCAAAAAGACAATGCAAAGAATTGGGTTTCTGATAATCAAATAGAGATTAATGAATTATCGGAAATAAAGTCTACTATTGACAAATTACCTCCCAGTCGCGAAGCGATTTACACCAAAATCAATCTAGCTCAGATTTTGACTCTATTTCATCTTAGTCCATGCGAAAATCCTCAGATATGCTCATCTAACAATGATGTGAACCAGCTAGTTAATAATGCCAAACAGCTATTGAATGATGCCAACCAACAAGCTGAACAATTAAAAGATCGGTTAATGCAGGCTTATACTATGGGTTATATGGGGTGGATATACGAAAAAAATGAGCAATATCAAGAAGCTTTACTATTTACTAAACAAGCTTTGGATCTAGCTGAGGAAGCTAAAGAGCGAGAAATTATTTATCAGTGGCAATGGCAGTTAGGACGCATTTATAAAAAGCTAAATAAGTTTAAAGAAGCGAGGGACGCTTATCAAAATACAATTAATAATGTAAGATATATCCGCGATAACTTGCAATTGATTAATTCAGATGCTCAGTTATTTTTTAGAGATCGAGTAGAATCTATATATAGAGATTTTGTTGATTTGATTTTAAAAAATAATAAGAATTTTCCAGATGGCGAACAAAAAGCTCTTCTTGAAGCAATTATTCAGGTTCAGGAGCTTGAAGTATTTGAACTTCAAAATTTTTTAAACTGCCTAGAATCAAAAAAAATAGAATTAAAATCAAGTAAAATTGAAATTAAAGATATTGTTAATAATATTGTTTATGGCAAGCCAACAGCGGTAGCTGTTTTTCCCATAGTTTTAGATGATAGGTTAGAAGTTATTCTTAAATCACCTGACTCTCAAAAATTAAGATCCTACAGTAGTTTCTACAGTAGTAAAGAAAACCGTAACGACTTAGAATTTAAAATAAAAGAACTGCAAAAATTTCTCTTAAAAGCAGATGCTGGGATAGAAGAATGGCAGCCTATAAGCCAATATTTATACGATTTACTGATTCGACCTGCTGAGGATAAAGGATACATTAAACCAGACTCAACTCTAGTGTTTGTACTAGATGGTTCTTTAAAAAATATTCCTATGTCGGTTCTGATGGATGGGAATAATAAATACCTTATTGAGAAGTATGCTGTAGCCATAGCTCCTACTTTAGGATTATCATCTAAAGAACCTCAAGAACCTCAAGAAGAACCTAAAGAAGAACCTTTGTCAACAAAACTTTTAATTGCTGGCTGGACTACATCCCAACAAAAAGAAATATGTATTAATGAAAAAAAATTCAGCTTTAATTCAATTAAAGCTGAATTAGATGATGAGATTAATAATATTAAGAAAATTGTACCTAATACTGATACTATTCTTGGTAATAACTTCAAAACCAAATATTTTCGTAGACAGCTCAACTCATCTTCTTACTCGATAGTTCACCTGGCAACTCATGGCAATTTTAGCTCCAATCCACAGGAGACTTTTCTTCTTACGTCAGATGAACTGATTAATGTATATGAGCTAAGTGATATTTTTAAGTCTAAACAGCAAACCGGAACAAATGATATTCAATTACTTGTCTTAAGTGCTTGCCAGACAGCTAAAGGGGATAGGTGGGCAACATTAGGACTAGCTGGAATAGCAGAACAAACAGGAGCACACAGCACCCTAGCAACTTTGTGGTCGGTAGACAGTAAATCTACTAGTATGCTTATGCCATATTTTTACGAGAACTTAGTCCATAAAAATATGCCTAAAGCCAATATTTCTAAAGCCGAGGCACTCAGGCAGGCTCAACTCACGTTGATGCATGATAATAGTAACAACTATAGAAAGCCCTATTTCTGGGCACCGTTTATTATAATAGGAGACTGGCGTTGATGATTTTTTGTCTACTTGTCACTATTAGTTAAATGTGGATTGCAATTATATATCTTATCTTCGATAGGACATGATATAATTTCCTCTGAAGCGAATTCTTGCAAATTAAGTTCTTTCATTTTCAACAAGCTAGTCCAAGCAAGCTTTTGGTCATGATCAAGAGGCCGCTTTGCCAGAAGAGCCAAAGCATCAATCCAAAGCTTTTCTTCGGAATAAATATCTACAAGGTTCAGTGGTGGCACTGGCCCTTGTAATTTACTTTGAAGAGCTGTGCTTGATTCAACTCGTTTTATCCACGCTGCGACCCTTGGGTTTTTATCTTCTTGTTCTGAATCACAAATAATTGTAACATACCAATGATACGATTTTCCTTTTTCTAGTTGCTTGTGAAAGGTTAGGAGAATTACCCCTGGCTTAGAGGGTAGGAGGATTAGATTCGGCGGTTTCATAACATCATGGTCTTTATCGTCCTGTAATTTAAATCTAGCGTAAAGGGTAGTAGTAGTAGTTGATGTATAAGGTGTATAAACTAATATGGTAGGCAACTCAGCAATAGTCTGAGCTGGGTCTTTTGGTACTAATGCCCTGAATTGCTTATTTGAAGAAGCTATACAGTTAGGGCCACGAGAGCCACCGCCCCCGTTACGATCCGGGGCTCTACCATTTTTTCCCGGATCGCCGTTTTCTGTAGACTGTGCCTCAATTGGTAGAGAGCTAGTTAAAAAGCTAATCAATACCCAAATTACAGCAACAATAATCTTTCTCGAAGTCATAATTAAAAGCACCTATTATTGTGGGATTCTTGACTTAAGGTAAACAACTAAGTTGACAGTGCTGAAAGTCATTACTAAAGCTACTACTGATGGAATAATAGGTAGCCAAACACCCTGGATAAAAAAGAAAAAGCAGCTACCACCTAAACCAACCAGTGCCACTCCTATAACGATTCTCAAACCCCGTGGGGACTGGAACCGCCAAACTAACAAGCCTCCAACTACCGACCAACTCCAAATCCACAGAGCATGATCCAATCGTTCCCAAGATGACAAAATTGGTTTATGATCTGAAAGGATACTGAGAATTTGACTGACCATCTGGGCGTGAATAACGACTCCTGGCATTTGACCAAGGGGTGTGGGGTGGAAATCCCCCTTAGCGCTATTTTTGCCGACATAACCGATGAGGACAATTTTATTTTTAATTAACTTGCCCAAATTAGAGTCTGAACTATTCAGAAAATCTGTAAGTGAAATTTTTGGGGCAACTTGATCGACTGGGCGGTAGTCGATCTGCACTTGATAGCCCAGCATGCGATTGCTAAAATCTTGGTATGCGCCAAAACCAGGCTTCAAAATCTTAATTTTAACAGAGTTAATCCAGAGGTCTTCCTTGAAACTATACTGAGTTTCGGGGGGCAGGTAACGGCGTACTATCTGAAAGCTAAAAGAGTATTGTGTAGGGCAAGATGAGCCAGCTCGTTGACTCATAGTTAAGGAATAGCGGCGGATAATTTCATCGGAATCGAGTGAGAAGGCATCACTGAAGCCGTAGCGTTCTGGAGGAACTTTAGGAGGAGGTGCTATACTAAGATAAGCCTGAC
The DNA here is from genome assembly GCA_949127975.1 of Oscillatoriales cyanobacterium PMM_0019. Taxonomy (GTDB): domain Bacteria; phylum Cyanobacteriota; class Cyanobacteriia; order Cyanobacteriales; family CASBRB01; genus CASBRB01. The sequence goes on along the minus strand of CASBRB010000370.1, from coordinate 6,618 downwards.
CTTGATCGTTAATGTCACCAACTCGACATAAGGCAATAACCCGATCGCTCTGTTGCAAATGTTTAACCAGGTTGTCCCAACCTTCTTTTTGGGGTGCATCTCGATATATATCAAGACCAATAACTCGCGGTTTATATTTCTCCAGTTTTATCAAGATTTGGTCTACTATCCGATCGCTGAGTGGCTTACCAAACTGCCGAACATCATCATCGTCTACCGTAATCATGAGAATGTTTGGGTCTAGTTCTGGGGCTGGTTTCGCTCGCATTAAGAGATCGTAAGCCCATAGTTCTGGTATTTTAAATGCCCCTTGCGATCGTACTGCTATTATCACGCTGGTTACAATCAAACTGGCAAACAAGCAGAACAACAATCGAAAAGGCTTATCCGGTGGCGGAGGTTCAATGATATTTCTGGGCGGTTTAAGAATCTCCTGCCAAGTTGGTGGTGTTTGACTGGGATTTTGGTAAATTACTGGTAGCCAGGTGGCATTAGGAAATTCATCTTCTAAGCCTTGCAGCTTTTCTCGTGCTTCCCTTAGTGCCAGATAAAGAGACTCGCCACGCGCAAAGGCTGTGAGAAAGTACTTTAAAAAGTCTTGTGCTACCAAATCTGGTACTGGTTCCCGCATGACGATTATTTGTGGAATGTTCAGAGAAGCCAGTTGTTGTGCAATTCCCAAACCATCACAAGAGTTAAATATAGCTATCTGCAACCCATGTGAGATCGCTGCTTGCAAACTATTCTTTAATTCATCAATTGTTAAACTATCCTTTTGATTGATAAAAATGCGACCATTATCACCCTCAGTTTTGCTATGTCCTGCAAAAAATAAGATATTCCATTTTTGCTCCCATAAGTGTTCGTTTAGTTCTTGGCGTTGCGGATTTTCTAAAAAAAGTATTTCTGCCTTGTCGTTTAATTTTTTCTTGAGCAGATCCTGATCGCTGTGAGTATTAATATTAGTGCTATTTCCTAGTATTGCTAAAACTTTTACTCTGCTTCTACTGGATAGCCCCGGTATTGAAGGCGTGTCCCACTCTCTAGGACTCAGGGCAAATTCTGCTTTTCTATAACTTTTAAAAAAATCCCATAGATGCCAGGGCAGCTTTTGGATTTGGCTATTCTTAGTGCTAATTAGTACGCGAATATTTTCGTTTGGGTTTAATTTTTCTCGTAATATGACATCAATGCACCGAAACGATTCAGATTTAAGCCAGGTTGTCATGCACGACTCTAGCTTTTTAGCGGAGCGACGGCATTCTTCAAGCTGAGCGTTGATAGAATCCCCGTAAATAATTTCTTGAGGCACGATGCGATAGTTTAACTGCCAACGGGTTAGCATACACAACCTGTGATAGTTTGAATGCCAATTGTTAAAACAACTGAGCAGCTCGGGAACTGCGGGCAATCTGGCAATACTGGTTGTTTGTGGGAGACGATTCTCTTCCCCAATTTCCAGATTTACGTGAAAACCCTGACTTTCAAAGTCTCCATCAAACTTTAGAACAATCAACTTTGTCATAAGATTCAGTGACTCCGCTATTTTCACCTTAGATTATAAAGCATTCAGTAAAACTGAAGTTACCCAAGTTTATCATAAGACTAAAACGTTCTCCAAAAGAGCCGCTAAATCTTAATTTAAGATTCTCCGTTTTCCTTGCTTCAGTTTGTACAACTGCTTTTCCTTCTTCATCTAGCAACTTTAGCTGAAGTTCCTGTGGGAGGTGGGTTTGACCACCAGTAGGATACAACTTTACCCAAATGTCCATTGTTGACTCGGATACGGGCAGCAGTTCAACCAGTAAAGCGATCGAGTGATCTGGTTGTCGAAATCTAAATTTGAACAGCTTGCTTTCTGGTTCTTGTGTCAATTTAATCAGCTTTCCTCGCTCTACAGTATTAGCGCCTCTGAAGCTAAAAGCTAATTCAGCTTGTTGCCGACTTAAAAACGATTCTATAACTTGGCTAGCTTGCCAACCTGCATCGCAAATATTCTGCAGCCACTTGCTCAGGTGTACTGGTGGGTTAGCAAGTCGTTCTAGGTATACTAGAAAATCGTCTAACGAGCGTAATTGTGTTATAGGTAATTCCTCCTCCTCCGTCGAAACAGTTTCAACAAATCCCAGCAGAGTTGCTTCTGTTAGGGACTCGTTTAGAAGGACAGCCATATAACCAATTCTATCAGACCATACTTCTGGAGGAATGCGAACCATATCTGCATCTGGCAAGACTGGACGACACTCTAGTTTACCGATATCTTTGACTTCTATATCTGCCACATCTAGCAGTGTTACCATGACTGAATCTTGACTCTCACTCTTTTCCAAATCTGTCGCAATTCCCATGCACTGCAAGTAGAATTTTACTGCGTATACAGCTAAAGTATTGAGATAAACCTGTTTGGCTTTTACAGGTTCTGCTTGCTGGCTGCGAAATTTTTCCGCCAGTAGATGAGCGCTTCTGGTCAGTGGAACTTTAAAATTTGGCAGTTGAAATTTTACTGACTTTTTAGTGTAAGACATAGCTCATTCCTCTAATTCTTTTTACATGCAATAAAACGGCAACAGATTATTCATAAATCCATTCTTGAAAAATTTTAATAAATTTCTTTGTATTCCGTTTTAAAAAACTACTAATAGTATACTGAGACCTTATACCAAACTTTGTAGCTATATCTCTCAAGGTAAACTTATCAAGGTATAAAAGAGCTATGGTTTGATAAGTAGCTTTCGGATATCCTTCTATGTGGGTAGCTTGAAAAATTCCTTCCGGGTCTGACTCCAGACATTCTCTAACCATCTCGGATAAAAGCTTAGGTTCATCTTGAGAAATATTCTCTGGATTAGCTTTATCCAGCGTATTAATTTCACCGAATTCAGACAATGTAGGTCTTTGACGTATCTGGGTGTCTTTCATAAAATACTTAACGACGTCTCGAATTCGGTACTTCAACAAGTCCTTCGCCCAGTTGATAACTGAAGCTCGTTGAGGGTTGTATTTTTCAATATTGCTACAAATAAATTCCATTAGGTTTGCTTCTGCTTCATTATAGACCTCTTGATAATCCAAGCAACGCGGAACGCGATTTTGATATCGATTTCTATATCGATCTAAAACCGGTTCTAATCTATACCACAGTTTCCCTAAAGCCTGCTTTCGCTGAACGCTTCTAGCAGGATGTCTTTGGGCTTCCAGCGCTAGTTGTAATAGATCGTCATCGTTTGGTTCATCGATCGGCATACTATACATTTTCAGATCCAGATACGCTTGAAGCAATATAGCGGTTCTCCAGTGGATGAGGTACAAAGCCAAAACGCCAGCAACCATAGCAATAAAGCCACATGTTGTAACTTTCTATCTATATGTCGGATTTAGACAGGTAATTTTGTGCAAACTTAACATTTCTTAACATAACCTGCTGGATTTATGAGCGTGCCTCCCGTTCAGTCCCTGGCTCCGTCACGTTCGGGTAGCCACGCTGTCGATGAATCAATCCCCATCGCCCCATCCGTTTCGCCCCTTTCCTAAACTTTGCTGGTTCCCTCTCTGCTCCAACAGATACAGCCTGATTGTAAAGATTTGTAAAGAAAATGACTTTTTGGCACAAAAATGGCGAACTAGAAAAGATTTATTATTGAAACTGGTTTGCAGCTTCAATCAAATTTCAATGATGTTCAAGTTAAAAGCTGAACTAATTTACATGGAAAACAGCAATGAATAAACACACTTTGTTCAAGACGGCTCTAGCGCTATTCCTATCATCGCTTACTGGATTTGCTACCCTTCCTATATTAGCTCAAGTTAGCAAGCCACTCCCCTCAAAAGTAAAAGTAGCCCAAGCTGGGGTGAAAGAGTTTAACTCATTAGAGGCTCTTAGACCGGACGGAATTTTAACGCCAGATCGGTACTTGCTTTCCAATAATGGCATGTATAAATTTGTCATGCAAGGAGATGGTAACCTTGTTCTTTACAAGCTCTCATTAGGGAGAGAAGTAGCTCTTTGGGCATCAAATACCGATCGCCAAGCTGTAAGTAAGCTTGTAATGCAGGGCGACGGTAATTTAGTTATCTATGGAGTTAATGGAAACCCTCTTTGGGCTTCTAATACCGATGGCAATCCTGGGGCTTATGTCAAAGTTCAGAATGACGGAAATGTAGTAATTTACAAGCCTGGACCTGGGGGCAGAGAACAGCCAATATGGGCAACTAATACCAACTCTTCAACTCCTGGGGGAGAAAGGCTTCTCGAAGAGCTTACAGATAGATGTAGCGGTGATGTAATTATTGTGCCTACATTTGATGCACCTCCAAATACAGTAGGGAGTATTTATCTAAAACGTGGATCGAATGGCTATACACCCTGGTCAAACCCTATGGCAGTTAATGGCTCCAGGATTCGATGGTACTGTCACTCGACCAGTCCTTTCGGATTTTTAGATCCAGGCACCTGGCGAATTACAGGAGGAAATGTCACAGTAAAATGCGATGATACAGGGAATAATTGTACAACTGGCGGCTCGGTAGAACTTGGAACCTCTGCCATTAATGACTTTTATCCAGAACGCTCCAGATGCCCCGACGGAAGCAGCTACATAAAAGCGTTTTTAGGACCAAGCCGTCTTTTGAGAATCAATTGCTACCAGTGAAAAGGGTACTATAGCAAGCCTAAATAAATTGTAAATACTTACGCAGGCTTCTAGGCTTCTAGGCTGCGCTACGGGGTTTTCGACACGACTTCAGTCCATAAATCAAACACGCTTGCTATATCTTTTACGTTCGTTAATTATCCTTTAAACTATACGAGGTATTGAACGTGCGAAATAATTGCTTCATTCCATCTAAACTCAGATCAAAAGTTAATGCTTGGTTAAGCAGAAACTTAATTGCTAACAAAGCCTCAATTGTGCTTTCCCGATTGGGTAGCGTTATCAAACACTTCTGGAAATGCCCATTATTACAGGGAAAATCAAAAAAAGATCAACTAACACCAGTCTTGCCAGAAAATGCTTTATCTTCTAATATCCAAATTTCGTCTCTAGACTCGATGAAATGGTGGCATAAGTATCAAATACGTTTTCAGGGTTTGCCCAGGCGTTATTCCCTATTCGCTTGTTTCTTTGCTACTCTGTTCACAATTGTTTTTCTTCCTGTATACGCTCAAACCAGTCCCTTATTCACTGACATCAACACCAACCTGGCTGTTTTTACTACTACTACTGGTACTTACAGTGGTATTTATAACAGTGAAGTAGCTTGGGGAGACTACGACAATGATGGAAAACTCGATATCTTGCTTGCAGGCAGCACTAATGTTGGTCCTCCCATAACCAGTGCTTCTCCCATAGCCAGGGTGTATCGTAACACGGGCAATGGTTTTGTTGACATCAATGCCGGACTGCTTGGTTTAAACGGTGCTTCCGTAGCTTGGGGAGACTACAATAATGATGGACTTCTGGATATCGCGCTAGCAGGCTATACTTCTACTTTTTACACCCCAAGCATCACTAAAATTTACCGCAACAACGGAAATAACACCTTTACTGATATTAATGCGGGGTTGAAGGGTGTTGCCTTTGGTTCCCTCGCTTGGGGAGACTACGATAATGATGGCAAACAGGATCTCCTAGTAACGGGGGATGGTGTAGTACCGGCAGACGAATTTGTTAGCAAGCTGTACCACAACAATGGCAATGGCACATTTACCGAAATCAATGCCGGACTGACTCCCGTTCTTGCCAGTTCCGCTGCTTGGGGAGACTATGACAATGATGGTAAACTGGATATTCTGCTTGCAGGCTTCACCAAAAACAGTCCTGGATCTAACTACGCTTACTTTCCGATTGCCAAAGTCTACCACAACAACGGTAATGGGACATTTAACGATATCAATGCTGGATTAATAGGTGTTGGTGCCAGTTCTGCCGTCTGGGGAGACTACAATAACGATGGCAAACTGGATATTCTGCTTACGGGCAACACGGATAGCACAGATGATCCTAAGGTTAGTAACGGCAAACCCATAACTAAAGTGTACCGTAATACAGGGACAGGCTTCGTTGACAGCAATGCTGGATTGCCTGGTGTGAGATTCAGTTCTGCTGCCTGGGGAGACTACAACAACGATGGGATGTTGGATATTTTGCTCACCGGAAGAGATAGTTCCGGCAACCGTATGGCTAAAATGTATCGCAATACAGGCAATGGCTTTAGCGACAGCGGTGCCATACTACCTGGCGTTCAATACAGTTCTGTCGCCTGGGGAGATTACAACAATGATGGCAAACTAGATATCCTGCTCACGGGTGACGTTGGCACAGGCGCATCAGGCTTGATGGCGAAGGTGTTCAAAAACAACTTTAATCCTGCTGGTACCGTAGACTGGCTGACCTATGGTTACGACGTACAACGCACGAGTTATAACCCAACAGAAACCAAACTCGGTGTCAACAATGTCAGCCAATTGCACAAGCTCTGGGAATTCGATCTCGGCGGAGCAACAAATAGCCAGCCAGTGTATGCCAGAAATGTCATGTATACAGTGAATGGCACGCCTACCAATATCGTCTACACCGGTAGTGAAAATGGCTACTTTTATGCACTGAATGCAGATAGCGG
>CASBRB010000369.1 GCA_949127975.1 Oscillatoriales cyanobacterium PMM_0019 | reverse complement strand
TATAGCAACAGTCAAGATGGTTAGGACATTCTCTCAATATCACCCTCATCCCCCAACCCCTTCTCCCATCAAGGGAGAAGGGGGGAAAGAGCAGAAAATCCGACTCTTACTCCCCTCTCCCAAATCCTTGAAATTAAGACTCATCAAGCTGTTGACATCCTTCCAAAGAGGTGTTATATTGATGAGCGATCGTTGCGATCGCCAACCAACAACGCCAAAAACAGAAAGGCAGGTAAATTATGGTTCAAGCCTTAACTAGAGCCGTACCCTTTGAGGAGTTTGCCCAATGGAAACCTTCAGGGGGGCGGTATGAACTACATGACGGGATAATTGTTGAGATGTCACAGCCTACAGGTGAACATGAAGATGTTCTCGGTTTTTTGGCACTAGAAATATCTGCCGATATCAAGCGATTACATCTTCCCTACTTCATTCCAAAAACTGCACTTGTCAAACCACCTGAACATGAATCCGGTTATTCACCAGATATATTAGTAGTCAATCGCTCCAATCTCGTAAATGAGCCACTGTGGAAAAAGCAATCGACAGTCACTCAAGGCGCGTCAATCCCTCTGGTGATTGAGGTAGTTAGCACTAATTGGCGTGATGACTATTTCACAAAACTAGGTCAATACGAAGCTATAGGTATTCCAGAATACTGGATTGTAGACCACGCTGCTGTGGGAGGTAGGCGTTTTCTTGGCAATCCTAAGCAACCAACTATCTCGATTTACTCGTTAGTCGAGGAGGAATACCAAGTTAGTCAGTTTAGAGATGATGACCTGATAGGATCGCCAACTTTCCCAGATTTGTCTTTAACTGCTAATCAGATAAAAAAGATGCTTTTTCAGGGACCCTAAAAGCTATAATTTTCCATTCATTACTTTCTAGATATTCAATTTTAAATTCACCTTTGCTAATCGACATTCCATTTTTCAGCACTACAACACCATTATTTCCATTAATTATACAGTTAGAACTGTTGACGCAGGTATCCGGTTTGAAAGCAAGATCCCTAACAGGATGATCCCACCAATGAGAAGTCTGGGTAAGCCAATTAGTGGCTCTTGTGGTATGTACTACTCGTATTCGATAGCCGTTTACTTCTAGACGAACCCAGTCAGATGATTTTTTTTGGATTAAACCAATTGGTCCCCAAGCAAGTAACCCTCCCACTGAAACACCAGCATCTGAAAGGTTAAGTTTAATTACTGTAGTGTTGGATGTGTTATCTGCTGATTGAGGGGTACTATTATTTGGAGTACTGTTAGTTGGGGCATTACCCTTACAAGCGATCGCTGCGTTAGTTTCTGATATGCCGCTGCTTATCGCTTCTTTCATACACTGGACTACGGGGTTTTGTGCCGATGCCCGAAAAGGAACTAAAAAGCTCATCGTTACAGAGGCAACTGAAAACTGTACCATCGAGATGATGGCTGTACTTACTTTTACGAATCGTGGATTGTTCATCATCGGGTATGTGTTGTCAACCTTGAGGGTTGATGAGTTGGTTAAGTTCTCGAAGGTTTCTACTTACTATTCAGTTTCTACTCAGCCGTTTTACGCAAGTTTTACAAAACTTTACAAAAGTAGTGCTAAGTAGCGAACAAAATCCTAGCGATCGCCCCCTGAACATCGAAAGTGTAACACACGCGCCTGATTACCAAGTAGAAGTCATGGTTTCTAAGAATTGCACGGGCGCAGTTATTTGACATCCTTCCAAAGAGGTGTTATATTGATGAGTGCTCGTTGCGATCGCCAATATATCGATCGGCTTATAAAGAGGGCTTTATTTTTCTGTTATTTATACGCAACCATTTTGATGAATTTGAGATGACTTTCGAGCCAGAAGATATTTTAGCGGAATTTGGCTATACTTTAAGGCAATCAGGACTTACGCACACTGGGCACACTGGGCACACACAGGGGGATTGCCCCTACGAACCCGCTATATATAGAGGCAGTGCGTAAGTCCTGGCAATGTTAATTTCACCGGAGGCGATAGCGATGTCTGAGATCGTTGAAGTGAGTGAATCAGGAACCTTACAGCTACCTGCCGAGATTTTACAGGCAATTGGGCCTACCACCCGCTTCGTAGTAGAGGTAGAAAGCTACGCCGACAGTGTTGAACGCAATATCGCTTAATCCTGTCTCCGGTTCCCTTGGAGCAACCCTTTTGGGCAATCACTACGCCTGAAGAACGTGCTGAACGATTAATGCAGTGGGTACAAAGCCATCGGAATGGTGCCAACCTACCTGATGAAGCATTACGTCGGGAAAACATCTACGACTGATGACAGACTATCTTCTCGATACTAATGTTTTACTTCGCATGAGCGACAGCACTTCACCTAAGGGCGTGCGGAATGTGAGTTACAAAACTTTACAATTATTCTGCCTAAAGCAGGCAGGGCATAACTCGAATAGGGACCCTACGAACTTATGAGGACTAAAGTCCTCACTACGAACCTTCTGAGGACTAAAGTCCTCACTACGAACTTATGCTGGTCCTACAGCGGCAATGGCAGCTTGGAGCGCTATAGCTATATGAGTCCAGTGGGTGCCTCCTTGACAAAAAACCACGTAAGGCTCTCGCAGAGGACCATCTGCTGAAAACTCAGATGTGCTTCCTTCTATGAAAGTGCCACCTGCCATAACCACCTGACTTTCATAACCAGGCATTTCGGCAGGCACCGGATCTAGATAAGAACCTACTGGTGAATTCTGCTGAATCGATCGACAAAAGGCAATTAATTTTTCTTTTGAACCCAGCTTAATGGCACAAATCACGTCCCGCCTTTTTGCCTCAGGTGGTGGATTCACACTGTAGCCTAGCTCTTGAAACACATGGCTGATGAGTTGGTTGCCTTTCATCGCCTCCCCTACCATTTGAGGTGCTAGGAATAATCCCTGAAACAGCAGGCGATTTTGATCGAAGGTAGCGCCTGCGCTACTGCCAATTCCTGGTGCCGTTAGCCGACAGGCGGCAGCTTCGACTAAATCGGCTCTACCAGCGACATAACCTCCGCTAGTAACGATCGTGCCACCCGGATTTTTAATCATTGAGCCAGCAATTAGATCGGCCCCTACTTCTGGTGGTTCCTTGTCTTCCACAAATTCGCCGTAACAGTTATCCACAAAGCAGATAACTTCGGGATTTTGCTGTTTGACTATTCGGACGATTTTTTCAATATCGGCAATGGAAAGCGTCAGACGCCAGGAATAGCCACACGATCGCTGGATGAATACTAGGCGGGTGCGCGAAGTTACTGCCTGAGATAGAGCGTCCCAGTCGATCGTTCCCTCGCCAGCCATAGCCAATTGCCGATAATAAATGCCAAAATCAAGAAGTGAGCCTTTACTTTTGCCACGCAGGCCGATGACTTCTTCTAACGTATCGTAAGGAGAACCAGCAACTGCTAGCATTTCGTCCCCTGGGCGGAGAACGCCGAATAGGGCACACGCTAGAGCATGAGTTCCAGAAACGAACTGCACTCGTACAGCAGCCGCCTCGGCTCCCATGACCTCAGCAAACACCCGATCGAGCGCCTCACGCCCTAAGTCGTCATGACCATAACCTGTGACACTGGCAAAGTGATGTACTCCCACACGATGACGCCGAAAAGCCTCAAGCACTTTTTTGAGATTTTGCTTGACTAGAGCGTCAATTCCTGAATAAATTGGAAACAGTGCCTGTTCTGCTGAGTACAGCTTACTTAAGCTGTAATTAAATTCCTCGTTCACCATAGATTTATGCGTGTTTCAGATTCAAGCAGATTGGGCTAGATAGACTCGTTTTAAGGTAACAGATGACGATTGCCACATCAACCAAACTTCCCATCGATTGGACAGTGATTTTGTTCATGGCAGGGCTTCACATTGGCGCTTTATTCGCCCTGCTGCCCAGTAACTTTAGCTGGAGTGCCGTTGCCTTGGCTGTTTTCCTTCATTGGGTGACTGGTGGCGTGGGGATTACCCTAGGTTTTCACCGCCTCCTTACTCATCGCAGTTTTCAGACACCTAAATGGTTGGAATACTTCCTGGCTTTCTGTGGCACCTTAGCTTGTCAGGGAGGAGTGATTGACTGGGTGGGTTTGCATCGCATACACCACTTAAACTCCGATTATGAGGGAGATCCCCACGATTCCAATAAAGGTTTTTGGTGGAGCCATATGGGTTGGATGTTATATCAAATTCCAGCTAGAGCGGAAATAAGTCGCTTTACTAAAGATATCAACACCGATCCAGTTTACTTGTTTTTCCAAAATAATATGGTGGCAATTCAAGTTGCCTTCGGGCTTGTTCTTTATCTACTAGGAGGATGGCCGTTCGTAGTTTGGGGAATTTTTGTCCGCTTAATTGTTGTGTACCACTGTACCTGGCTGGTTAACAGCGCTACTCATAAATTTGGCTATCAAACCTATGAGTCTACCGACAACTCCCGGAACTGTTGGTGGGTAGCTTTACTTGTCTACGGCGAGGGTTGGCACAACAACCACCACGCATTTCAATATTCTGCCCGTCACGGTTTGAAATGGTGGGAAATTGATATTACCTGGATGACAATTCAAGTTTTACAAACTTTTGGTTTGGCTCAGGATGTGAAACTGGCAACTAAAGAATAGCGGCGCTCTTTGAGTGCATGATACCATTGCACAGTTGACCGTTGACTGAAAAATTTTGGATTGAAGAAAAGCCGTTGAACAGGAGTCAGGAGTCAGGAGTCAGGAGTCAGGAGTAGGGAGTTTCTTTGTGGGGCATCGCTGCCATTAATTGAAGACAGTAAATCTTCGATTTACTGGGGGTCTTAAAAACCATTTATCCATCTCCTGGCTCCTGGCTCCTGGCTCCTGGCTCCTTCTTTAGATTATGATTTTTGTTCTATCTCCTGGAAAGACTTGTATTTTCCCTCAGCATAATCATAAAGATCGAACTGGTTGGCCATTTGTTTGAATAGTGACCAGGAAAAATTACATTCCTTTAAATAGGGTTTCCAGTTTTCCTGAAGACTTTGATGAGCACGTCGCAAGTTGTAAAAAGGAATAGCTGTGGAAATGTGATGGGGTATGTGAACGTTAATATCGTGACAAAGGAATTCAACCCAACGGGGGTAATTACAATGAACAGTTCCACCAAGCTGGGCTTGAACCGCATGCCAATCATCACCTGTTGTCCAACCAATTTCAGGAGATGTATGGTGAACCCGGGTAAATGTGCTTAACCAGAAATGAAATACCAACCAGGGAGCAAGCCAAAACTTGATAAATCCCCAGATTCCTGTAGTAAAGATGAGAATAGGGAATAGAATGGCTGCAAAGGCTATGACCATAGCAAAAGATAACCTGACATTGCTTTGTTCTTTTGCTGGGAATTTGGCTGAATTAAGTGTTGATTCATACCACCAGTTGGGCAGTGAAGCTAAACACCAAAGCGGCCCCCGTGACAGCCAATAAACCCAACGTTCCAGTGGTGGCAATAATTCTGTATAAACCTCTTCTCGGAAGGGAAACCAAGCTATATCTGCTTTTCTGTTCGTGAGGTCTTCAAGCTGTTGGAAACCTTCCCCCCCCAGATTATTTGTCCAAAGATGGTGGCAATTGTGTTGGATACGCCAATTGTGGAATGGGTAGAGTAAGGGTAACAGGAACAAATGCCCTGCTAACTCATTTACCCAGCGCCGTTTGGCAAATGAATAGTGACCACAATCATGACCCAGAACAAAGAAGCCAGTAAGTGCTGTGCCAGTAAAAATCCACGAAAAGGGGAGCAAAAACCAGGGAGTAATTGCCAGAGCACAATAGCCTAGAACCACTAGCAGGACGTTAATTATTGCTGCTGTCCAGGCTTTCTGAGAATTTTTAGAAAAACATTCAGGAGGCAATGTTTTTACAATGTGTGCCAGAGTAAGGTCTAACTTAGCCAGGTCAGGTACGGCATTGGCTATGCTTAAGCTTTTGGAAATATCAGCTTCTGATAAGATATCCAAATAGCCAACTTCAGTCTTGTTTATTCCCATTCTTCAGTTGTGTACTATCGTCACGGATAATTATGTCATGAAAGTGATACCGATTAAAATTGTGCATTTCCCTGAATAATCTGTTTAACCGTGGTTAGCGTCTCTAGACCGATCGCTCCTCGCCGATGTCCTTTTTGGTTAGACATGCCTAGAAAAACCGCGTCTCCTCGCTGGGGGTTGCGGGAAAATCGTGGAGAAGAATTGATGTAAATAGAGGCGCTATCGATTCCCAAGGCGAATTGGCGACTTTCCTGGTATGACTCGGTTACTAGGCAGTCAGCATGACCGCTACTATACTGGTTAATCCAAGAGATCGCAACCTCAATAGTCTCTACGAGTTTGAAAGCCACAACTTTCTTCAGGTAGGCTTGACTCCACTCCAATTCTGCCGCCAAGGTTAACTGATCGGGAAAAGCCGTCACTAGCTGAGTGTCTCCCCTAAGTTGAAAGCCTTTTTCCTGCAAACTATTCCACAGCATTACCAAGGAAGAAGGCTTTTGATTGCGATTAATCAAAACCTTCTCAATGGCATTAACCGGATCTGGTTCACTAGCATGGCTGTCTAAAATTACCAAGCGAGTCAAATCCAAACTGCCTGTAGGGGACCAATACAGGTAGCAGTTGCCCATAGCTGACTTTAAAACTGGGGCGGTAGATTGCTGCATTACCTGCTGCACTAGACTAGGACGCCCGTAGGGAATCACTAAGTTGAGATATTTGTCTTGTGTAACTAAGTCCCGGATAGAGGAGCCTTGCTCTGAGGGTAGTAATTGCAGACTAGCCACTGGTAGCCCAGTTTCATCTAGGGCATTTTGGAGAGCCTGGGCAATTGCTGCGTTGGAGTGGCTTGCCTCAGAGCCACCTCTGAGAATCAAGCTGTTGCCAGTTTTCAGGCATAACCCAGCAGCGATAGCTCCCAATTCTGGAAATGCCTCATGAATAAAAGCGATCGTCCCCAGGGGCATCATCTGGCTGTAAGTCTGGGCATGATCTAGTTGATAGGAAGCGTTCATCACCCGCCGCAGGGGATCGGACAACTCCCCAATCCGTTGCAAAATCTGGATGGTATTCTGTAGCCGCTCCGGTGTTAGCTTCAGCCACTCCAGAATCAGATCTGGCACAGCCATTTCCCGGCTAGCCTCCAGATCCAGGGTGTTTGCTTCTAGAATAGCGTCAAAGTATTCACGCAGCGCTTTTGACATTGCTTGAACACCACGGCTGCGGTCTATACCTTTGGTAGTTGCTAATGCTAGAGATGCCCGATATGCACTACGAACGGCAGTTATCGGATCGGGTGCAGGACTATAAGTATCAATTTTCATAGAAAGAGGACGGGACGCGGGAAACTCAGTGTATGACGACCTGAGAGTGTCAACTAATGTCGGTAAGCTAGCCAGACCATAATTGCTGGTAGTACCGCCAGCAGCACCGCCAGGAGCGCCCAGACAATTATGGGTAGTCCTTGTGAGTACAGCGCCAGAGGCAGCCATATAATCAGCAATCCGACGATGACTACGACCGCTACGCGGAAGTAGTTTTCCCCTATATTGTTATGGGCGGTATTCCAGCGATTACCAATCCAGCACCAAGAGCGCTTATAGGGATAGCTGGTGGACAGTTGCTCAATTATATACCCGCCCTCTTCAACCACGAAGATTTGCTGACAGCGATTGCAGCCAAAGGCTTCTGTCAGGGTGATTGGTACTAAAGTGCCCCGACGTCCAGGCGAACATGACGGACATGGGTACTCAGTATTTAAGTCAATCTTCTGAGCTTTCTGAAGTGGCACAAGCGGTAAATAAAAATAAAGAGTTACAGAAATTACAAGGATTAGTTAAAATTTTACCTAAAAAAGTCCGACTGTGGGTATGGCGCTACAGATACAACCTGAAGCCTGAACGACGCCAAATTAAGTTAATCAAATTTAACAAAGCGGGTAACGCGATTCGAACGCGCGACATTCACCTTGGCAAGGTGACGCTCTACCACTGAGCTATACCCGCAAACCTGTCCTATATATCTAGTTTGTCAAAACAATCTTAATTTGTCAACTGTTTTGAGAAAAAATTTTTAAAGTAGATCCTCACAGCCTTGAAAAACCTGCTAGTAACCAGAAACCTGGTTTTGAACACTGTCAGCGGGGGCAACAGTTTCCAAAAACTGGTGAGAAACGGGCAGCACTGGGGCAACTCCGGCTCCGGCATAATTTTGCGCTGTCAAGCCACTATTGATTTGACGCATTAAACTAGCCATTTCCAGAGCGTTCATGGCATAGTTCCAGCCGTGATTACTCTTGATACCTGCCCGTTCCAGAGCTTGCTGCATAGTATCCACCGTCAAGATGCCAAAAATTACTGGTACACCAGTTTGAAAGCCTGCGGCGGCAATTCCCTTGGCAACCTCAGCAGAGACATAATCAAAATGAGGCGTCTGACCCCGGATCACAGCACCCAAGCAAATTACGGCATCATAACGATGCGTTGCTGCCATTTGACGTGCTACCAAAGCAATCTCGAAACTGCCAGGAACCCAAACATAATCCACTTGAGTGCCGTGGGGATTGACATCAATGCCGTGGCGCTTCAGGCAGTCTTGACACCCCTCCAACAGTTTAACCGTCACCAAATCGTTGAAGCGACCGATGATAATTGCAAACCGCAGGGGAGTGTCTTGAGTAAATGTTCCCTCGAAAACTGCCATGACTGTGTTTTATCTAGTTAGGATTACTTATTTTATGTTATCGCCTCAACAAGGTAAAAACACTAGACCACCAAAAAGTTTAACAAGGCAACTAAAAGCACCAGACCAATCCAAGCCCCGGAACCCAGCCAAATCAGGCTTTTAGATTGATCCCAGTTTTGGGGGCTAGCATAGGCAACAGGGACACCGACAACCAGTACGAAGGACAAGATCACTAAAGCGGTTAGTACGAGTTGAAATATGATTTGCATTTCCTTTTCTCCCAAAAGAGCAATAATCAGAGTTGACTTTCCTCTATTCTCTCATCTCTGCCTCTCACTCAATGCACTTAATTTTGTGTCACACAACAGCAGATTTTGACGCTCTGGGAGCAGCCGTAGGGGTAACGCGCCTCTCTCCGGGAGCTAAAATAGTCCTGACTGGTGGTTGCCACCCACCTGTAAGGGAGTTCTTGGCTTTACACCGGGATGAGTATGCCCTAATTGAACGCCGAGCAGTCAATCCTTCTCAAATTAGGATGCTGACGGTGGTGGATGCTCACCAACGATCGCGCTTGGGTAAGGCGGCACAATGGTTTGACTTACCTGACTTAGATGCCATTGAAGTCTACGACCATCACTTAAACGCCCAGATAGATATTCCCGCCACTCGCACAGATATTCAGGCAGTTGGAGCAACCACGACCCTGATTGCAGAACAATTACAGCAGCGTCAAATAAACCTTACACCTACAGAAGCAACGGTGATGGCGCTAGGCATTCACCTTGATACTGGCTCACTAACATTTGACCACACCACAGCGCGAGATGCTTTTGCTTTAGCTTGGTTAATGACGCAGGGGGCTTCTTTGCGGGTGATTGCTGAGTATGTCGATCCTGGCTTATCTCGTCAACTACAGGATCTATTAACACAGGCGCTCAATACAATACATTCTTCAACTGTGCGGGGTTATAAAGTTTCCTGGGTACTCCTGACAACAGAAGCTTTTGTTCCTGGCTTGTCTGGCTTGGCGTCATGCCTAATTGACATCACAGAAAGTGATGCTCTACTCCTGGCTGCTCGTTATCCTGTCGGTGATGGCGACGAACAACGGTTAACGGTAATTGGCCGATCGCGCATCGATGGCACCAACCTCAATGAATTGTTCAAACCGCTAGGCGGTGGCGGGCATTCCCAGGCAGCATCGATCGCCATGAGATCGATCGAACCATCAGCAACCTTAGAGCAACTAGCTGAACAACTAATAGCCCAGATTCCCCAACCGCTTACCGCACGAGAGTTGATGTCATCGCCTGTGCGGACAATTCGACCTGAAACCACGATTGAGGAAGCTTATAGAATTCTCTTACGTTATGGACATTCTGGTCTTTCTGTGGTAGACTATCAAGACAAACTGGTGGGAATTATCTCGCGCAGGGATATTGATTTAGCCTTACATCACAGCTTTAGTCATGCCCCAGTAAAGGGCTACATGACAACTAATCTCAAGACAATTACCCCAGATACACAGCTTCCAGAAATAGAGTCGCTAATGGTGACATATGACATCGGGCGTCTGCCAGTGCTGTCAAACGGGCAACTGGTAGGAATCGTCACCCGCACCGATGTTTTACGGCAACTGCACCAACAACAGGATGATGGCAGCACCAAACATCAAAAGTTTCATCCTTCCTCCTTCGTCTTTCATAACTTATTACGGGATAGCCTAATTCCCGAACTGTGGAATGTCCTCGCCACAGCATCCGAGCAAGCCGAAAAACGAGGCTGGCATCTTTATCTAGTCGGAGGAGCAGTGCGAGATTTACTGCTAGCAGATATGGGGGCGCAGCAGTCACAGCCGCTACGGATTGAGGATATTGACATGGTGGTAGACGGTTTTCACCGCTCAGCAGATGTCGGTGCTGGGGTGGAAGTGGCTAAGGTACTACAAAAAATCTACCCCAACGCTCGCTTAGAAGTTCACGGCTCTTTTCAAACTGCCGCCCTGTTGTGGCACAAAGATCCTCTGCTAGGATCGTTGTGGGTGGATATTGCTACTGCTAGGACTGAATTTTATCCTTACCCGGCTGCTAATCCAGAAGTGGAGGCGAGTTCGATTCGTCAAGATCTTTATCGGCGAGATTTTACTATCAACGCTTTGGCTGTGAG
>CASBRB010000368.1 GCA_949127975.1 Oscillatoriales cyanobacterium PMM_0019 | reverse complement strand
GTGTAGGGGCAATCCCCCCGTGGTTGCCCCTCCCTGGGGCAAACCCCCGTGGTCGCCCCTCTTCCTTGAGGCAGAGCCTCAAAGGCTTCGTTCCCAGGCTCTGCCTGGGAACGAGAAATTTATTAAGGAGGGAATGAGAAAGAACACCGATTGCTCCCGTGGTGGTGTTCCCGACTGGTGGAGGCAGAGCCTCCAAAGCTGCATTCCCAGGCAGAGCCTGGGAACGAGAAATCAACGAGAAAGAACACCGATTGCAGGGCTGGGCATATATAGGGGCAACGGTCTGCAGGGGATTGCCCCTACGAACCGCTATATAGCGTAGGAATTAAGCAGACATTGCTGCTAAAATATCATGGGCATGGCTATCCGTTTTGACGCTGGAATCGACATGAGTAATCTTGCCGTTTTCGTCAAGCACATAGGTTACGCGCTGAGCATAGCCGCTACTCCCCTCCACGTCATAAGCTTTAATGATGCTGCCATCCACATCAGCCAGTAAGGGAAAAGGCAGATTGAACTTCTGGGTGAATTTTTGGTGGGATGCTTCATCATCCTTGCTGACGCCCAGTACCACAATATTTTTGCCCTGATAATCTGAATAGGCATCTCTAAAACTACAAGCTTGTTTGGTGCAGCCCGGAGTATCGTCTTTGGGGTAGAAATATAAAATAACTTTTTTCCCCGCTAAATCAGAAAGAGAGACAGTGTTGCCGTGGGTGTCTTTAGCCGTAAATGACGGTGCAGCAGTACCAACTGATAGAGCCATAACAAGCGTTTCCTTCTAGTTTAGAATTATCCTCGCTAGCTAATTTTACTACCAAAGATGACCTCTACCAAGCTCCAAATTCAATATCCCACTCGTACTATAAAACGGGCAGAACGGGCGATGCGCTGTTCGCCCTTCCAATTGTCGTTGTTTGCTGCCATGCGCTCTGTCAGTGTTCCCCTCCAAGCTCTCGCTTCTGATACTGGTGTCGAACATGGGTATACCCGACGTCCACTATCACAGTTAGCAGCAGAAAACTCTTTGTTGTGGCTTATTGAAGTGGGCATCTTGCGACGTGAGGTTGACGGGCAAGGAATTACTGACAGCTTTCGCCTGACGCCCTTGGGACGCCAGTTGGTGGAAAAATGGGAACTAAAACTCGGTGCCTTGCCTCCCCCATCTTGGATCGATCGCATTTACAATACCTTAATCCGCTGGTTTCGACTACCCCTATAGAAATAACCTATGAAAGCCATTATGGTTGTGGGCACGACTTCCCACGCAGGAAAATCGCTCCTTAGTGCCGCCCTTTGTCGCATTTTGTCGCGCCGAGGCTGGAAGGTGACTCCATTTAAGGGGCAGAATATGGCGCTCAATGCCTATGTAACCGCAACCGGAGGAGAAATTGGTCACGCTCAGGCGGTGCAAGCTTGGGCTGCCAATGTGACGCCAAAGGTAGAGATGAACCCAATCTTACTTAAGCCCCAAGGGGATATGACATCCCAAGTTATTCTTAAAGGCGTAGCTGTGGGGAAGGTAGGCGCATCAGAATATTACGAGAAATATTTCGACTTAGGCTGGCAGGCGATTAAAGAATCGCTACAACGTCTTTCTGAAGAATTTGATTTAGTTGTTTGTGAAGGAGCGGGTAGCCCAGCAGAAATTAACCTTAAGCATCGTGACTTGACAAATATGCGGGTGGCGCGACACTTAAATGCCTCCACTCTACTGGTGGTAGATATTGACAGGGGCGGTGCTTTTGCTCATGTTGTCGGCACGCTGGAGTTATTAGAACCGGAAGAACGCGCCTTAATTAAGGGAGTGGTAATTAATAAGTTTAGGGGGCAGTTTTCGATCCTCGAACCAGGCATCAAATGGCTAGAACAACGCACGGGCATTCCTGTTGTTGGTGTAATTCCCTGGATTGACCAAATATTCCCGCCAGAGGATTCTCTCGATCTGGTCGATCGACGTACCCGCAAAAGTTATACTGATATTACCATTAGCGTAATCCGCTTACCTAGGATTGCTAACTTTACTGATTTTGACCCCCTGGAAGCAGAACCCAGCGTCACATTAAACTACATTAACCCGAAAGAAACTTTGGGACACCCGGATGCAGTGATTATCCCTGGTTCCAAAACTACCATCTCTGACTTAATAGTTCTGCAAGAAACGGGTATGGCAGCACAAATTAAAAACTACTTAGAGGCAGGAGGCACAGTTTTCGGAATCTGTGGCGGATTCCAAATGTTAGGAAAATTGCTGGCAGATCCCGAAGGTATTGAAGGTAAAACGGGACGCTACAAAGGTTTGGGATTGTTACCCCTCATCACCGTCTTCACACCCACGAAAATCACCCGTCAGCGGTTGGTTAGTTCTAACTATCCCTATGCTGGTTTCCCGGTGGCTGGGTATGAAATCCATCAGGGCAACACTCACTTGCTAGAGTTAGAGGGGGGAATTTCAGTGTCTACCTCTTATCAACCTTTGTTTGACGATCCTAGTTTAGGAATTGTGGATGCCTCTCAATCTGTTTGGGGGACATATCTACACGGTATATTTGATAATGGCGCTTGGCGACGTGCCTGGTTAAATCAGCTCCGCCAAAAAAGAGGTTTGACGGCTCTACCAACTGGTATTCCCAATTACCGCGAACAGCGAGAAGCAATTTTGGATACTTTGGCAGATACAGTTGAAGCTCACTTAGATTTATCAACAGTCATTAGTCATTAGTCTCTGTTCTGTCTGACATCCAAATTCTAACAGACTTCGGCGTAAGCGCTCAGCTAGTAGCTTCCTTTGCGCCCCTTTGCGCTTACCTTTGCGCCGCAATGCGATTAAAAATATTCAATTCACATGCCAAAGGATTAGATCTCACCCATTACCTTCTCCCCAATCATGAGTATTTGCATCCAATTTTTGCCAGATGATATCACAATTGACGCTGAACCAGGAGAACCACTGCTGACAGTTGCCCGACGTGCAGGTGTCTTTATTCCTACTGGTTGCCTAATGGGCTCGTGCCATGCCTGCGAGGTAGAGCTTGAAGATGGTAATAGCATCTGTGCTTGTATTTCGACAGTACCATCAGGGTACAAGCATCTGACTATCAATCTCTATGTCGATCCTAATTGGTAAAATTATGGCAGCTTTTCAATACGTTTTTGAGGTCTAAATTACTTATAATAATGTTTATTGAACGGCTTTCCATTGAGTTGACTAATCGGTGCAGTAAGCACTGCGCCTTCTGCTACAACCGTAGTTCTCCCATTGGAGATACTAACTGGACACCAGATGAAGTTGTAAACTTTACATTGGATTGCGCGAAGTCGGGAACTCAAGCAGTTTCATTTGGTGGTGGTGAACCCCTAGAGTATCCAGGTTTGTTTGAGATAATGCAACGTTTGCAGGGTGTACTTTTTCGATCTGTCACTAGCAATGGCTTGCACCTCGAAAAAGCTTTGGAACAGTTGATTGCTACCAAGCCCGATAAGGTTCACTTGTCGATTCACTTCCCAGAACAGCCAATAGAGGTAGAAAGAGTTATCGATGGGGTGAAGCAATTAGAAGCTTCTGGAATTCGTAGTGGAGTGAATTTGCTAGTGCCTCAATCGAAGTTATTTGCTGCTGCGGCATCTGCCCAAAAGCTGTACAAGGCTGGTATAGGAAGCGATAGAATAGTTTTCTTACCTATGCGTGGGACAGATACGCCGAGTCCAAGGGAGATGGCATGGGTAGCAGGTGGGCAACCGTTTCAGTCAATGAGTTGTTTGATGACTTGCAAGCGCAGTCCTAGATTTTGTGCAATTTCTTGGGATAAGCAGGTATCCTGGTGTTCGTATACTGTAGCTCGTCGTCCCCTCAAAGCCCTAACAGCATCCGCTCTTGAAGAAGCACTTCAAGATCTTCCCTTGGTATTTTGTGGTAAAACAGACGAAGAACTGAGAATATGATGGAGAAAAGCTGATGCAAGACTATCCAGCAGCCCACAGTATGGATACGAATTGGTTTGGTGTTGATGCTAGTGGAAACATCGCACTGTTTGACTCTGGAGAGGGTGGAGCAGTACCTCACTCAAATTACCGACTTTGGCAAGCAGCTCAAATTGACGGAATAGATTCTTGGCTTCTAGAGATGGTCAAGGACAATGCTCATCATTTGCTTGAACTTAAAACTCCTAATGAAGTTATTGCCAAAGGCTTAAGCTTACAAAAACTGCAAGACGAAATTAATAAAGCTGTACTGTCCGCAGAAAAAGTTTATAAAACTCACTACGATCTTGAAAAAGGCACAGTTAAACCGCTTACATCACCTCGTCTGAAGGAAGCAAGACTTTGGGGCTGGTTGCTATTGCTTGCTGATGATAATGTGATTCCTCAGTTAGAAATAGAGGAAATTGAATATAACTATATTGTTCGTTTTGCTGGAAAAACTACCGTTGTGTATGTAAGCAGTTGTCGGGTTGTGGTTCTTCAAAGACTGATAGAGTTAGATCGGGTGATTGCTGGAAAACCGATTGACATGCATATCAATGGGCTTGCTGAAGTTTTTGGTTTATACCATTACTTGCAAGATAGCGGTGCTCCATTACCTTACACGCGCAGAGGAAAACCTCTCGTTCCCCTGCGGCTAGACGATTTACCCGATCGTCTACAAGATCTTGTAACCTGGAACTGGTTCGATCTCTTGCAATTTAGCGAAAGTGAAGTAATTCAGCCTATCGAACATATGCCTTGTGACACTTGGCGCAGTGATAAATGGTGGTTGGACACGCAGGGGCAGGAACACGAAAAGCATCCTCACGATGGTTGACATTAACATATTATTAGTCTGTATCAAAATAATTGGTCATAAAATTAATCCAATGTTAACTAGCGATCGCTATGATTCAAACCATACCGAAACGCATCTCCCGTACTTAGTGTGATAAATTTTACTAATCAATTGGCTCTCCGCTTGAACAAAGGGAAGTCCAAGGTTTTCAAACCTTAATGTTGGGTTTCGTTCCTCAACCCAACCTACAATCCTTGCGCTTTCAGGACTTACGCACTGACTCTATATATATCGGTTTGTAGGGGCACCCCCTACCCCCGTGGTTGCCCCTATATATGCCCAGTGTGCGTAAGTCCTGGCTTTGCTGTATCTAACGAGCAGAACGAAACAGAAGACAAAATAACACCTTGACAGGCGCAGACTGCACCCTACAGCTTATCTAGCTTTAGCTTCAAGGGCGTAATTTTTAAACCGCTCCAAATCTGCTTGAATAGTAGATTCAACAATTCTCCCTAAAAACAGATTATCCATTAGCTTACCGAGAAAGCCAGGAATAGCATAGGCGACGGTTAGCTTGACGATACTACTATTTTTTCGGTCATAGAAACGAATCGCTCCTCGGTTGGGCAAACCATCAACCGATTCCCATTGAATAATCTGGTGGGGCACTAATTTGGTAATCCGGGAAAGCCAACTGAATTCCAAGCCGCCAGAAGCCAATTTCCAGCGGGATAACTCTGGATTATCTTCCAGAATATTAACGGAGTCAATCCACTTCATCCAGCGGGGCATTTGCTCTAAATCAGACCAGAGGCTCCATACTAAGTCAATAGGAACCTCTACCTCTACCTGCACACTATGCTCAAGCCAGTCAGACATGGAATTTTAGATTTAGGATTTTAGATTTTGGATGGGTAGGGGCTCGCACTTTATCAAATTCTCAGAATTTTCTAAAATTGCCTTTGCTGCCTGACGCCCAGATAAAGTTGCCCCTTCCATACTGTCGATGTAGTCTTGCTGAGTATAGCTACCAGCTAAGAAAAAATTAGCAATCGGTGTCTGTTGAGGGGGGCGGTAAATATCCATGCCTGGGGCTTCTCGGTAGAGAGATTGGGCAAGCTTGACGATACTGTACCAAGTCATATTTAACTGCTGCGAGGAGGGGAAGAGTTCGTGAACTTGTTTGAGTACGTGTTGCGCGATCGCTTCGTTACTTTCCTTAATAAACGGATCTCCCGGAGTCAATACCAACTGCAACAGAGAACCTTGTCCCTCGCGGTAGTAATCACTTGGGCTAGTTAACGCTAAGTCAGCAAAGCAAGAAAAGTCAGCATCGGGCGTATACAGCAAATTATCAATTCCAGCCGGACGATTGCTACTGTTTTCTCCCCGCGTCTTGGCGTGTAATTCTGTTACCCAGCCATCAAACCTCAGTTGCACTGTGGCTACTGGCACAGTATCTAACTTATAAATATTGTCAAACTCACGCCACTGCCGCCAAGCTTCGGGCAACAAGCGCTGAACTCCTGGTACATCGCAGGCACAGACAAAAGCATCAGCAGTAATGGTTTCCTCTGACTCACCTTTGGCAACTACTAAACCAGTAACTCGTGTCCGTTCCCCAACCCCCGTAAACTGAATTTCTCGTACTCGACGACGAGTATAGATTTTTGCTCCTCGTGCCTCTAAATATTCAATAATCGGTTTGTGTAAATATTCATCAGGGGAGCCTTCCAGCATTCGCAGTACCGATGCCTCGGTTCTTGCAGCAAAAAACTGGAAAATTGTCAACATACACCGAGCAGAAATATTTTCGGTATCGATAAAGCCGAGGGCGTAGGCGATGGGGTTCCACATCCGCTGCAAACTGCCCTGAGAACCGCCATGACTGCGGAACCAGTCAGCAAAGCTGATGTTATCCAGTGCGCGGATAGTTCGCATTGCTCCGTCGAAGTCAACCAAGCCACGAACTAGGGGGCTAGTGCCGAGAGCTAGAGCATTCTGGATTTTATCTTGGAAAGACAACTGTGACGTCGTAAAAAATGCTTTCAACCCATTAAAAGGGGCACCAGTGATAAAGCGAAAATCCAGTGTGCCAGTTTTACCGCCTTTGTTGATAAATGTGTGAGCATGCTCCTTCAAGCGCAAATTTGACAGAGCCCCCACTTTCTTCATCAAGTCAAACAGCTCGTAGTAGCAACCAAAAAAAACGTGCAAGCCCATCTCAACATGGTTACCATCGGCATCTAGCCAACTGCCAACTTTACCTCCAACAAACGGACGGGACTCAAATATTTCTACCTCCCAGCCAGCATCGATTAAATCGACTGCTGTTGCCATCCCAGCCAATCCAGCCCCAACAATTGCTACACGCATACTATATTTCTATTCAAAATCAAAGTTTGGCATCAACTGGAGTAAGCCTAGTCCTAATTCTTGGACTGAGAGCGATCGCGCCTCCAACAAAGCCATCATATCTCCCGCTTGGGGTTTGCCGCGAGACGCCCCAGTCAGCCCCTTAGCAATCAGCAAACCGCAGTAGCCTTGGGTTTTTTTACAACGCTGATCCCACTTTTTGCGGGCAGCCTTATGAAGTGGTTCATCCTTCATAAATTCTCCAAACATGAACATACTTCCATCCTCTGTCTGGAAAATTCCCAGATCGTATAGTTCCCCCTCCAAGGGGTCTTCTCCTGGATTAAAGCAAATGCCCTTAAGTCCACCAGAATTCTGAATTTGTTCAATCATCACCTTTGCCTTGGGGCGGGAGGTTTGAACCACAATTACTGGCAAACCCTCTCCTGCTTCAGTGACATTTTGGGACTGATAAAACTCAACACTAGAGCGCAGTAACTCCACCCTTTCCCAAGGCATCACATCAAAGCTGATGAAAGAATCCTTAGGTACCAAATCTTCCCGCAGTTGCACCGACATTTCAGCAGTGTCAGATTCCTCGTCCTCCGCCAACTGAGCTATCTCAAATAGTTCCGCCGTTAGAGCTGGCAAAGTTGCCATTTTCACAGGTATATTTCGTTTTTCACCCGCATCTTGAGGTAAATTGATGTTGAAGTTCTTACTTATCTCTGGTATATTCTCTACTTCTAGCTGCCGCTTTGAACCCTGGATAAACCTTCGTAAAGCTTCCAGCGCCACATAAACTGTAAGCGCTTCTTCGTCATAAAGGAAAGGTCGCATTCCCTCTAACGGATGGATAGTGCCAAAATTCGGTTGGATTTCTGAAGCTGGCAAGTCGGCTAAATCAATATCATCGTCGTCATCGTCATCTTCGTCATCTTCGTCAATACGCTCGTAAGTCACAAAAAAGCAATCTTGCCCTAAAAAGGCTTCTTCCATCTGTTCAAAAGATTCTTGGGCTAAAATTGAAGCCCTAAACCGCTTGATGGAATCTGAGGAACGATACAACAAAATCCCATATTCCATGCCCATCATCCCCATCACTGAAATGTAAAGCGTCCCCACATCCCACTGATTGAGTTCAATAGTCACGATCTCATGGTCTGCCAGCACTTCCCAGGGAGCCAGATTCCAAAGCTCGTAAGCCTTTGCTACCAGAAGATTAGCATACTTAGGAGGCAGCTTAGGTGGTCTGCCATTAGCCATCTCATCAAACCCCCGAAACAGCTCATCAATCAATGGCAGCTCGGAAGCGTAATCAATTGAAATCCCTAAATTTTGTAGGACGCCCCGCAAATAAAACTGGATTTCTTTGTCTCGAACCACTATTTTTTCAGGTCGTGCTGGCTTAGCGGGGCTGTGGGGATGTTCCATAGCTCGTAGCAAAGCACGAACTACTGCTTCTTTCCCAGTTTCGGGTGCCACCACTTCCATTGAACGCACCACGCCTTCCACGCCATCCACCCAGATGATGCATTCACCGCTTGCTTGAGCATCCTCATCGGAGCTGTCTGTAAAGCCGGATAATGGACGGCGATCGCCCTCCCACACACTGCTGGGCATTTGTTGTAATTGATTGAGCCGACGTTGGCTAGAGCTATTCAAAGCAGACATAGACAAGTTAATTTAGAAAAGACGTGGTAGGCGAGTTTTTACTAGCTACCCTTATTAAACCGTAATCCTTTATCCAGTGTCTTTCGCACTCTACCAGCAGCAAGCGTGCTTCTGGGGATGGACGAAATATCTGTCAGCGGTTTGGAGCGTAGTACTCTTGGAATTGTTATTATAGATTATTGGAAGCTTTCTGCTTTGGCGCAGTCCTCTGGTAACTAGCAATCCCAGCAGTTGCAGCCAACCGCAGCCCGCTCTGCGATCGATTTGTCAAATTTATGGACGATGGTATTTCCTTATGACACAAGCAACACAACAAAAAGGCATCCAACTTACTGAAGCCGCTCTCAAACAAGTTGTATCCCTACGGGAAAAGCAAGGAAAAGACCTCTGTCTGAGGGTAGGTGTCCGGCAGGGGGGTTGCTCTGGAATGTCTTACCTGATGGATTTTACCGAACTTAGTCAGATTCGCAGCGAAGATGAAGTTTTTGACTACAATGGCTTCAAAATAGTATGCGATGGCAAGAGTATGCTTTACCTGTATGGTCTGGTACTCGACTACAGTGATGCTATGATTGGCGGTGGATTCCAGTTCACCAACCCCAATGCTAATCAAACCTGTGGTTGTGGGAAGTCCTTCGGCGTCTCTTGAAACATGAACTATGACTGAGCAGGCTAATTCTCTTTTTGATATCGGTATTGAACGTTACAAAGCAGGGGAAAATCCTGAAACTCTGATTCCCCTGTTTAAAGAAATTTGCTCTAGCGCCCCTAAAAGCGGTGCCGCCTGGAGTTGTTTGGCTTGGCTGTATATGTTGGACAATCAACCAGCACTGGCATACAAGGCGGCTCAAAAAGCCGTCAAGTTAGAACCTGGAGATCCCCAAACACAGGTTAACCTGGCGTGTACGTTGTTAGAGAATGGTCAAAAAGGCGTCCGGCAACACATTGAAATAGCACAAAAGCTAATGGATTATGAGCCGGAATTAAGACAACACGTTGAAGAAAATATTACAGAAGGCTTAACCAGAAAACCTGACTGGGACAGCTTAAAACGGGTAAAAAGTTGGTTGTTTCCTAGTTAGTTCGCGCTATCTTCCCCAATCACCTTAAGTTTACATGGACTTATCGAAGACACCATTAATTGGTCTAAAGGCAGATCGGTTTCGTCATCCCCTGGATTTGGAAGCAACTAGCACTTTGAAGCAGTTGCCAGGACTGGACTTAGCAGTGCGCAATCTCTTAGGACCACTGGCGGAACAATATTTTTACCTGAATAATATTGCCGCTAGCGTTTTAGTCAGCGATCAACAGCTACCACACCTAAATAAACTGCTGTTAGAAGCCTGCCAAATTCTGGATATAGAACCACCCCAGTTGTATGTACACCAGCACCCGGTTCCCAACGCCTACACCTTGGCAATGCAAGGCAAGCAGCCTTTCATTGTGTTGCACACCTCTTTAATAGAGCTATTGACTGGGGAAGAAATTCAGGCAGTAATTGCCCATGAGTTGGGACACCTCAAGTGCGATCACGGAGTATACCTGACTTTAGCAAATATAATAGTGTTAGCTGCGGGTCAACTTCCCAGTTGGGGTGGTTGGGTTGCCCAAGGGCTGCAAGCACAGATGATGGAATGGCTGCGCTGTGCAGAATTTACCTGCGATCGCGCCGCCCTGCTAGCCACCCAAGACCCAAAAGTGGTAATATCGTTATTAATGAAACTTGCCGGAGGTTCACCAACCCTGGCACCTCAACTAAACGTCGAGGCATTTTTAGCCCAAGCCAGAGCTTACGACGATATCAGTAACACTCAGCTCGGCGAAATGCTAAAATCAGCTCAGACTACTCCACTGAGTCACCCAGTACCAGTGATTCGAGCCAGAGAGATCGATCGCTGGGCTAGCAGCAAAGTTTATCAATCCTTGTTGAAAGGGGAGTCAATGGAGTATAATGGGAAAAGTTACTCCAAGGGCGGGTGGCGAAATTGGTAGACGCATCAGACTCAAAATCTGACGACCGCAAGGTTATGAGAGTTCGATTCTCTCCCTGCCCACCTGGAATCATAACCTCTACGCTTGTAGTAAGGACTAAAGTCCTGTAGGCTCGTAGTAAGGACTTTAGTCCTTACTAACCCTAAACTTGACCCATAAGTACATCAGGACTTACGC
Source organism: Oscillatoriales cyanobacterium PMM_0019 (assembly GCA_949127975.1). Taxonomy (GTDB): domain Bacteria; phylum Cyanobacteriota; class Cyanobacteriia; order Cyanobacteriales; family CASBRB01; genus CASBRB01. The sequence continues at coordinate 10,939 of CASBRB010000368.1, read as the reverse complement.
AGACTGGGCATATATAGGGGCAACCACAGGGGGATTGCCCCTACGAACCGCTATATGTAGTGTAGCTGCGTAAGTCCTGTACATGATACAATTTACCTAAAACAAAGAGGCAAATATGGCTCAACGACTCAAACGCTGGGAATCTCCTAGAAGAGAAGGCAGAAACGACAAAGGAAGAGGCGGTTCAGCACGCCAACGACAACTGAAAAAGCAAACTCAGACACTGCGGAAAAAGCTCAAAGAACAGGACGAAGCTGAAAACAAGAAAAAGGCAAAGAGAGGGAAAGTTAATTTCCCTCTCTTTTTTTGCGACATTTGGCTCTGCCTCCACCGAAAGTTGAGTTGTAGTTGTAGGTTGGGTTGAGGAACGAAACCCAACATATTAGTCCAGTAGGTTGAGTTAAGTGAGAAAACCCAACTCTCTCCCGATGGTAATGTTGGGTTTCGCTATCGCTCAACCCAACCTACAATATCTAACCTCAGACCAGCGTTTTAATAGAAGTCAGTCTTAGGAGAAAAAAATGTTAGTGGCAACATCGGTTATTGGAGAACAGCGCATTTTACTACAAAATATAAGTTGGCAATTGTTTGAGAATCTTTTAAAGGAATTGGGTGAAGATCGTGCAACTAGGCTAAATTATGAACGAGGATTACTGGAAATTATGTCACCCTTAATGCCTCACGAACGTCAGAAAAGGCTGATTGAAAAACTAATCGATATTTTGCTGGAAGAATTGAACATTGATACTGTAAGTGTTGGTTCAATGACTTGCAAGCGACAAGACTTAGAACTAGGGGCAGAACCAGATACTAGCTACTATATCCAGAATGAACCTTTAATTAGAGGTAAAGAACTTATCGATCTCACCCAAGATCCACCCCCGGATTTAGTCCTAGAAGTAGAATATACTAAGTCAGCCTTAAATAAATTACAGCGCTATACAGCTTTAGGCGTCCCTGAGTTCTGGCGTTACAACGGAAAACAGTTACTGTTCTACCATTTGGCATCAGGGCAATATATCCTATGGGATAATAGTCCGACGTTTGCTCCCATTAGAACAAGTGAGATTACCCGATTTTTGCAGGAAAGTAAAACTGGAGGAGAATTGGCAATGGTGAAATCTTTCCGAGCATGGGTGAGAAAACAATTATCTTGACAATTGTTAGGTGCTATCCTAGCGATCGCTACCCGTTGGCGGCTATCGACATACAGCGAGCCCTAGTCATCATCATAACTGAAGCGCGATCGCTATAATTTAAATAAATAGCAGCTTACACTGAGGGGCACTTATCTACCTCGTCCAACAAACCTTGGGACACGCTTAGGTTGCCAGCGGTAGCCTTTATTTGCCTGACTAATTTAATTGAGGAGGTACTATGACTTTTGAAGAAATCCAACGAACTATTGAGCAAATGTTAGCAATCCAAAGAGAACTGCAAGAAAGTCAGTTAAGACTTCAGTCAGCTCAATATAGGGACAGAGAGGATATTCAACAAATCCTAGCAATCCAAAGAGATATGCAAGAAAGTCAGTTAAACATTCAGGATAGTCAAATTAGACTGATAGAACAAACCGACCGCCAACAAAGAATCTTAGACCGTCTGATAGGTTATAGCATTACCGCTAGTTCAGATAACCTCAACCTTGAAGAAAAAATGGCAGCATTAGAAGCTAGAGTAACTAAGATTGAAGGGGGTAATAACTGACATCATTTTCCTTTTTTTAGTTGTTTCTTTAAAAACTGCTATACAAGATATAGACCTCTGCGAGCAACATTTGAGGTGGGATGCGATCGGTTATAATAACAACGTACTTAACGGCTCAGAGCTTCAACCGAGGAAACCCAAGGTTCTCAAACCAAAATGGTTGGGTTTCGTTCCTCAACCCAACCTACAAAGCTGGTGCGTGGAATTGGGAGGCCCCAGCCTCATCAACATCGTTCCGGTGGCTCTGCCTGAGAACGAGAAAAGTTTGGGATCAATTGGTTCTCTTTCCCCCACCCACCCCGGGGGTGGGTGGGAGAAGGGGTTAGGGGATGAGGGTGATAACTCATCTTGCATGCATTGTTCCTGGTAGGGGGTTGCTAGTTACATCGTTTCGCCATACAATAATCTTTGTGTCAACACCGCCTGTTGCCAAACTATGTCCATCAGAGCTAAACGCTACCGAGTCTACCCAGCTTGCGTGTCCAGTCAGTAAACCGATTAGCTCCCCTGTTCTTAAGTTCCAGAGCCGAACGCCATCCCGACTAGCACTAGCGAGAGTATCTCCGTCTGGGCTGATAGCTAGAGAACGTATTTGGTCTGGAGTTCCGGAAAAATTGTAAAGTAGAGTACCAGTTTTTAGACTCCAAACTTTAATCGTGCGATCGTAACTACCACTAACTAAATATTTACCATCAGGAGTAAAAGCTAAGGCGCTGACAGGACCATTATTACCCGAAAAAGCGCCGATTAATTTACCAGTTCTCAGGTTCCAAATTTTAACCTCCCCATCCGTGCCCCCACTTGCCAAAGTCTGTCCATCGGATCTCACTGCAACCGCATAAACTTGTTTTTTATAACTCTCTAATGTATATAGGGGCTGCTCCCCCTTTAAACTCCACACTTTAATGCCATCTAGGGCACCAGTAATCAGAGTTTGACTATCTGGGGTAATAGCCAGGGAGAGAATATTGCTGGAATGATATACAAAAGTATGAGTGTATTTGCCGGTTTTCCAATCCCATAAGTTGACAGCCCCATCGTCGCTACAGCTTACCAGAGTTTGCCCATCGGGGCTAAAGGCAAGACCAGTAACTGCTGCGCGATGCGCCCGCATGTTGTCAAGTTCTTTCCCATCTTTCAGCGACCAGAATTTTAGTCTGCCGTCATTCTCTCCGCCGCCACTGACAAGTATTTTACCATCGGGGCTGAATGCCAGAGTCTGAACTACTCCAGTATGACCAGTTAGTGTACGCACATATTGAGCTTTTTTCCAGGGATTGTCTGTGGCAATATCTGGTGAGGTGTTAGTTGATGGAACGATGACATCGGGCAATTTGGTCTGGGATGAATTTGGGGTAGAGGGGGGGGATAACTCTGCCTTACCGGGGGCAAGGGCTATGCCATTGACGATCGCAATACTAGCGACAACAGCTCCCCAAAATGCCCAGAAATATGTCGGAATTTTCATCAATTACACTCGATGTTTGGGCAAAGGGTTTGGGAGATGCGATGGGAAGGTGGTTGTTCTTGCCAACCAGAGATTAATCCTTTCAACTCCGTCCTGAGAATTTCCAGCGCTTCAATTTGAGAGGCGATGGCTTCTACTTTCGCCAACAGGCGTCCTTTAACTGGTTCACAGGGCAGTTGTCCGCTGTCGTGGATGTTTAAAATTTCTTGAATTTCGCTGAGGCTCAGTCCTAAGGATTGAGCCCGTTTAATAAATGCCAGTCTACTCAGAATCTGGCTACTAAAGAGACGGTAGCCTGATTCTGAGCGTTTCACTGCTGGTGCTAAAAGACCGATATCTTCGTAGTAGCGTATGGTTTTGACAGACATTCCACTACGAGCGGCAACTTCACCAATTTTTAGCCATTTAGTCGAAATCGAAACAGAAGTGACCATCGTTATTGACTGGCGCTGCGTATGAGTTATTTATTTTGGTGGATGGCGTTTAGCAGCACTCAGCATCGGTAAGGTCGGGCGGGAAGATTGGGAAGGGAGAAAGTATTTGGCGGGCTGTTCGGTTAGCTGTGCTTCACGCTGTTGGATTTGCCACCAACGTAGTGCCAGTGCTACTCCCACCGTACCCAGTCCAAAAGCCAGCAATGACCAGCGTTCACCAAATGTGCCGATCGACGCATCTACCATTCCAACTATGACCACAAAGCTGGAAATTGGTTCCTTACGGTAAGCTGGCTTTAAAAATCGAATCCATAAACCATTCATCGCAACTTACTCTTTTGCACTAAATCTATAGTCTCGTGTCTATCTCTAATCGTATGATGTTCCTTCCTACTTCAAGCTTAGCCAAGAAAGCAACCCTTGACCAGTGAAGTATTCAATCAGCAGGGCAAGACTAAAGCCAATCATCGCTGCTCGACCATTCAAGCGTTCTGCATAGTCATTAAAGCCAAATTTGGGTGACTCTAGTTTTGGTGTGATAGTGGGTTGGGGTGGTACGATCGCTTTTGACATCTCGCGCCTTCTGTAGGTTAAAATTTGTTACGAACTCTTGTATCTTTATTTTAAACGTGCTTGGCCAGATGTCAACTACCTTCAAACCAATGGTCATGAAGAGGTGTAATAGATGGAAATTGGGGTGCCCAAGGAAATCAAGGATCAAGAGTTTCGGGTGGGGTTGAGTCCTAGTAGCGTCCGGGTGCTGAGTGAACGCGGGCACTCAGTCTTTGTAGAAACGGGTGCTGGTACTGGTGCAGGCTTCACTGATGAGGATTATATTCAAACCGGGGCTAAGATCGTCTCCACACAAGCATCTGCCTGGAATCGAGAACTAATTGTTAAGGTTAAAGAACCGCTGGAGCCAGAGTACAAGTTTCTACAACTTGGGCAGGTGTTGTTTACTTACCTGCACTTGGCTGCCTCACGCCCGTTGACGGAGTATCTGATAAATTGTGGAGTAAGTGCGATCGCTTACGAAACTGTAGAAACGCCAGATGGGAAATTACCCTTGCTCACCCCCATGAGCATTATCGCTGGGCGGTTGGCTGTGCAGTTTGGTGCTAGGTTTTTAGAACGTCAGCAAGGCGGGCGGGGCGTTCTGTTGGGTGGTGTTCCTGGTGTCAGACCTGGTAAAGTAGTAATTTTAGGTGGAGGTGTAGTTGGCACAGAAGCGGCGCGGATGGCTCTAGGTATCGGTGCTTCTGTCCAAATTTTAGATATAAGTGTGGAGCGATTAGCCTATTTGGAAACTCTCTTTGGCTTCAGGGTTGAACTGCTTTATAGTAACTCACTAGAGATTGAAGCGATCGTTCCCACAGCAGACTTGCTCATCGGTGCGGTTTTAGTCTTAGGTCGTCGCGCCCCCATTCTAGTGTCTCGAAATCAGGTACAACAAATGCGTCCCGGTTCTGTAATTATTGATGTGGCAGTAGATCAAGGTGGCTGTGTGGAGACGTTGCGATCGACTTCTCACACTAATCCTATCTATATTGAAGAGGGTGTTCTACACTACGGCGTGCCGAATATGCCGGGAGCAGTTCCTTGGACGGCAACGCAAGCACTCAACAATAGTACTTTACCCTACGTCCTCAAACTTGCCAAGGACGGTGTGAAAGCACTGGATATGGATGCTGCTTTAGAAAGAGGATTGAACGTTCATCAGCACCGCTTAGTTCATCCTGCCGTGCGTGAGGTGTTTCCTGACTTGGCTGATTAGACCTAAAACAGAGGTTAAAAATGAAAATTCTCACTTTAGCGGTTAAATCAATAGCTATCGCTACCACAACTGTGCTCATTTTGTCAGTAAGTGCCACAGCGTCTAACCTAAGCGTTGGGCAAACTAAGCTAGGCAGCGCTTTGCCTCAAGACACTAGCTTCACCCCACCCGATACGACGGGGGCAGTGGGGTTAAATCAGATTGTTGAAATTGTCAATGGTAGATACACAGTCTACGACAAAGGCAGCGCCACTACTCCCCCTAACCTTTTGGCTAGCAGTACCCTTGACGCTTTTTGGGCTAATGCTGGAGTTACGGTTAGCGGTGGTTACTCCTTCCGTCCAAGAGTGGTGTACGATCCTTTCAGCAATCGCTGGTTTGCTTCAGCCTTAGATAATCCCCTAAATCCCAATAACTTCCTGCTAGCAGTATCAAAAACTTCTAATCCCACAGACGGTTGGAAGGGCTTTGCGATCGCAACTGACTCTACAGCTCAGCAATGGGCAGATTATGATACATTAGGGTTCGACAAAAATGGTGTCTATGTCGGGGGAAATATGTTTCCGCTCTCTAGCGGTAGTACCAATTACGGAACAACGATTCTTGCCGTACCTAAGAGCGATTTGCTGCTCTCAACCCCGACTGTAGCTAATGCCCAAAAATTTGAAAATCTACCTCTTACCACTGCGGGTACGGGATTTACTCCGCAGCCTGTTGTCAATCTGGATAATAGCGGAACGTCGGAAGCTGTCTTATCTGCTTACGATACACCAAATGGTCTGTTAAAGCGATCGAACATTACTTTGGGTGCCAGTGGGGGAACCCCGCCACCAGGCGGTCCGGCTCGGTTAAATACCGATCCCTTATTACCGAAAATAAAACCCAACTCGTCTGGGCAGAGTCAGAACAACCCATCTACCACCTCAACACCACAGATTCCTAAAATTAGCAGTTCGTCGATACCATTTGGGTTCGATCCCTCACCAAATTTAATTTCTATTACTCCCTATAACCCTCCAGTACCCGCTCCACAGCCTAGTTCCCCTGGGAATAATATATTTACGGGGGACGATCGCTTAAGCTCGAATGTAGTACTGAAAAACGGAATTTTTTGGGGCGTGCAATCTGTCACCGATCCCAATAATCGGGCGGCGCTGCGATGGTTCAAGATTAATGCCCAGACAAATACACTTCTCCAAGAAGGTTTAATTGACGATCCGAATTCTGATTATTACTACGGTTCAATTGCTGTCAACCAATCGAATCAAGTTGTGATTGGGTTTAATCGATCGAGCCAGACAGAGTACGTTAGCAGCTATGCAGCCTTGGGTGAAACCGATCCCGTAACTGGACAAACCACCTTTGGTAATCCGCTGTTACTACAGTCTGGTACCGCTACATATAGTGACGGTTTCGGCAACTTATGGGGTGACTATAGCGCCACCGTCGCCGACCCGTCAAATCCTTCTACCTTCTGGACATTTCAGCAAATTGCTACCGGGATTGGCACTTGGTCTACGAGTATAACTCAGCTAAATACCAATCAATCCATAACCAGCGTTCCTGAACCAAATGCGCTTTTTGGTTTATTAGCATTTGGTGGTTTGGGCGGGGTACTGTTGAAGCGAAAGCAAGATTAAGTCCGGTAGGGCTGTTCGTAATAAAAACGTTTGTAGTAAGGACTAAAGTCCTTACTACGGGGATGGGAATACGCTTGCAATTCACTCTGAGGTCTAGTAAAATGACAGAGGGAGAGATTAATGATTTATGGTTCTTCTCTGTTTTTGAAGCCCCCACTATACCGCAAGGTTAGAGGGGAAGAACGTCACGTCATAATCTGGAAACATTTTTTTAAACTATGAAACCTGCCCTGACACAATTTGGCGAACAAATGTCCCACCTGACTGGGGTGCGGGCGATTATGAAAGATATTAAGGAAACCCTGCAATCAGGTATTGGGCAGGAATATATTAATTTAAGCCCTGGTAATCCAGTCATATTGCCGGAAGTTGAGCAGCTATGGCGGGATTATACCGTAGAACTACTCGCTAGTAAAGATTACGGCAAAGTAGTTTGTCGTTACGGTGATAGTCAAGGCTATGAACCGCTGATAGAGGCGGTGGTAACAGATTTCAATCACCGCTATGGGCTAAATCTCACTCATCGCAATATCCTAATTACCCCCGGCAGTCAAACCCTTTATTTCTACGGGGCTAATGCTTTCGGCGGGTACACCAGTAGCGGGGAACTCAAGCATATTGTCTTGCCCCTAAGTCCAGATTACACGGGTTATGGCGGTTTAACTTTAACACCAGAGGCGTTATTTGCTTACAAACCAACCCTAGATATCGATGCACCAGCCCATCGCTTCAAATATCGTCCTGACTTCAGCCAATTGGCGATTACAGAAAACACAGGTTGCGTTCTCTTTTCTCGCCCCTGTAACCCTACTGGCAACGTGCTAACGGATGAAGAGGTGAAAAAGATTGCGGCTCTGGCTGCGCCGTTAGATGTCCCAGTATTGATAGACTCTGCTTATGCGCCTCCCTTCCCAGCATTGAATTTTACCGAGATGACGCCTATTTTTGGCGGCAATATCATCCACTGCATGAGTTTATCTAAGGTAGGGCTACCAGGAGAGCGGATTGGGATTGCGATCGGAGAGGAGGAGCTAGTTGGGGTGCTAGAGTGTTTCCAGACGAATATGTGTATTCATTCGTCCCGTTATGGGCAAGCGCTGGCAGCCCGTGCCATTGCTACTGGCGCTCTAGCTGAAATTGCTACTACCGTAGTCCGTCCCTACTACCAGAAAAAGTTTACTGTGGTGGAATCTTCCCTAGAGCAGTCGATGTCCAAAGATTTGCCTTGGTTCCTGCATCGTGGGGAGGGGGCTATTTTTGCTTGGTTATGGTTCCAGGATTTACCGATAACTGACTGGAAATTATACCAGGAACTGAAGCAAGTAGGTGTGATTGTTGTACCTGGTAGTTCTTTCTTCCCAGGTTTGCGCGAAGAGTGGGCGCACACCCATCAGTGTATCCGTATTAGCCTCACTGCCACCGACGAGGAGATTGAAACTGGGATGCAACGTTTGGCAAAGGTGGTGGAGCAGGTTTATCTAAGGAGCTCGGCTCCAGTAGAGATATGACTAATCCCAAATCTCATCCTCAGCGCCCTATAAAAAATTCGCCAACTCCCCCAATCGAAGGCTGGCTGGAAATTGGCACGATTGTTGCGCCTCAAGGCGTGGATGGCGAGGTGCGGGTTTATCCAAATAGTGACTTTCCAGAACGGTTCGAGCAGCCCGGTAAGCGCTGGCTCCTGAAACCAGGAGATACTGAGCCGCAACCGATCGAATTGCTAGCAAGTTACTATCTTCCTGGTAAAGGTTTATATGTGCTACAATTTGCTGGTGTGGACGATCGCGATCGGGCAGAGGTGTTGCGTGGTTGTCGGCTAATGGTGCCAGAGACCGATCGGCCCACACTTTGCGACGATGAGTATCACGTACTAGACTTATTTGGGATAGAAGTTTTCCACCACCTAACTGGCGAAACTGTGGGCGTGGTGGTAGATGTGATTGCTGCTGGCAATGATTTGTTAGTAGTTAAAATCAGCGGGGGAGACAGAGAAGTTTTTATTCCATTTGTCAAAGCGATCGTCCCAGTAGTAGATCTCCAGCAAAGACGAATTGAAATTACACCTCCCCCTGGTTTGCTAGAATTGAATTAATTAATTCATGTTATGCTACAAAAGTAAAAAAGTGCTATCATAGATCTAGTTGGAATTTCATAGATATGCGACCGCACAAAATAATCAATCATCAATAATACTAATGAATCAAAATCGCTCAGATGGTAATCCCAATATTAATCCCTCTACTAAGGATATCGATGTAGTTGATGATTGGTCAAATTCTGAATATGCTAGATCTAAACGTTTGGATCGAATGCGACTGCTAGCTATGTCACCAGTAGAGGCTCAAGAGCTAGTTAATACAACTCTATTTCCCCAGTTATGGTCAATGAGGATGTCCGATCGATCAGATATCTGGTGTGAAAGCATTCCCAAACAAGATGAAGATGAAGATTACCCCTATTGAGTTGCGAGAAGTTTTTTTTAAAATACAAGCAGCAAATATAGATGTTGTAGTAGTAGGAGGGCAAGCTGTTAATCTGTGGGCTTACAATTATTATTCAAAATGTCCTGAATTACCAGATTTTTTACCTTTTGCTAGTGAAGATTTAGACTTCTATGGGGGTAGAGTAGAGGTTTTACTTTGCAAAGATGTTTTGCAGGGAAGGGCAGCTATTGCCAAAGATTTCGATCCTACTCCAAATGCAGGAATTGTCTTAATCGACCTGCCCGATAAAACTTTGAGGATTGATTTTTTATCAACGGTTTACGGACTAAATGATTCGGAAATTACCGATAGTGCAATTACATTTATAGGTGGAAACGAACTAAAAGATATCAATATTAAGGTTTTGCATCCATTACTATGTTTGGAAGGTAAATTGAAGTGTTTAAGAGGACTACCTCAGTCAGAAAGACAAGATCTCAAACACGTCAAGATGTCATTAATATGTCTTCAAGAATTCTTAAAAGATTGCTGTCAAAGTATGTCATCTCGTTCCGGACTAAAACTTGTGGAACGAGTACTGCAAAATGCGCTTAGAGAAGATGGGCTTAGTGCTTGGTATCGTCATGGGATTGCGAACGAGTCAGCTATACCTATTGATACTATAATTAATCTTGATGATGAAAAATGGCAGAGGTTTTATAAAATCAGGTTTCCTTTATTTCGGGAGCAGATAGATATTAAGAGGGAGCGTTACTTGCAAGCTATAAATCGAATGAATTGACATGAGTTGCGCACTGTAGCTAGCAAAACCCGCTCTTAATTTACATATATTCCTGGAAATCTTCTAGTGGCTCATCAAAGTTATCAGTTTGAGTTATCAACCCTATAGCACTCCCAGCCTGAGAACAAACTCAATCGATACAGCGGCTTGCAGCCGCGTGAGGTACGGTAGGATTGTAGCGTCGGTGACGCCGTGCCCGCCCCTCCATAGCTGTGTATTACACCCGACTGCAACGCGCTATAAAGCTTCGCTCAATGTAAAGAATCTATACAACACTTATCAAAAATTAAGAAAATTCTCATTGCTTTGTAGCTTACAATGTACTTATTCTAACCAGAGGGTGATTTATGTCCACAGATTATGTTAGCAGTCGAAATAGTGTAGCTCCAGGGCTAGACATCTCTCCGAAACTCAATACTTCACAAAATTCGGCGCAAAGTCTTGATACCAGAGCTTACTCCAGTGCCAGTCTCAGCAGCAGTAGTAGCAGTAGTAATCAAGGCATAGAGCAGGGCTCAAGCAATTTATCGAATCCGGGAACCTTTGTCGATCGCGAAAGCACGACTACGTTTAACGCCAACGCCAGCACCAATAACAATACCATCTACGTCAATCAAAATGCCACAGGAAGTAATGACGGTAGCTCTTGGAGCAATGCCTACATAGACTTGCAGGCAGCACTAACAGCCGC
>CASBRB010000367.1 GCA_949127975.1 Oscillatoriales cyanobacterium PMM_0019 | reverse complement strand
CCAAGTAAACACTCCCTAGCATTGCTAGAGACCAATCAACACTTAACTCAATCCTCCGGTCTCGTTAAGCTCATGGATAACCCTAAAGATAACGTAATCGCCAGCAACTTGTCAATGTTCCCTCCTGGGAGGGGTAGGGGTGGGTTTATCAAAGCTTGTCAGACGCAAATATAGCAGTCAGTCTGACTTGTAAATATCTATCTCTAGGCATAGGTTTAATCTGATGATATATCATCACTCATACATTATAGCAGGAGACAGGAGACAGGAGACAGGAGTAAAGCCCCCTTCCGATTAGCTTTGCTTTGAGGTTAAAACTGATGAAATACTTGTATAATATACATCATGACAATGTACAGTTTTTAACCGTGATTTAGCACTCCAGGACTTACGCACTGCCTCTACATATAGCGGTGAGTAGGGGCAATAGAGGGTCTGGGATTGGGATTGGGTGAATTCTTACCAATCCCAGTCCCTCTCCCTCTCCCTCTTGTTCTTACCTCTCCCTCTCCCTCTTGGGTTGCCCCTATATATGCCCAGTCTGCGTAAGTCATGCGGGATAACGAATGGCACGCTCATTTTTTCACCTTGTAGGTGCAAAATATAAGCAAAGCAATTAATATTAAAAATCCCACAGTAAAACTAAATGTTCGAGCAAACTTTTAAAAATATTGATGATGTTCTTTGGAAAGAGGCTGGTTGTACTACAGAGTTAGATTACACGGAGCAAACCTCTTGGCTGCTGTTTTTGAAGTATTTGGATGATTTGGAACAGGAAAGGGCGCTAGAGGCGGAGCTAGTCGGTAAACCTTATGAATTTATTATTGATGAGGCGCATCGCTGGTTGTCTTGGGCAGCACCAAAAAAGGCGGATGGGACATTAGATCATGATAATGCGCTGATTGGTGACGATCTGATTAATTATGTCAACCGCAAACTATTTCCATATTTACAAAGTTTCAAGCAACGGGCTACCAGTCCAGACACAATCGAATACAAGATTGGGGAAATTTTTAGCGAAATTAAGAACAGGTTCCAAAGCGGCTACAGTTTGCGGGATGCGCTGGAATATATTGATGAGCTACGGTTTAGATCGCAACAGGAGAAACACGAGCTATCGCATCTCTATGAAGCGAAAATCAAAAATATGGGCAATGCGGGGCGCAATGGGGGTGAGTATTACACGCCACGTCCGTTGATTCGGGCGATGATTCAGGTGGTGAAGCCGAAGATTGGCGATCGCATTTATGATGGGGCTTGCGGTTCGGCGGGTTTCTTGTGTGAGAGTTACGACTATTTACGTCAGGGTAATCTGACAACAAAACAGCTAGAAACACTTCAGACTGATACTTTTACCGGGAAGGAAAAGAAGAGTCTGGCTTATGTGATTGCCATCATGAATATGATTTTGCATGGCATTGATGCGCCGAATATTATCCACACCAACACGCTGACGGAAAACCTCAGTGATATTCAAGACAAGAATCGTTTTGATGTAATCTTAGCAAATCCGCCGTTTGGAGGGAAGGAACGCAAAGAAGTACAGCAGAATTTCCCGATAAAGACTGGGGAAACGGCGTTTCTATTTTTGCAGCATTTCATCAAAATCCTGAAGATGGGTGGTAGGGCAGCATTAGTAATTAAAAATACGTTTCTCTCAAATTCGGATAACGCTTCGCGGGCGTTGCGTCAAGAGCTTTTGAATAGTTGCAATCTGCACACGATTTTAGATTGTCCGAGTGGGACTTTTATCGGGGCGGGGGTAAAAACGGTGGTGCTGTTTTTTGACAAAGGTACGCCTACTCAGAAAATTTGGTATTATCAACTCGATCCGGGACGTAGTTTGGGGAAAACGAATGCGCTGAATGATGAGGATTTGCGCGATTTTGTGGAGTTACAGGCTAGGTTGGCTGAGTCGGAAAAGTCTTGGCTGGTGGATATTTCTGAAGTCGATCGAGTGACGTTCGATCTCTCGGTGAAGAATCCAAATAAGGCTGAGGGATCGTTGTTACGAGAACCGCAGGAAATTTTAGATGAAATTGCGGCTTTGGATGCGGAGAGTGGAGAGATTTTGGCGGGAATTATGCAGTTGACAGTGGGCAGTTGACAATTGACAGACTATGTTAGGTTTCTTTTGGATGTCAATTTAATTTAGGAGAAGTAACTATGAAAAATATCAAAATTATTGTGGAAAAGCACCCTGATGGTTATGTTGCCTATCCTTTAGGTATTCAGGGGGTTGTAGTTGGTGAAGGTAACACCTATGAGGAAGCTCTAAATGATGTGCGGTCAGCTATTTTATTTCATGTAGAAACTTTTGGAGAATCGGTACTAGAATCTGAATCTTCAATACTCGAAGCTTTTGTAGCAGAGGCAAACTTATAATGGCAAAGTTTCCTGTTGATGCTCCTAAATCAAAAGTAATTAAGCTGCTTGAGGGTTTGGGATTTTCAATAGTTAGAGAAAAGGAACATATTTCTATGATTAGACAAAATCCTGATGGGACAAATACTCCTTTAACTTTGCCAAATCATAAACAAATTAAAGGTTCTACTCTCAGAAGTATCTGCACTCAATCTGGTATTTCACGGGATGATTTTATTGCTGCTTATGAACAACTGTAGAAATATAGTGACTTTGAATGCAGAGATTGCAGAGATTTTGGCTGGGATTGGGGGAATGATATGGAGTTGACAGTTGATAGTAGACACTTGACAGTAGGTTGGGAGATTAAAACCATTGGCGAAGTATGCAAAACCGGAGCAGGCGGTACACCCCTAAAATCTAAGAAAGAATATTATGAGGGTGGGCAGATTCCTTGGCTTTTAAGCGGTGAAGTTGCTCAAGGAGAAATCTTTAAATCTGAAAACTTTATTACTCAAGCAGGGTTAGAAAACTCTTCAGCAAAAATATTTCCTGTAAATACTGTTCTGGTTGCAATGTATGGTGCAACAGCAGGTCAAGTTGGAATCCTTCGATTTGAAGCAGCTACTAATCAGGCTGTATGTGGAATCCTACCTAATGAAAGATTTGTTCCAGAGTTTATCTATTATGTTCTTCTATCAAAAAAAGCAGAACTAATTTCAAAAGCTGTGGGAAATGCACAGCCTAATATTTCGCAAATAAAAATTAAAAATACTCAAATACCAATTCCACCACTTCCTGAACAAAGGCGAATTGTAGCGATTTTGGATGAGGCGTTTGAGGGGATTGATCGAGCGATCGCTAACACCGAAAAAAACATCACCAACTCCCGCGAACTATTTGAAAGCTATTTGAAAGCTATCTTCACTCAGAACGGCGAAGGCTGGTCACAAAATAAGTTGAGCGAAGTTTGCGAAAAAATTACTGATGGAACTCATCAAACACCGAAATATTTTGAAACAGGTTTCGTATTTTTATCCTCACGGAATGTTACCAGTGGCACAATCGACTGGGAGAAAGTCAAATACATAGACGAGACACAACACGTCGCCATGCAAAAGCGTGTTTCACCTCGACCAAACGATATATTACTTGCGAAAAACGGCACTACTGGCGTTGCTGCTTTGGTCGATAAAGAAATCGATTTTGATATCTATGTCAGCTTGGCTTTGTTGAGACCACTGGCAGTTATTTTGCCCAGATTTATGTTGCATTTTGTGAATTCTCCCATTGCCAAAGAGCAATTCAACAAAAGACTCAAAGGCATTGGAGTTCCTAACCTACATCTGGAAGAAATCCGCGAAGTAGTTATTTCTTACCCAGAAGACTTGGCTGAACAAGAGCATATAGTTGTCAAGATTGATGAGATGCGAAGCAAGATTCTTCATCTCGAAACCATTTACCAACAAAAAATCGCCGCCCTCAACGAACTCAAACAATCCATACTGCAAAAAGCATTCACTGGCGAACTCACCGCAGACACCCCAAAAACTGCTAAAGAGGAAATTGCAGCATAAAAGCGAGATAGGTCTACTAGATTAAAACTTGATTGAATTACCTCAACTAACAGGAAATCTGACTTATGTTAATCCAGAAGATTGTCCAAGAACTGCAAGACATCCCCGAAGACAAACTAGCAGAAATTTATGATCTTATTTACTACTTTCGCTTAGGTTTAGCTCGAGAGGCTGCCCAACCTATTACGGTGAGCGAAGTCGAACCGCGTACCCCAGGATTACTAACTGGAAAACTCAGCGACGCTTTTTTTGAACCCTTACCCGAAGAAGAACATGAATGAAGCCGAAACCCGCGCCGAACTAATTGACCCCGCACTAAAAGCCACAGGGTGGGGAGTTATAGAAGGTAGTCGCATCCGTCGCGAAGTCATTGCCCCTGGTCGATTAATTGGCAACGGTAAACGCGCTCCATCAGACATCGCCGATTATGTGCTGGTTTATCGTGGTGAAAAACTCGCTGTCATCGAAGCCAAAAAACGCGACTTACCCGATACCGCAGGTTTAGGACAAGCCAAAAAATACGCCGAAAAGTTGCAAACTCGATTCGCCTACTCTACAAATGGCATCGGCATCTACCAAGTAGATATGCACACAGGTATAGAAGGCTACATCAACCAATATCCTACCCCCGATCGCCTGTGGAAAGCCACCTTTAACGAAGATAGCCAGTGGCGCGACTTGTTTGCTGCTATCCCCTTTGAAGACAAAAGCGGTACATGGGAAGCCCGTTACTATCAACACAATGCCATTAAGCACGTTTTAGAAGCAATTTGCCAAGGAAAAAACCGGATTTTGTTAACGATGGCAACTGGCACAGGTAAAACCTTTGTCGCCTTTCAAATTGCCTGGAAACTCTTTCAAAGCCGTTGGAACCTCAGCCGACAAACCCCAATTCGGCAAGGCTCAGTGATCACACTTCGGCAAAGCTCAGTAATCACACTTCGCCCTCGAATTTTGTTTCTAGCAGATCGCAATATCTTAGCCAACCAAGCCTATAACTCTTTCTCTGCCTTTCCCGACGGTGCCCTCGTCCGCATTGACCCCGAAGTTATCAAAAAACGGGATCGAGTTCCCAAAAATGGCAGTATCTTTTTTACCATTTTCCAAACCTTCATGACTGGAAGAGATGAAAAAGGTAATCCTACCCCTAACTTCAGCGACTATCCCTCCAGCTTCTTTGACTTCATCATCATTGATGAATGTCACCGAGGCGGAGCCAATGACGAAAGCACCTGGCGGGACATTTTAGAATATTTCTCTCCCGCCGTACAACTAGGACTAACTGCTACCCCCAAACGTGCCAACAACGCCGATACCTACGCCTATTTTGGCGATCCAGTCTATAAGTACGCCCTCAAAGACGGCATCAACGACGGGTTTCTTACTCCCTTTAAAGTCAAGCAAATCGAAACTACCCTAGATGAATATATTTACAGCACCGAAGATGAATTAATAGAAGGTGCAGTAGACGAAGCCAGAATTTATACTGAAGCCGACTTCAACCGTATCATTGAAATTACCGATCGCGAACGTTACCGAGTGCAACTGTTCATGGAAAAAATCGACCAGAATCAAAAAACTCTGGTGTTTTGCACCAACCAAGACCACGCTCTAGCTGTTCGGGATTTAATCAACCAAATGAAGATAAGCAGCGATCCTAATTACTGTGTTCGCGTCACCGCCAATGATGGGAAACTCGGCGAACAGCACCTCAGCACCTTTCAAGACAATGAGAAAACTATCCCCACCATTCTCACCACCTCCCAAAAGCTCTCAACTGGGGTTGATGCCCGAAACGTTCGTAACATCGTGCTGATGCGCCCCATTAACTCGATGATTGAATTTAAGCAGATTATTGGTCGCGGTACTCGCCTATTTGATGGGAAAGACTACTTCACCATCTACGATTTTGTCAAAGCCTACGAACACTTCAACGATCCTGAATGGGACGGCGAACCCCAAGAACCTGTACTCGTCAAAAAGTCAAGAGTGCGGGAGAAATCAGGTAAATACAATGTCTCCACAACAGATACTGGCAAAAATACAAAAGAAAGTACAGAAATTCCCCGCCCCCAAACCATCAAAATCAAACTTGCTGATGGTAAAGAACGCACCCTCCAGCACCGGATGTCCACCAGCTTCTGGAGTCCAGACGGTAAACCCATGAGCGCCGCAGAATTTGTGGAACGTCTCTTTGGTGAAATTCCTGAACTATTCAGAGATGAAGACGAATTAAGAACAATCTGGAGCCGCCCTGACACCCGTAAAGCCCTAATAGAAGGACTGGCAGAGAAGGGCTACGGGGAGGAACAACTCACAGAAATTAGCCCCCTGATTGATGCCGAGAAAAGCGATTTATATGATGTGCTGGCTTATATCGCCTATGCCTCTCCACCCATGAGCCGCCGAGAGCGCGTCCTCGCTCACAAATCATTAATCTTCTCGCGCTATATCGGCAAACAGCAAGAATTTCTCGACTTTGTACTGGAACAATACATCAAAGCAGGGGCGGGGGAACTCGATCGCACTAAATTACCTCAACTGTTAGAGTTAAAATATTATACTGTTCGTGATGCTGTTGAAGAACTAGGGAGCGTTGCGAATATCACTGAAGTATTTATCGGGTTTCAGCAGTATTTGTATTCACAGGACATAGCAGCTTAATTGGGCAAGCATATATAGCAGGAGACAGGAGTCAGGAGTCAGGAGTCAGGAGTCAGGAGTCAGGAGTAAAGCCCTTACTGTGACTGGATTTGAGATTGAGAGAATCAGGACTTACGCAGCCTGGGCATATTTAGGGGCAACCACAGGGGGATTGCCCCTACGAACCGCTATATCTAGTGGCAGTGGGTAAGTCCTGTTCAAGCTAGTTCGTTAAACAAAAATGCTCGAACATAGTTAGCTATTTTTTGCTGTAGTTCCCAATCAGTGCTAGGTATTTTAGTCAAATAAAATTGTTTACCTGATAACAAATTTAATTTTATTTTATAAAAAATAGTTCCGATTAATTTTGATTCTTCTACTTGGATAAGTATAATCTCATTAATGGCATATTCAATGACTTTTGTTCCTAGCCATCCTTGTTGTTTGAGAGTTACCCGATTGAGTTTTTTATCGAATACACAAGTTTTAACTGGACTCCAAAACATCATCAAATTTGCCAAAAATATACATAATAAACCAAACCAGTCTACTGGCGATTCAAATGATATAAAGATTAAAAGCCCTAAAACTGCTGTAAAACTGCTGAACATCCAAATTCCAATAGGGCGTTCTTGCAGTTTAAGTAAGGTAACACTTTGCTGGATCACCTGCATGGCTTTAACAGTTTACCAAGGGCTAAAGTATAAAACCAATAAACAAATAATTCTGGACTGCTAGTTCATAAATGAAATTATGTTGGAGTAGGCGAAGGAGTTACAGGGATATCTGGACATTCTTTCTGTACTTCGGGGTTGGAGCTAGTATACGGTTTACTACCATTGGTAAGCGTTGTTTCTGGAATGGTAACCACCTCTCCTACTTTTGGATGTAGATTAGTTGCTGGCGTAGAACGAGAGCTAGGAACTGCTGAGTGTTTGGTAGTTTTTGGTTGGGTGGTTCTTGGGAAATCTGGATTGCCATTGTTGGAGGGCATCAAGCAAACCTTCACTACCACCAAATCTGAAGAATCGGGGTTTTGTTCCTGGAGTTTTAAAACGCTTTTAGCTGGGAGAGTTCCCTGAACACCTTGAGGAGATTTGCTTGGGGATGGAACTGACACACTAACTGTGGTTTCTTGTGTCAATTCTCTCAGCGCTCCAGGCTTTAAGGAAGGGCTAGGGGATGAATCTGAAGGGCTTGCCGTTGGTGACGTTGCGGTGGTGGAAGTGCCATTAATCAGACTACTAATCTGGCTGAAGCCGTCTAAGATAAACCCCCAATAAGTTAAGGCACCGCCCAACCCCAATATTAAAACACTTCCGATTAACAGCGGCCAGGGACGCCTAGGTGAATGTCTAGAGGGCAACTGCTGCGTTCTCGTCGGGGCAGGAGCAGATTGAAGGATCGTTCTTGCACCCTGAGTTGGTGTGGGTAGTGGCAGTGGTGTTCTCTGTGGGAGTGACAATTCAGCTTGCCCAGTTTCTTGTGATTGCCCTACCTGGCAGTAAATCAAGGCAACAGTGACATTGTCATGTCCATTTAGGGAGTTGCCAAGCTGAACCAGTTGCGACGCCGCTGTGGCTAGATCGATCTGCCTGTCTAAAATTGGGATAATCTCTCTCTCCCAGTATTGCTCTACCCGATCGAGATCGCTCAAGCCGTCTGAGCAGAGCAGAAAAACGCAGTCCTCGTCTACTACAAAGCGCTGTACTGTTGGATGGAGAATTTTAGATGAACCCATGCCCAACGCCTGAACCAAAGAACCAGATGTCGGCTGTTGTAAGGCGTCGCGATAAATGGCATATCCTAGCCGGACTTCTCGCGAAGCCAAATCGTCATCCAAAGTCAGTTGATGACAACCTGTGCGAGTTACCCGATAAGCGCGGCTATCTCCCACATGAGTAAGATATATTTGATGACCCTCAGCCAGAGCCATGACCAGTGTAGTGCCCATGCGTTGGCGATCGTAGCGCTGTTCATGGTCGTTACGCTCACTAATCATGTCATTGGCTTGACAAGTAGCTTCTTCTAATTCTCTCGAAAGAGTATTTGGGTTACAATTCGAGGTCTGGGACAGATTATCTATTCGCTGCCGGATGGTATCAATTGCTAAGTTGGAGGCGATATCGCCGCCTTCGTGCCCCCCAATACCATCACAGACGATCGCCACCCCCATACCAGTAGTGACGGCTACCGCCGTGCCATTGGGGGGATAGCAAGCATCTTCATTGCGCCTCCGCTTCGGTCCTGTATCGCTGCGGGTGGCAATTTGATAGGTAGTGGATTCGGCTAGCCCACACTGTGCCATTCCTTCATTTAGCAGTTCCACCAGTTGTTCTGATGTCCCTACTTGATTGGTTGTTAGCTGTTGACAAAGCTGTTTTAAAAAATTCGTCACAGTTGGCTGGGCATCATTTACCCATTGGGACCACAACTGCCCCAACTCTTGCAGTGTCGGTGTGCTAGTTTCATCTGACTGCAAGTCTAACAAGCGTACCAAAGAACCTTCCACCCTTAACATACCGGGCGTCAGCAAAGTAGAAGTGACACCCTGCTTACTTAGAGGTTGCCATAACTGAGCCATCTGCCACAGCCAATTCAGTTGGCGTAGAGCTGGGGCTGTTTGCCAGGCACTAACTAATTCCGGCATCAGTTGCCCTTCAGCCGATGCCCCCGTGCCACCGCTGTAAATGGGCACCTCTTCTAGTAGCCAAATTTCTTGAGTATGGGGAACCGATTCCTGCGATAGCCCATACACTTGCGGAATATGCAGCTTATACGGAGAAAGCTTGAGATAGGGGGCAAGAGCCTCTGGGATTTCCGATTTGGTTTCCGGTGGTAATCCAGGTTTAGTATCCAGCA
This sequence comes from Oscillatoriales cyanobacterium PMM_0019, assembly GCA_949127975.1. Taxonomy (GTDB): domain Bacteria; phylum Cyanobacteriota; class Cyanobacteriia; order Cyanobacteriales; family CASBRB01; genus CASBRB01. The sequence goes on along the minus strand of CASBRB010000367.1, from coordinate 7,689 downwards.
GAATTCGGTTCCCTTTTACCAGATAGCGCTCTGCCAGTATTTCTCCAGGGCTATACCCGTCGATCGCAGAACCCACTGCCCGCAAATAGCGTTTTAGCAGTGGTGTGCGGCATTTTTGGCAAAAATTATGGCTCAGGGGGTTGGGAGCCTGACAAAGTGGATTAGGACAGTAAATCGTTGCTGCAGGGTTTTGCATGAACTTTCTTCGCTCCAGTCAGCCTTTAACATGAAATTATTGATTACCAGAATCTTGGGCAGAATCTTGGGGGGCAGTTGGCTGATAAGTTCTCATCAGTCGAGGCCAGAGCAACAAAAAGTATCCCATCCAGATTGCCACAGGAATAGAGAATAGAATCGTTACCCATAAGGTTTTTGCCAGCACCCAGCTACTGAAGATCAGTATGACACCAGTGAGCAGGATCGACCAGGGCTGACACCACCAAGGTTTGTAACTCCAAGGGGTTGAGTATTTTTGCTTCTCGCTCTTCAAGCTGGTATGTTGTATGTTGTTCGCGTCGGGCGATTGCTTACTCACAGGCTAAATCTTTAAAATTTGTAACAATATTGTAACTTAATCAACTGTTTATTATAACATAGCGTAAGTAATCCGGTAATAGTCAAACATTATAATAAGCTCTATACCACCAGACAAAATTTTTAATCCCTACCTCAATTGGTGTGCTGGGTTTAAATCCTACATCTTTCACCAAATCATCAACATCTGCATAGGTGACAGGTAGATCGCCTGGTTGAGGCGGTAGCATATTTTTTGAAGCTTTTATCCCCAAGCAATCTGACAACACTTCAATGAAGCGCATTAATTCAACAGGTTGATTGTTGCCGATATTGTAGATTTTGTACGGAGCTTTACTGGTTGCAGGATCGGGTGTATTTCCTGACCATGTAGAATTAGGCGATGGTATTTTATCGATTACTCGAACAACACCCTCTACAATATCGTCAATGTAGGTAAAATCTCGTTGCATTTTACCGTAGTCAAATACATCTAGAGGCTGTCCTGATAAAATTGCCTTGGTGAATAGAAAAGCTGCCATGTCTGGACGTCCCCAGGGACCATAGACGGTAAAGAAGCGTAGCCCAGTAGTGGGTAAACCAAATAAATGGCTATAGGTATGAGCCATTAGCTCGTTAGCTTTTTTGGTGGCACCATACAGGCTGACTGGGTGAGCTACGTTATCATGAACAGAAAACGGCATTTTAGTATTAGCACCGTACACGGAACTAGAAGAAGCGAATACTAGGTGTTTAACTTGTGATTGTCGGCAACCTTCCAAGACGTTGGTAAAACCGACTAGATTGCTATCTATGTAAGCATGGGGATTTTTTAAGGAGTAGCGGACGCCAGGTTGGGCAGCCATGTTGACTACAACGTCAAAGCGTTGTGTGGCAAACAGTTGTGCCATGCCTGGGCGGTCTGCTAGGTCTAGCTGGTGGAAACTAAACCCTGGTTTATTATTGAGGTGGGCTAATCTGTCTTGCTTTAGGGTAACAGCATAATAATCATTAAGGTTATCTAGTCCTATAACCTCATCACCCCTAGCTAGTAGTCTTTGACTAAGGTGAAACCCGATAAAACCGGCAGCACCAGTGACTAAAGCTCTCACCAAACCTTTTCCTCTTCTAGGATTGAGTTTAATTGACGACCTGAGGTAGTCCCAGGCTATAATTGAGAGCGCGAGTATTGAGGTTGTAACTAATTTGACCGTTTTGTAGAAGCGATCGCACGAGATGCTCCAAATCCGAGCCAATGCGCCGCAGATTGTATTCCGTTAAATCATCGCCGCTGTATGACTCTACCAATTCGTCGAACTTGCGATATATCTTTTGCAGGGAGTCCTCATGCCAATTAAATTCATTATCTGGATCTACGTCCAACGTTAACACTTGGTCGCTGGGAACCAGTTCGTTATCCTTAATCTCGGCAGTATAGATCCTGATATGGCGGGTGGTACACTTCAGCAGCATGGCAAATTTCCCAATAATAATTTTTAAAGAAGGAGTCAGGAGTCAGGAGTCAGGAGTCAGGAGTCAATTAATTATGTTAAATCAACGAGCAATCATTCCTGCTGCCCTTGCATAATTAAAAATGCCACCAGCATCAATCACAGGACCGACTTCACCCAAGGGCTTGAGGGCATAAGTTTTACCCAGAGTGTGATTAATTAGCTGTTCAGCGGCAAAGTCGATCGTCACTTCCTGTCCAGTTTCAAACAGTTCGCACAGTCGCTCCACCGATTCCCAAGGGTACAGTTCGCCTGTTGCCGAACAGTTACGGAAGAAAATCCGAGCGTAAGATTGTGCCACTACTGCCATTACTCCCGAAGCCCCTAGGGCAATTGGCGCGTGTTCCCGTGAAGAACCACAGCCAAAGTTTTCGCCAGCAACTATAATATGATACCGAGACTTCATTTCTCCAGGCTCAATGAAGGAACCGTAACGTTCCGGTAACCCAACCAGGGCATAACTGCCCAGCTTTTCGTACTCATCTGGCTTGGAGGGAACCAACGTTAGATATTCCGCTGGGATAATCTGGTCGGTATCAATATTGTCATCCACAACAAAAATCAGCCCCCGAATTACTTTCGCCATGATGAGTTTCCGTTTTTACTGCAAGGTTTGCCCAGACGCGATCAGGACGTCTATGCCAAAGTATATCATTTTCCGATCTGGCTGATGGTACCGATCGCTCACTCGGAGACCAAATCCTAGTCCCATTCGTGAGACAATGGAAAAATTAGGGATGGCTAGAAGAATGTGGATTTTCTTCCCCTGTGCTTCCCCAGCCCCTCGGTGCTCCCCACCTTGCTTAATACATAATCTTAGAGTACCAAAAGAGTACCAAAGGAGTTTAAGAGCGGCATACTTCGCCATAGTCATTTTCTGCTATATTAATGCCACCGCCCAAATTGTCTATGGCAGGAGGCTCTGGGGCTTTTTGCTCAATTAAAAAGTCGGGGCTTACTACCAATTCGTTGCTCAAAGAAAAATGGCAGATTCGATGGATGATGTCGCTAAACAGGCTCGGCAGGGTAGTGTTGCGGCGATTATTCAACTAATGAATGAAAAACTGGCTGACTCCGGTGTCAGAACCCGGGCAATGGTTGCCGAGGGTGTATTGCAAATTTTGTGTGAGGCAGCGACAGCCGAGCAACTCGAACAGTCGGCACTGGTAAAGAGAATCCAAGAGATACTCGAAGCTCTAGCACCACGTAACATTCGTCGTGTTAACATCAACAGCCGCATAGTTCGAGAGCAACAATTGCTCTGGCTAGAAGAAATTAATCGAGATCCAGAAAATCAACTGTTGTGGTCGGAAAGAATTATCCTGAACAAGCCTAACCTATGGCAGCAACTGGTGGAGGATCTAAAAAATTATCAACCAAGCAAAAAGCAACCCTCCCTCCCGAAACCAGCCAGTTATATTCGGGAAAACCGTCAATTCTGGCGGGGGATTTTCGGTGGGGCTAGTATAAGCTTAATTGCTCTAGTACTTGCTTGGACACTTTATGGGCGACTAAGCTCAAAATCTAACTCTCAGAAGCCATCCCTCTCATCCGGCTCGTCGTCGCCAAGCCTGACAACTTCCCCAACGGCTGTAGTAGCCCCATCCTCCGATCCCTTTGCCGATGCAGTACGATTGGCTCAACAAGCCTCTATTGCTGGGAGAAATGCGAAAAATTCTGCTCAGTGGTTGGACATCGCCGCTAAGTGGCAGCGAGCTTCCGATCTGATGGCAAATGTGCCGCCATCAGACAGTCACTACAAAACCGCTCAGAACCGAATTGGGGTCTACCGACAAAATAGCGATACAGCCCAAAAGGAAGCCCAAAACAAACGTCAGAATTAAAGGCCTTCATGATGTTACATCTGCTGATAATTTGGGAACAATAATCCAGGGACAATCAACAATTTTAGAGCTGGTCAACCCAGTTTCTAAGGTTTGGTGACACTGGCCCGATCGCATTGGATGTGGCAAACTAGGTTTTCTCTTGACACCGCGTGCTACGCTACCGTGCAACCGAGTTCTATCCACAGCCCCCTGTTGCCTCAGATAAACTACTTCATTAAGAAGAGCCGCCTTGATAGTAGAGCCTGTAAATTCTTATGTGCCCAACCGCGTTAAACAGATTTTCCCACAAAAACATAAGGGGGCATCGATGCATTATTCCGTGCAGCCTGCTCATTACGATGAACCCAGTCAGATAGAGCGCCAGATTACTCAAATTATCCTGAGTAACATCGATAGGTCTTCCGTGCTGCAAAAAATAGCTCGTGCAATAGCTGAATTTTTTCACGCGGATGGCTGCTTGATTGCAGCAGTTGCTAGCCATCAGGCTTCGCCACATCTGGCATTGTGGTGTAATGACTCGATTTCATCCCAGCTTATACAAGGACAGCAAAGCCTTTGGGCAATACTAGCCGCCAATACCGAGTCGTTGGTAATTGTCAATAGCCAGATCTCAAACGACGAGCCCAGACTCTCCTTGTTAGGAATAAAAACTTGGTTTCACTCCTGTGTGAATGGGATGATTGTCTTGGGGCGCGAGCAAGCTTGGAGTGAATCAGATAAACAACTGATAGAGTTAATGTCGGAGTGGGTAGCTATGGCAATTTCTCAAGTCCAGTTGCAGCGTCAGGTAGAAACTATAGTACAACACCAAAACTTGCTCAACCAGTTGACTCTGGCAATTCGTAACGCTTGGGAGATCGATCGCATTCTCCAACTAGCCATAACTGGTACAGCTCAAGCACTCCAGGTTGAGCGCGGCTCGATCTTGTTGTTGAAATCCTTAGGTTCCCTCCCGCTCAAAAAGCACTCAAAGGGTCTCCCCAAAGCCAAGGTGACAATTGTTTCTCTTTGGCCTACTATCAGTCAAAATTCAGATGTTACTTTCCAGCAGCAAAACTCCCACACTCTGTTAAACTATAGTTTTTGTCTGTCGGATTGTTACTGGTCTCAACAGGCTTTCAGCAATGCCCCTGCACCCTTCGTCATTCCCGATCGACGTACCTACGGTGAGGTTAACTCAGTAAGTGGGTTAGAGTGTCTTTCTAGTCCCGAAGCTATGCCAGCCCTCCTGATAGTTCCCCTAGAAAATCAAGGCTCGGTGTTGGGGTTCCTGGTATTGCAGCATCACCAACCGCGCACTTGGCAACCAGAAGAATTAGAACTGGTGAACTGTGTTAGTGCCCAAGCCAGTACAGCCATTATCCAAAACCAAACCCTGCGACAGGTGCAAGCTCTTGTCAAAGAGCGCACAGTACAGTTAGAGAGCATTTTGGATGTCCAAGCAAAATTATATGAAAAAAGTCGCCAACAAATTGACCAGTTGCGGCACCTCAATCAGATAAAAGATGAATTCCTCAACAATGTCCAACACGAGTTGCGGACGCCACTCACTAGCATGATCGTGGCAATTCGCCTGTTACGTCAACCGTCGCTGCCAGCCGAAATTCGCAATAGGTATCTGGATATTTTAGAGCAGCAGTGTAGTCAGGAGATCGATTTAATCAACGACTTACTGGCTTTGCAGCAGTTGCAATATAATAATTCCTCTATTCAAGTAGAAGATATAAACCTTAAGCCCCTGCTCCGGAATTTAGGTGAGTCGTTTAAGCGCAAATGGATTGATCGAGGATTAACTCTCCAGATAGATGTACCTAAGCGAGCAATCCCTATCCAGACAGATGTGGAAATTTTGAAACGCATTCTCCTAGAGTTATTAACCAACGCTGGTAAGTACTCGCACCCAGACACCACAGTTCATCTACGAGCCACTCAGCAGGTGAATCAACAAGGTTCTCAAGTTGTCCTCAGCCTTTCCAATATCGGCCCTGGCATCTCACCAGCAGAAATCAGCTATATTTTTGATAAATTCCGCCGAGGTAAGGGGGCGACTGAACAAGCCATTCAAGGCACCGGTCTTGGTCTAGCTCTGGTAAAATGCTTAGTACAGCATCTTAATGGCATAATCGACGTGAAAAGTTGTCCCACTGAAAATACGGCAGGGGTAGCCCCTGGCTCCCAGTCTTATGAAACTTGCTTTACCTTGACTCTGCCACAGTTTTTTGATAGCAGCAAAGTCTAAGATAGATTGGATAAACTTTCATCATCAATAGCATGCTGACAAAAGATGCGCTGAAGCTAAGACGTTGGGAACGCTCTAAATATTCCCTGCTCGCACGTCAGATGGACATTTTTGGAGCAGCAGCAACATTAATGTTCTATTTGTGGTGGGATGGGACATTTCTTAATGACAGCTCTACTCATAAAAAGCGTAGGGCTCAGTGGTTAGGAGATACTCTGCTGAATTTAGGGCCGACTTTTATTAAAATTGGGCAGGCTTTGTCCACTCGTGCCGATTTGCTACCTCTGGAGTACGTGCAGGTGTTGGGGAAGTTACAGGATAAAGTACCTGCATTTAGTTCCACTACTGCTGTAGCTATCATTGAATCTGAGTTAGGCAACTCGATTCATACCCTGTATCGGGATTTCGATCGCTTTCCTCTAGCTGCCGCTAGCTTGGGGCAGGTACACAAAGCCAGACTGCACACCGGAGAAGATGTAGTAGTCAAAGTGCAGCGCCCAGGATTAGAAAATTTATTTAATTTGGATTTTAAAATTCTGCGTAGACTGGTGCGGTTTTGTAATCGTTATTTGCCTTGGACAATAAAATACGATTTATTAGCTATTTATAACGAATTTTTTAACCTGCTCTATCAAGAGATTGACTATATCCAGGAAGGAAAAAATTGCGATCGCTTTCGAGAAAATTTTACCGATTACCCTGAAGTTCTTATTCCTAAAATTTATTGGCGATATAGCACAACTAAAATTTTGACAATGGAATATTTACCGGGAATTAAGGTGGACGATCGACAAACCCTAGAAGCTTGTGGTTTAGATGTAAAAAAAATTAACCAAATCGGTATCTCTTGTTACCTGAAACAATTATTATTAGATGGCTTTTTTCAGGCTGACCCTCATCCGGGCAATATGGCGGTAACGCCAGATGGCAGTCTAATAATTTATGATTTTGGTATGATGGCAGAGATCAAGTCCCTGGCTAAAGACCAAATGTTAAAAACATTTGGGGCTGTTTTAAGAAAAGACACCGACCAGGTAACTGACAGTTTAATTGAAATGGGGTTAATTGTGCCAGTTGGGGATATGAAACCAGTACGGCGGTTAATCACATTTCTGTTAGATAAATTTACCGAAAAACCTTTAGATATCAAAGCTTTCGGTCAAATGCGTAACGAGATATATGACATTTTTGAGCAGCAGCCTTTTCGCTTACCTCCACAAATGACTTATATTTTGAAAGCACTGACGACTCTGGACGGCATCGCCAGAACACTAGATCCTCAATACAATATGATGGCAGCCGCTCAGCCTTTTATTAAAAGCATCGCGGTTTCTAAAGGGCAGGGAAATCTCATTGGGGAATTAGGCAAACAAGCAAAAGAGTTCATCATATATAAGTTACGTCAGCCTAGCGCCGCTGAACTTCTCACCCGGCGGTTAGAAGAGCGCATTGAACGAGGGGAGTTCCAAGTGCGTGTAATATCTAATGAAAGCGAGCGCAATCTCAAACGCCTTTATTTAGCCATGAAAAGCCTAGGGTATGCCTGTTTTACTGGATTTACCTTTCTTACTGGCGCGGT
>CASBRB010000366.1 GCA_949127975.1 Oscillatoriales cyanobacterium PMM_0019 | reverse complement strand
GGAAATACACCTCCTTGTTCGGGATGAAATATATATTCATAGTCAAACTCTAAGGAATTTGGATGGCGAATTACAGAAAAGCCAAAATTAGTCACAATTTCTGTAGTAAAAGTGAACATTACCAGCTCGATTAAGTTTTTTGGTAAAATTTCAGGTTCATGGACAAAGTAATCCCGCTTTTCAAAGAATCTTTTTTTAGCTTTTGGTGTCACTATTCCATTTAATTCATGAGCATGTTGAATCGGTTTAATGTAGCTATTAAAAAATTCTTCCTGATTCTTCTGTAGTTGGTATAATCGTTCGTGTTGTAACCAACTCATTTGGAACATCATTTTAACCAGTTCAAAACCTAGAATATAATTGAATACGTTATTGCGCTCTTTGGTACTACTAACCAACCGCAGTGCTGATTCTAGAAATAACTCAGGTTGTCTGCGTACATCTTGAGAAGAATGAATATAAAACTGTCTAATATAGCTTCTTAAAAGAGATTCATTTAGCTCTGTTTTAAGGCAATACTTTTTTAAATAGTTTTTAACTTCTTGTTGAGTATCTCTGTCCTGAATAGTTTTTAAAACTAAGCCATCTGCCGTATACTCATCTAAAAACTCTGCCTGCATTTCAGGGGGAGATGCACACATAAGATGGCATAAAGACAACACATAACTGCGTTGTTGCCAAGGCAAGCTTTCAGCCCATTCCCTCGCTGTAGTAGGTAATCTATCAAGTATAGTATCTAACTTCCTTTTTGTTGAAATCGAGTTTATTTTTGAAATTTCTTGGGTCATATCCTGATAATAAGTAAATTTAGCAAACAGCCTATTTAAAGCATAAATTTGAATTTATTACTATTCCCTTTACTTTTATTATAGCTTAATTAACTTGAAGCGGCTGATACTACTCAAACTGACAACAGTGAAGAGACTGAGCCTCGATTACATTTGTTCCCAGGCTTAGGCTGGGAAGGAGGATTTCCCTGCCTTAATAGTTGATATTTTAATTATAGCGTTGGCAACCTGGTTTGGGGTGAGGGGTATTACCCCTCATAGATGACCGGAAAATATGGGAGTGGGAGGGACTCACAAGGGTACGTTTTTTACAAATGGGTGTTGACGAGACAAGGAGGACAAGGAAGGAACGTAGACAAGGAGGTTCAAAGTCAGAAATCGTGGACAAATCCTCCCAATCTAATTCTTACGACTGATGACAATTCTTACGACTGATGACAAAGAGGACGAGTAAGTAAAATTTTCTACCTTTTCTACCTTTTCTACCTTGTCCACCTTGTCCGCCTTGTCTTATCTCTGCTATTTGTTATTAGGGAGGGGAGGAGTTAGATTAGCCGAGGGATTAGATTTAATAATCCGCGAGTCTAGCTTATGAGCTACATCCCCCACGGAAACTGTCGGAGGTTGATCCTTAAGGTACATAACTGCTGTCATTGCGCCTACTTGGTTACGACGAAAAACTGCTAAATCCATCCGCACAGGTTGTCCTTGGACATTCATATCTACTGCAAAACCAGTAGATGAATTTGTTAGCTTATTGAGCTCCGGCAGCGCTTTGTAACCGGTAACTTCTAATGCTACTTCTTTAAATACCTTCAACTGCTGCTGCAATTGCTCGATCATCTTTTGCTGAACCTCTGGTTTTTGCAACTGCTGCAAAGTGGCATCAAAGGCTGCCTGTTCCTGGGGCTTAGTTAGGTTACTTGTCGTCCCCAGTATAATTTGAAAGCTTTCCGGATTCCAGTAAGCAAACAAATCCTCTGGCTTGGTATTGACTAAAGCCAGCTGTTGTCTAAAAGCACCCAACTTGGAGGAAAGCATAGTCGCTATTTCCGGTGGGAGTGGCTCGAACCCAGGTGGCAAATCTGCTACAGTTAGCTTCACACTCGACGGTACACTCGACGGTGCCTGGTTCTCGGCAACAACCTGGGGAACATTGGCAGCGCTAGTTACCATAGGAGAGCCACCAGCCAGGATGACACCAAACAACAGGCTTATCGTCAGTAGTAATTCTTTTGACATGGGAACTGAGTCAGAGACGAATGGATCACTAACTACCATGATAGTTAGATGCCCTCTTGAGTTCCCATCATGAACGGAGTCAGGAGTCAGGAGTCAGGAGTCAGGAGTCAGGAGTTGGAGTAGCTTAAATCCGAATTGAGTAGCCTGTCTATATTTGGCTATGAGAAATGGAACTATTGAAATAGGTAAACTATTAAGTAGAGGAGAGAAAAATGAAAATTTTGGTACTAACCTGGGAGTTTCCTCCGCGCCTAGTGGGAGGGATTGCTCGTCATGTAGCGGAGTTATATCCAGAAATAGTCAAGCTAGGGCATGAAGTCCACCTAATTACAGTGGAATTTGGTCACGCACCGTTGTATGAGGTGGTGGATGGGGTGCGGGTGCATCGGGTGAGTGTCGGTTACAGCCACGACTTCTGGCACTGGGTAGTGAACATGAACGATAGCATGGGGCGTCAAGGGGGCAAGTTGATCCTAGAGGAAAGTCCCTTCGATCTGATTCATGCTCATGATTGGCTGGTGGGAGATGCGGCGATCGCTCTCAAGAATAACTTTAAAATCCCCCTGGTTGCCACTATTCACGCCACCGAATTTGGTCGTTATAACGGTATTCATACCAACGACCAACATTATATCAACGGTAAGGAAAAGCTACTGGCCTACTATGCCTGGCGGATTATAGTTTGCACCGACTATATGCGCAGGGAAGTGGAACGGGCGCTAGAATCTCCGTGGAATAAAATCGACGTGGTTTATAACGGCATCCGCCCAGAGAAAAAACAGCGTCAGCAGGATTTTGACTATTGGAACTTCCGGCGTTCTTTTGCCGGTGCTGGGGAGAAAATTGTTTATTATGTAGGCCGCATGACGCATGAAAAGGGCGTCTCCGTACTACTGAATGCCGCCCCTAATGTGTTGTCGGAAATGCACGGTTATGTCAAATTTGTCTTCATTGGGGGCGGCAATACCGATAGCCTGAAGCGTCAAGCTTGGGATTTAGGGATTGGGAACAAGTGCTATTTCACAGGCTTCATGTCTGATGAAGACTTGGATAAATTCCAGACTGTTGCCGATTGCGCAGTTTTTCCTAGTCTTTACGAACCATTTGGGATTGTCGCCTTGGAAAGTTTTGCTGCTAGAGTGCCTGTAGTGGTATCCGATACTGGAGGTTTACCAGAGGTGGTGCGGCACACTAAAACTGGCATCGTCACCTGGACGAACAATCCCGACTCTCTGGCTTGGGGGATCTTAGAGGTGTTGAAAAATCCAGGCTATGCCCAATGGTTAGTTGATAATGCTTATGAAGATTTAGATCGCAGGTTCAGTTGGTCGAAGTTAGCAAAGCAAACCGAGGCTGTTTATGGGCGGGTATTGCACGAACGCCAGCAAGTCACCTGGCTGTAGGGAGTAGGGGGTTGTGCTATTTGGTTTCAAGCCTAAATTTATTTATGTAGAAGAAAGATAGATTTTGTTTGAGCTTTTGTAGGGTGCGTTAACTAATTGTAAGCAAGTCTGCTGGGTGCATCAAGTTTCACAATCCAGTGGTAAATGTGATTTACCTGCAGCAAGTGCTAGAGGAAAGAAATTTTAATATGAAAAGTCCTAAAGAGGAAGATGCTAAACACTACAAAAATCGTGGTGATAAGTTCTTTAAAGAAGGGAATTTGCTCAAAGCGATCGAGTATTATAATCTGGCTGTTCAATATAATCCTAAATATGTTTTAGCTTACAATAACCGAGCTAATGCTCGGTATAGTTTGGGATATAAACAGGGAGCAGTTGACGATTTAAATCGTGCCATTGAACTCGATCCCAAAAATGCAGCTTTTTACAGTAGCCGAGGCATTATTCGCTCTGAATTAAAAGATGAGCAAGGAGCGATCGAGGATTTTAATAAGTCAATTGAACTTAATCTCCAGGATGCCATGCTTTATTATAGACGGGCTAAAAGTCTCTATTATCTTGGAGATAAACACAGAGCCATATCCGATTTCGATCGGGCAATTCAAATTAAGCCTGATGATGCCAAATTCTACTGTTGGCGCGGTAAGGCTCAATATGAAATAGGAGAAAATCAGAGAGCCCTCTTTGATTTAGACCGGGCAATTGAACTAAACCCTAAAGATTCAAAAGTCTACTATTGGCGGGGTAAAGTTCACTTTGAGTTAGGAAACAAGCAGAAAGCTATTGAAGATTTTAATCAGGCGGTACAACTGAACCCTGAAGATCCAAAAATATACTATTGGCGGGGGAAAGCCCACTCTAAATTAGCACACCACCTGGAAGCAGTGGTAGACTTTAATATAGCAATTAAAATCGACCCTAAAGATCTAGAATTTTATGATAGTCGCTGTATAGCTTTTTATCAATTAGGTAATCTGGAAGCAGCGCTTGCCGATATAAATCAGGTAATTGCACTTAATCCCACCAACACAAGTTACTGTATGCGAGCTAAGATTCGCTATCAGTTAGGAGACAAAATGGAAGCAATACAAGATTATAGTAAGGCAATTCAACTCAATCCTCATGACGAAACAGCCTACTTTGAACGGGCTAAGATTCACATGCAGTTAGAGCGCCAGTGGGGTAAGCAAGATTTTACTTAACTCGATCGGGATTTAAACCCTGACAATAATCATAGCCTGCCCAGTTGTTTCAGAGTTTTAATATCCTCTTCAAATTCCTCAACATCATAGTGAATGCAGATATTGCGTCGGGCAATTTCTCTTTGAAATTCTAGTAAG
>CASBRB010000365.1 GCA_949127975.1 Oscillatoriales cyanobacterium PMM_0019 | reverse complement strand
TCTAATCATGTCGAAGAGCATTGGGATAAGGATTTGGGCAGTAACCTGAGCTGCACGGCTTATTTTGAAGAGTATTTTTTAGGCAATATTAACTCTCCCCTGGTATTGGCTTTGGATAAAGACCATCTATGATGCTCTCCACGCCCCTTCTCTAGCTTTTCGTATATAATAATAGAGATATACTGTAGCACTGTACCGTGCCTACCTAATGAAAACTATAACAATTAACCAAGTTGACAAGAGCCACCCATTACAGATAAGTCCAACTCGCCTAAAGCAGATATTGGCTATGCACGGCATCGAGGATGGCGAGGTTATAAATATTGAACTTAAAGGGGATAAAGTAATTCTTGTTGTAGCTGTACCCGGTAGCAGTGATAGCCCACCAGCCGTTATAGAGGAAGTGGATGATATTTTATTAGCCCACACAAGTATAATTGGCAACCAAAACTCGGCAGTACAGACAGTCCGTGATGAACACTTTAGTCACTTGATGAACTGGTGAAAATACTTTTTGATACTTCTGTCCTTATAGCCGCATTTACCACCGAACACCCCCATCACACTGCCTGCTTGTCATATTTACAAAGAGTTCACTATGCTCGTTGCAATGTTATAATATATACCCTATATGGCAGGATGGGAAAAATGTCCACAATTCAAGTAGAAGTACAACTGTCACCAAAAGAGTTACTCAAGGCTGTTGAGCAATTAAGTCTACCCGATTTAGAGCGATTTGTGTCTGAAGTTTTGCTGCTACAGGCACAGCGCCACGCCCCCAGTCTACCCCAAACTGAAGCTGAATTGTTGCTAAAAATTAATCGTGGTATTCCTGTAGACATGAAGCACTATAACGAATTAATTGCTAAACGACAAGCTGAAACACTGACACCAGAAGAGCATAGCCAGTTAATCCAATTAACCGAACAGATAGAAAGGCTGGAAGCGAAACGGATAGGATATTTGGCATAGTTGGCGCGTCTCCGTAAAATATCGCTAAGTTAATGGAAAATTTAGGTATAAAGCAGGAAAGTTATGTCTGAGAAATGTATTGACGAAACGGAAAGTCTGGTGATGAGCCTTTTCCTGGATGCACTGATGAAGGATGCCATCAAACATCCTGACAAGCTCGTTCCTTATACAGAGGAAATGAGTGCTGAAGTGGATGAGTTACTCGCTAATGTTGTTAGAGATAAAGTCTAAATTAGAACCAAAAGATTTTGTTACTCATCTAAGCGCTCTAGGTGTTCGCATTTCTAACCGCAGACTGCAATTCCTCAATCCGTACAAGGTGAATCAAGGCTATATGCTCGACGTGTTCGGGAATACTATCATCACCTCCCACACCAATTACTAAGCGCGATCGTAAAACAATAACTTGGTCTGAGTGTCTGATATCATAGAATTTCCCGCCAGTAATATGAATGCGATATGGCTCCAATGGTTGCTTACGAGTGAATTCACTAATATCTTCTGGTCTCATGTTATTTATTGCTTACACATTCTAGGAGAACAGTATACTATGTCATCCGCAGCAATTACTACTATCGTAAAAATGATGGAATCTTTACCGGTTGAGGTACACGATCGAGTTGCAGAGCATCTTCGAGAATATATCAACGACTTGCAAGATGAAATTCGATGGAACGAGTCATTTGAGAAAACGCAACAGAAACTTGTGGCTGCTGCCAAACGTGCTAAACAAGAAATTGCTGAGGGGCAAGCTACTGCATTGGATTACCATCAATTATGAAGTCTTCAGTTCTTCCCTCGTTTTGGGCTGAGTATCGACGGTTAGACTATGATGTCAGACAAAGTGCTAGGAAAGCTTATCATTTGTGGGCAGAGAATCCATTTCACCCATCTTTGCATTTTAAATGCATCAACAGCGAAGCAGGGATTTGGGCTGTGAGAGTGACGAGGAGTTATCGAGCGCTTGGAGTGCTTGAAAGTGATACAGTCACCTGGTTTTGGATTGGTAGCCATGATGAGTATGAGCAATTCTTCTCATAAGTTGGGAAAATCCCTCTGGGAATTTCCCATCGAGAACAACATGGAAGTTTGAGAACAATCCAAAATCAACGAAACACCAGGATTTATCCGTGGGGACAGACAGAAGACTCTGATATACGATCCCTTGGAGAGTCAGTAAGGTAGGATCGGATGAACTTTGCGATCGACACTCTGAACGTGACAAAATTTACCTTTTATGTAATGTCGATCGAGTGTGCCATTGGGAGAGAAACTCCCGCAATCTTAGAGCCTAGATTGGTTGGGTAGAGCGAAGCCGAAACCCAACCTACAATCTACATTTGTCTTTAATTACAGGTAATGGAGGTGAACTGTCTGAGCTTTTGTCTGATATGCTTTGAGAGTATGATAACTCTTAGTAATCGTGAAATATTCCTTTGTTATCGACTGCATACAAGCCGCTATGCCCATCATTACCAGTAATCCGTACTACCACTGCAGAACCGTTTGCGGTGGTTCCTTCTAAGCTAAACCTGGCTATATCATGTTTCCATCCATCATAATGGTACAAATCATGTAATGCACCTCGTCCATCTACACTATAAATATCAGAATGACCACCAGCAGCGTCATAGAATATTACCATGTCTGGTCTAATGGCAAATATTATATTCCATGTTGAACGCCAACCATTAACACCTGAGTTTTGAATGGCGTAGCCTCTAGGATTAGTAACAATACCCTGTCCTTTATTCCGAAAATAGTGGATAATCATCCCATCACGAATGGGTAAACTTATATCACCTTCTTGTGGTGAAAAGGGGGCAGGACCGCCTTGAAACTGTGTTGGGGGATTATGTGGAATTTTAGGAACCCGAATACTACAACCTAGACTATACCAATAGCATTCAGCTTGAGCTACTGATTGATTGGATATAATTCCAGCCAAAGTGGCACTTAAGATACTTGCTGCCAATGCTATACCTGTGGTGAACTTTTTCATGCTTCCTCCTGTTTAGAAATAATAACCGATCAAATTTTGACAAAAAGACCCATCCCTAGCCGATCGATCCCCCAACTCGTTAGTTGTGTAGGTTGGTGTGGAAGAAAACCCAACCAGGTAGGCTGGATTTGTTGGGTAACGCTTACGCTCTACCCAACCTACAATCTAAAAGTTTCGCTACACTAATAGAAGTAAGTAAAACTCGTTAGAAGCTAAAACCGATCGACCAACTTTTATCCGGGATGACCAGACCTGGGTAATATACTGCTTTCGGGCCGATCGCGAAACTTATCATTTAAGTTTCCTTTTGCCTGATGGTTCTAGTTTCTTAAAAAAATCTCTAGATGGCAACGCTCAGTTCAACGCTCACTTGGATAGTCAGTAACCTAGGATCGCATGAACTTTTCGATCAACACTCTGAGCGTTGACAAAATTTACTTTTCATGTTATGTACAAGCCACCGCTCGAATAGAACCCGCAGGCATCGCTCAGAGGCTATAATAAAACCAACTCTTGGTTCAGGAGGTGCTCTGCCTGACAGAACCCGTAGACGATGCTGCCATTGCAGATCTGTACGAAGCCATAGGCAATATTGTCATCCGATTTCCTCTGCTTCACTGTTTGGAATGTGCCAGCACGCTCAAAAGATGGCTCAAACAACGTGGAGTACCAGGAAAACTTTGGCGAATTTCGACCAGATACGACCATGAAGATTTTATCCTTAGCGATCGCCTCGAACAACAGGGTTACTCTGAAAGCATTACTGAAAATGGTGTTCACTATGGTGTTGAAGTCTATGGAAAAATCTTTGACAACCTTTCAAAACTTGGGCTTTCACCAGAAAATTGGCTGAAATATTTTACCTCCCTATCTAATGAATTTGAAGCTGAAGTGATTGAAGAGTTTTAGAGATGCGATTTCATGGAGCTAAGAATGTGTACGTTATTTGACCTACTGGAAAAAATCAAAAGCCAACCAGGGTTATTCCTGGGAACAGCCTCCATTACAAATCTGCGAATGTTTATTATTGGCTATCGCTTTGCGCGAGCGGAAGTAGGTATCACCAATACTGAAGCCGAAAGTGACTTTTACAAAAACTTCCAACCCTGGCTGCAAAACCGCTTATCAATCCGTACTGTTAACGCTTGGGACAAAATTATTTTGCTCACCTGTATTGATGAGAAAGCAGCGTTTGATTATTTCTTTCAACTTCTGGATGAGTTTATTCAACGAGACAAAAGCCAAGATATCGATCCAATTTTGGCCGAATCAACCGCACAAAATATCGAAAAAGTGGCATGAAGTGCGATGCCTGGGGTTTCGGTACGCGATGCTAAAGGCGGGCGTAGTTTTGTAGGTTGGGTTGAGGAACGAAACCCAACAGGTAGGATGGATTTGTTGGGTTTCGCTATCGCCCTACCCAACCTACAATCTACTCAGCTTAGAACGAAACCCAACCAGGTATGCTGGATTTGTTGGGTTTCGCTATCGCTCTACCCAACCTACAATATTGGCGTAGCGATCGACACTCTGAGCGTTGACAAAAATTACCTTTCATGTTAAATCGTTCGAGGAGCAATCTCAGCCCTGACATTGGCGTACTTCCGTTCGCAATGACAGAATTAGGTTATCGGTGCGTAAGTCAGATGAAATCTAAAACCAAATGAATCTCAAAGCTACTCAACAAGCAATCGCCTTAATTCGCCAAGCCCAGAAGAATCATGGCTGGGGGTGGGTAGATAACATACCACTGGTAGAGGCGAGTAAAGTTTTAGAGCCAAATCGAGATTGGCAACCAGAAGGCCCTTATGCTGACGGCTGCTCGGAATCGACTTGGCGGCGTTTTTTGGAAGGAAAGAAGCCTATCAAAGCTGCGGTGTTTAAGGCTTTCTGCCAAATTTTAGGATTAGATTGGCAGGATATTGCTGAACGAGAAACAACTAGCGTTACCTTGCTAGAAGAATTTTATATCGATCGCCCTCCTATAGAATCTCTCTGTCATGAGACTCTTTTACAGCCCGGTGCTCTACTCCGGATTAAAGCTGCCAAGCAGATGGGCAAAACTTCCCTGATGGTTAAGCTGTTTAAACAGGCGGAAAGCCAGGGCTACCGAACGGTTTTGTTAAATTTCCTGCGAGCGGATGGGGAGGTGTTCAAAAATCTGGATACTTTCTTACGCTGGTTTTGTGCCAGCATTAGTCGGCTGCTACAGCAATCTAATCATGTCGAAGAGCATTGGGATAAGGATTTGGGCAGTAACCTGAGCTGCACGGCTTATTTTGAAGAGTATTTTTTAG
>CASBRB010000364.1 GCA_949127975.1 Oscillatoriales cyanobacterium PMM_0019 | reverse complement strand
CCTAGAAACTTATCTGAGGACTAAAGTCGAATGGCACTTAAGTTCAAGTTTGGCTTTTCGGCACTAGCAACAACTTTATTCCCAATGCCCCTGAAATTTTTGTATTATCCCGTAAACTTGGAGTTGGATTAGCTATAACAGTAGATATAAGGATAAAGTGATGAATACTAATGAACTAAAAAAACGATATGCAGATGGAGAGCAGAATTTTACTGCTGCTGACTTGAGCGGTGCTAGCCTCAATTGGATTAACCTGAGTGGGGCAAACCTGTCTCGGACTGACTTTTATGGGGCACAACTGAGTGGGGCAAATCTTAGTCAGGCTAACTTGAGTGCGGCTAACTTAAGTGGTGCCGATTTGAGTAGAGCCGATCTCAGTGGGGCTAACTTGGAAGGGGCAGACTTGCAAGGGGCAAACCTGAATAACACAAATCTAACTGCAGCGGTTTATAACCAGCTAACTAAGTTCCCTCAAGGTTTTGAGCCTAGTAAAATAGGGATGCTCAACTCAGAGCAGATAAAGGAACAAGCCGCCCAGACAACTAGCCCGCCAGTAGTGCTAGCAGATCGAACCAGCACCCCAACTGAAGATTTAAACCGGACTGTTGTAAATTCTTTAGGCGCTCATCAAGTTTATCAAACAACTCCCTTTGAGAATTCAATCCCCATACCCAAGTTAGAGTCAGCATTTACCGAACAAGTACCCTTTCCGAATCCTACGGCTTACGGCTCTAGTAATTCAACCCCTACAGCCACAGGCTCTAAAGGTTCAGAAGATTTAAAGAAATTGACGATCGCAGGTAGTGTTATTGGGGCAGCTATAATTATCGGGTTCTTAATCACAAAAAATTTTCAATCAACTCATCAAAATAATCAAATAATTACCAAAAATAATGCCTCAGAACAACCAGCTCAATCTGTTACTATCCAAACATCACCACCCCAATTAAGGGGTAATATTATGATTGGTGATTGGGAAGGAAGCTTTGGATTAAACTCTCAGGAAAGTTCTACTATCTCTATTACCAGCGAATCAGGACAGACATTTCAAGGAACTTTGTATACCGTAGGGAACAAAGGAGGAAAATTTAGAATTGCTATCGAAGGAGAAATTAACCTAAATAGTAGGTTAGTAACCATACGAGAAGTTGAAATACTTTCAAAACCTTCTGAAGAATCTTGGTTTTTAGGTATGAATACAGGAACAGTCTCATCAGATTTTCGCCAAATTTCAGGAACAGGTAAAGACCCTAGGGGTAACAAATATACCTGGTCTTTTTACAGAAAGTAGGGACGCTTAAGTTTCAATGATTAAAAATAAACTAAAACTTAATAGAAATACATTTTTCGTAGCATTACTGACACTTTTATTCATAGGTATTGGCTGGCTAACTTTATTAGGGGTAGCTAAATACAAGCTTTTTCACTTAGAGCCAGATCTAAAAAATAAAGATCGAGGGGAAGTAGAAAACAGAAAAAAATTGCCAGAGTCTACTGCAAACTCAATACCTATACAGGCGAACAATTTTTACATGGCTTTAGGAGTGGCGAGCGTACATCAAAAACCATCAGGCAATTCTGAGAGAGTTACTCAGGCACTGCATGGAGAACCAGTGAGGGTTTTGAGTCGGCAGGGGTCATGGGTAGAAGTTAGTTTACCGGAGCAGTTTGATTATCATGGTTGGATGCAAGAGTCAGCCTTAAAAGCTATTCCGACAGGAGACTGGTTAAACCTTAAGATTATTTCTGTAGCAAGTGTAGAAGTGCGGACTCTACCAGGAGGAAATGCACCTTTGGTAGAAGTTCTGTCTTTAGGTACAGTAGTAGCTTCAGAACCATCGAAAACAAATGAGGATTTCACATTTGTTAAATTAGTAGATGGTCGGAATGGTTATGTTGTGTCTACAAGTTTGCTGGATTACTCTCAAAAAAAAGCTCCTCAGGTATCGAGCGATCGTATTTTAGAAACTGCACGCCAGTTGTTAGGGCAACCCTACCTCTGGGGTGGAATGACAACAACAGGTGTAGATTGTTCTGGTTTTGTATATACTGTCTTTAAGGTTCACGGTATCCGCTTGCACCGTGATGCTGATTTACAGTATTTTTATGATGGATTCAGAGTTACTCCAGAAGAACTACGACCAGGGGATCTAGTATTTTTTGAAACCTATAAATCTGGACCATCTCATATAGGGATATATGTAGGCGATAAACAATTTATACAAGCTTCATCGGGAGGAGTAAAGTATGGCTCTCTGGACTCTAAATATTTTTCCACTCATTTTATTGGTGCGAAAAGAATTCTTGGTTCCAAATGAGACGGTTCTGAAATCGTAACCCATAGTGAATCGCTCGTTCAAGCCCATAACCGAATGGCACTTAGTTAAGGGTCCGATCCGCCAAGGGCGGCTGCGCTAACAATACAGAAATGCCAGTTTTGGGGATGATAACAACTGGTGAGGATTATATCTTTATCAAGCTGAATCAGCACCTACGTCAGTATGCGCTCTCGCACAAATTTACACTATTATCTGATGAGGATAACAATTTACACAGAGTTGTGCGGGTAATGAAGCGAATTATTAACTTGTCTGCCTCTGTCCAAACTGGAAATTACAATAATGAGTAGAATGCTAGCCGTGCAGTCGCCGATTATCCCTGTTGTTGGG
>CASBRB010000363.1 GCA_949127975.1 Oscillatoriales cyanobacterium PMM_0019 | reverse complement strand
AGAGTCGATAGTTGTCTATCTTTTGAGTGAAGTTTCACAATCTAGCTCTCTTGCTTGCGTCAGGTAGCTTCATCCTGACATTCTGACCATATTATACCACTATTGCCTATGTTTGACCAAAGTCAGCGGATTTTTAAAATACTACAAGAGAGCTATGGTTTTTCAGCGTTCAGCTTGTTTACCCACCGTGAAAGGGCGTCGGGGGCGTCGAGCGTCGGGCGTCGGGCGTCGAATGTCGTATTTCCCTAGCGCCCATCACCCAACTATATGCAATTGCGGTTAGAGATGGTAAAGTAGCAGCAAGAGTAATTTTTTAAGCAATCCGGTGGGCTTCACCTACCGCGATCGGCAATAGTATTAATTATTGGAGTCCTGAACTGTTATGACCGCAACTGAAACGTCAACCTTACCCAATGTTCAAACTGAGCTGTCTCGCCTACGGGAAGATCTGCACATGCGAGATCAGCTAGTAAAGCAGCTTTCTCAAGAACTATTCCGCCTAGTCAAGGGCAACAGCACCTATGTGCCAAAACCGGAGACTTCTTCTCGTCAGATGGAAGAAGTGCGACTCTTGCGAGAACAACTGCAAGATGTCGAGCAGCAGGTGAAATTTTATCAAGAGCAGATTGCTAGCCGTGATGGGGAAATATATCAATTGCGGCAGTCTGTGCAAGAATTGAGCGATCGCAGCCGGATGTTAGAGCAGGTAATCCAGGAGTTGCCGCAAATTTACCGCCAAAAGTTTGCCGAACGGATGATTCCGGTGCGGGATAAAGTGGCGATGCTGCAACGGGAAAACCGTCAACTTCATGCCGAACTGCGTAGTGTCAGTTACCGTTTGGCGGTAAAAAATCGTAACATCACTCGGATTGATTTGCCGAGCTTCGATCGCGTTGGTGTTGCCTCCATCCCTACATTTGGTAGTATCTAGTTGACACTCCCCGCTCTGTCATAGACGGGGGGCCTCTAGGTTTTCTGCTCTATTGCTAAAATCACTCTAATTTCATACTGTGTCAGAAACCTACCAGTTTTCCCCTCAAAACATCTACCAGGCTTGCAACGACATCAGTGGTAGACGGCTCTGGGTGGAGCAAAATTTAGGATATCCAACTGGTGAAGGTAATTTTTGGTTGCCGATAGTTCTTACTGCCAAGGGACCACTGTACTGTGAGGCGATCGGTTTGGCAGCAGATTGGGAAAAGTCTCACCAATTAAAATATCGGCAGCCAGTACATTTATCTGACATTTGGCGTCAGCAGCTTTACCAGCTAGGCTATAAGCTGCTGCAATCTTTATCAGCGCCACCAGCTACTTACTTATTACAATTTGGATTTGAGGATCTACTGATTGTGTTTGATAGGCTGTGGCCGTTTCCAGCAGCACCAGCAGTTGCCAGCATTGGCGTGCAAACGCCCGATTTATTTACCTGTCATTGGTACTGCTTGATTGGCAAGCCCATTTTCGACGTGACTATCTTCATCTAAAAATCGGCTCTCCAACACTTAGTGTGATAAATTTTACTAATCACTTGGCGATCGCTCCTTGAACAGAGGGAAACCTAAGGTTTTCACACCTTTTTGTTGGGTTTCGTACCTCAACCCAACCTACAATTCCAACACTTATTGTGATAAATTTTAAGTCCAGCTAAGGGCGTCAAGGCAAACGACTAACGAATTGTTCTAAAGAACCTGCCGTCAGCACCACCTCTACCAAATCTTCAAGTCGCTCAAGCTCAAGTACCTGCAAGTGTGATTCTAAATCTACTGGAATGCTCCCAAAGCGATAGCGTAGTTGACGGAGTAACTGCCGCAGTACTCCTTGCCGAAATCCCTCTTGTTGAGCTCCTTCTAACTGTTGCTCTGCCGCCTCAGCCTGTTGTTGTGCCACCTCAGCCTGTTGTTGTGCCGCCTCAGCCCGTTGGCGTTCCACCTCAGCCTGTTGTTGTGCCGCCTCAGCCTGTTGTTGTGCCACCTCAGCCCGTTGGTGTTCCACCTCAGCCCGTTGGTGTTCCACCTCCTCTGGCAGCAAGATGAGATTACCTGCATCATCATAAAACCGCAACCATACCGCTGTCTCTCTGGTGAGAGTTCCCTGCCAAGTTCCCAACCACAATCCTAACCGCTGACACCACAACCACCCATGCTGATTGGAAACTAACCTCTGATACTCTTGATTGGCATTCAAATGCCACCCCTGCAAAGAATTCGGGTCAAACGGATCGTATACATAATAATCTGGAGTGCGAAACGTTTGCTCGTAAATATCCTTTTTCAAGCCTTTATCTACTTTGGCGGTAGACGGCGACAGTAGTTCTACAATCACATCTGGATAGCGACCATTTTCTTCCCAGACTACCCAACCTTGGCGATCTGTTCTACCATCTACATTTAACACCACGAAGAAATCTGGTCCTCGAAAGTCCTGGTTTCGCGCCTGGGTGCTGCTATAGTAAATAAACATATTGCCCCCAGCAAAATAATCATCGCGGTGAGCTAATGCCGTCAGCATGGAATCAATCAAGACATTCATTGCAATCCGGTGGCGATTACTTTCCAAGGGTGTACCATCATCAAAGATTAACTCTGTAGGCGGCATCGGCGGTTCCCAAGCAGTCTCTGCCTGCTCCTGGGATTGCTGTTCTTCTGTCGTCAAAGCTTGCATTGTTCAGCCCCCACAGTTGTCCTTTGTTCTTCGTCGGGGCGCATCCCGCCACGCCCTGGACTTTAGTCCTGATTATTTATGATAGCTTAAGCATCTTCTTATTTCAGCAAAAACCTGAGCCAGTTTTATTGGCCCAGATTTTTGAAGGCATATCTCGGCGCGTTTTAAGCTAGAACTACAGCGGGTTGAGGCCAGCGACTCACGGCTTTGCCAATTACCGCCATTTCTTGCACTAAACTATCAAACCGCTCTGGCGTTAGGGATTGAGGCCCGTCTGATAAAGCTTTAGCGGGGTTGGGGTGAACTTCAATCATCAAAGCATCCGCCCCAGCGGCGATCGCAGCTAACGACATTGCAGGTACATACTCAGCCCTACCAGTACCGTGACTGGGGTCAATCATAATCGGTAAGTGCGTGAGGGTTCGCAACACTGGCACTACCGACAAATCCAGAGTATTGCGGGCGTACTGGCGATCGAATGTGCGGATACCCCGTTCGCAGAGAATCACATTGGGGTTGCCAGCGGCTAGTATGTACTCTGCTGCCATCAACCATTCTTCGATCGTGGCACACATTCCCCGCTTCAGCAGCACAGGTTTGTCTTGGGCACCTACTTTTTTCAGTAGGGAGAAATTCTGCATATTCCGTGCCCCCACCTGGACAACATCCGCCACTTCAGATACCTTATCTAAGTCAGCAGTATCCATCACTTCTGTAATAATGCCTAAACCAGAAGCCGAGCGTGCTGCCGCCAGTAAACCCAAAGCACTTTCTCCATGTCCTTGGAAGGCGTAGGGCGAGGTGCGGGGTTTATAAGCACCACCGCGCAGGAAGTGGGCACCAGCCGCTTTAACTCGGCGTGCCGTTTCGATAATCATTTCTTCATTTTCCACCGAACACGGACCAGCGACTAGAGCCACCGGATGATGTTCGCCGATCGCTATCTTACCATTTGGTGTGGGCACCACGACTTCACTGGCTTCACCGTGATGGAACTCGCGACTAGCGCGTTTATAAGGCTGCTCTACTCGCAATACTTGTTCAATCCAGGGACTAATCTCTTGAATTTGCAGCGGATCTAAATCAGCCGTATCACCAACCAAACCTACTACCACTTTGTGTTTTCCAACTATTTTTTCTGGCGTCAGCTTCCAGGTGTTGAATTCCTCACAAATACGAGACACTTCGGCTTCCGGAGTGCCGATTTTCATCACCACTATCATGTTTTAATTCCTGATTTGTTTGTATTACCTATTTTTTTGTCATTAGTCAAATTAGTCCTGACTTTTCAGTCCTGGTTTTGGCTGCCATGCTGCTGTCATGCGTCCCCAGTTGGTGGTAAACTCATTCCAGCCTAACTTACTGCCTACAATTTCTTCATCCCAGGATGCAGATAACAGACCATAAGTCAGCCCCAAGACTCCCAAGCCAAAAAAGCCCATACTCACCAATACCACCACTATATGGGGGACGTCGAGCCAGTGGTGGCTAGTGATGAAATAACTGAGAATAAAAGTCAACATGCCCATAGCCGTGGGCAACCCGCAGAACAAAGCCATGCGGCGAATCATGCGCTGACTAACGACAGGTGGTACTCCCGTTGCCTTGGGTAGCTCTTGGTTCTCCTCGCTTTTGGTAAGCGGTGATTGCTTGGTTTTCGCCGTATTTGGGCGATTTTTCTTAGCGGGTTCAAAGGGTAAGCGTGAACTTTTTTCAGAGGACATAGCCACCAACTGCTGTTTAACCGCGAATGCCGAGACGAGAGATTAAAGCTTGATAATGATCCTGGCTCTCCTGTTGGAGATAAGCCAGTAAGCGCTTCCGCTTACCAATCATTTGCAACAACCCTCGCCTAGAGCTGTGATCGTTTTGATTTCCTTTCAGGTGAGCGCTCAGGCGGTTGATGCGATCCGTCATCATGGCGATTTGGACATCCGCCGAGCCAGTATCAGTTCCGTGAACTTGGTATTGGGTAATCAGTTCTTGTTTGCGCTCTTGCGTCAGGGGCATAGATAAATCGATGGAATGCAACAATCTCTTATGATACCACTATATTTAGTGTAAGTCCAGAGCCAGCCCATTAAATCGCCATGTGGTTCGGCGTGGTGTTCAAACCGTAAGGGTGAAGCCATGTAAACAATCCCTTCGATTAGTTCTGCTTTTTTCCGATGGGGCATGGCTGTATAGCGTCGCTCAAATTCCGCACGGGTAAGTAGATCCCCATTTTCTAAGGGCGGGATGGTTATACGGCTGGTATCAAGCAGTATTTTCATGTACCCCCAAATGTCTTAGTGAATTTGAATGAAAAATTTCCTATATTAACATTATATCAGAGTAGGGTACTCTTGACTATTACTAGCGGGAAAAGGGGGAGTGGGGAAGAAGTCATACATAATCTCATGGCGGGAAAACAGTCAGCAGTCAACAATTACCATTAAAAAACAGCTATGAAAAAAAAGCATTATATACCTTGGCTATCGCGGATTGTGAGGCGGGATATAAAAATTAACGTTATCCGCCACGGTGTATCGCCGTTAAATTGGGGGGATTTGTACCATTGGCTGCTCACTATTTCTTGGTCTCAGTTTGTAGCACTTACGGCTTTCTTGTATACCACAACTAATACCCTGTTTGCCTTATTGTATCTGGTAGGAGGGGATTGCATCCAAAATGCCCGACGTGGTTCTTTCCTCGATGTTTTCTTCTTCAGCGTCCAGACTTTGGCAACCATCGGTTACGGCGCTATGTATCCGCGCACAACTTACGCTAATATCGTGGTTTCAGTTGAAGTCCTGGTTGGTATTGTGGGAGTAGCCATCGTTACAGGTTTGTCGTTTGCCCGGTTTTCTTTGCCCAGAGCTAAAGTGCTGTTCAGCAAAGTAGCAGTAGTTACTCTCTTCAATGGCTTGCCTACTCTGATGTTCAGGGTAGCCAACGAGCGGGATAATCTGATTGTGGAAGCGCGGATTTGGGTGTCTCTGATTCGTAACGAAATTACTACCGAGGGACACCAGATGCGTCGGTTCCACGATCTCAACCTGGTGCGCAAACAAACGCCCGCTTTCGCTTTAACTTGGACTGTCATACATCAGATTGACGAACATAGCCCCCTGTATGGAGCTACTACCCAAACCCTAGTTGACGAGGAAATCGAACTTGTGGTGACGCTAACTGGGCTTGATGAAACTGTTTCCCAGACTATTCACGCCCGTCACAGCTTTGCCGCCCACAACATTTTCTGGAATATGCGGTTTGTAGATATCTTCGCCAAAACACCGGATGGGCAGCGCTGCATCGACTACACCCGTTTTCACGATGTCACCCCGGCAGGACTTACGTAGACTGGGCATATAGAGGGGCAACCACAGGGGGATTGCCCCTACGAACCACTATATAGGGGCAACCACAGGGGGATTGCCCCTACGAACCACTATATAGGGGCAAGCACAGGGAACTACTAATCCCTCTGCGTACCTTTGCGTTTACCTTTGCGCCCTTTGCGATTAAACTTTAACAGCTAAAAAAAGCTACTCAAATTATTATTTCCCTCTTCCTCAAGGGGTAACAACAAAGTGTCCTGAATCTGTTTGCGCACAGCGGGAGTTACCTGGCAATTGGTATTTAAAAAATCCACCAGGAATTGATTAGCTTCATAATACTGTTGCAGAATTTCCCGTTGTCGATCGCTAAACTGCCAAGTATACCCAATGTTACGATACTTAATCATGGCAGTTCTTAATTCTTCTGTCCAAGATTGACGGTTACTATTCCACCAAGCTTTCAGTATTTCCCCGCTGTTGGAGTTAGGGATTTGCCATTTCAGGCGTTGCAGGGATTCACCTAGGAGGAATAGCTTTGCTTGACTAGGATCGCCAAACAATTTACAATACATCGGCAGGGCAAAACCCAGCTCAAGTACGCGATCGATTGTGGGATTATGGGGCAGGTTCATACTCAGAGTTAAAACTCGCTTCAATGCCAAATCCAGCTTTAACTCTGTTGCCAGATCCCCACCTAGGGACAAATCGAGGGCAGTAGCCAGGTTAAGATCTCGCGGTAGGTTCAGCTCTTGCGCCAGAGTCAGCGTCAGGTAAAACGCGCGGGTGGCGGCACATTTATATGGCACTGGCTCGGAAGCAGACTTTTGAGCTAGCCAGTGAAGAAACTGCTGCAATTGAGCATCCCTAGCCATCATCTCATCTATTTGTAGTTTCATTAGTTGTAACAGCTCGTCAGCATTTCCTAACAATTCACCTGTTAGTAAAAACACTTCACGCCAACGGGGTTCAGTTATATGGCTAACCAAATTTTTCAAATTGTTGGTTAAGATTTGTGGCTCAGGGTTGGCAACAATATTTTTAGCAGTGAGAAACTCTTGAAATGTTAAATGAGAAAAAGAGTAAATTTCTCGTGCCCGTTCTACCAGTAGCCCATGCTGGGAGATTATCGCTGACAGCACTGCCTGACTATCAACTTGTAACTCCTCCGGTTCTGAGCTACTATCAGGTAAATTCTGGAGATAGTTAGCCATGTATTGCACTATTTTGTATTGCTCAAAAAAGTAATCACCCTGCTCAAACGTTCTGGCGGCAATCTGACTCAGCAGTTTCAGCTTTTGCAGTAAAGACAAATCACGATAAACCCGATCGCGTTTCACGCCTCTGCTTTCATCCCAGCGAATCAATAGCACGTCTAATCCTTGCTTATACAGATCGGAGCGTCTAGCTGGAAAATCTGATTTTGCTTGAAACACAGCGCAAGCCAAATTGAGCAGGAGCGGTGTTACTGCTAGTTCTCGAATTTGCTGATTTTCTGGTAATTGCAGTTTTTCCATAAATCTTTCGGCTTTAGCTAAACCAGACTCAGCATTATTGCCAACAGCTACAAACCATTTTTTGGCAAAATTTTCTATGTCTAAATGACCAAAATCAGCCAATTCAACATCAGTAAATCCCTCAATTTGGTATTGGTTGCTAGCCAAACGACAGGTGATAATAAAATGATTTTGGTAATAATCTTCAGATAGCTGGCGAATTTGTTTCACAACTTCCTTGCTAGCGTCACCTGACACTTCATCTAAGCCATCTAGCAAAATCAAAGCTCTGCCCTCTTGGAGCAAGCTTTCCACCTCTTGTTCTGAAATATTACCACCGCGAAGCTCCTGGCAAATAGAGTGTAATAAGCTGAAATTTTTGGCATTAATGGGATGATTGCTAAGTTTTTTTAGCCGGATAAAAATTGGGATTCGGTTGGGTTGAACATTTCCTTGATTGCATTGAATGGCAATTCTTTGCAAAAAGGTAGATTTACCTGCTCCTGGTTTACCGAGTACCATCAGCTTGGGGTAATCCCTAACTGCTTGCCAGCCTGGAACTCTTTTTTGATAAATTTGCCCTAAGCCAAAGCGCTGGAATTTTTTTTGAGGGCTATCCTGTAAGTCCAAAACCTCTAACCAGCGCTGATTGGAGAGCGTTTCTAGAATATTGACGCTGATATAAATATCGTTTAGCTCAATCGCCTGGGGAATATCCAACAACCGGATTGTACCGCACTGATATTGAATCTTATCGTAACGGCGATCGCGCACCTTTTGCACCAAAGCATTTATATACCCCTGCTCGGCTTGCTGAATATCTGGTTTGTCAACAGTTGGCAGCTGCGCAATTTCTTCCCACTCTAGATTGAGTCTAAAGCAGATCTCCATAAATATATGACGAGCAACCGACTTACCTTTAAAAAACTTCCAAATAGACTGACGGGTGTCCAGTCCCACTTCAGTAGCTAAGTATTCTTGTGTCCAGCCTGTGAGTTGGAAAGCCCTTTTTGCTTTTTCGATACCTGCCGTAGATGCATAGAGCGATCGTCGTGCCATATTTCAAAAACTTCTCCTTGTAACTGGTGATACCGTTAATAAAATCCAGATCAGAATGTTAGGCTCTAATTATAGATTAAACCTTGTGAGGGAGTGCCTAATGGTAGAAACAGCAGAACACCCGGCCAACTTGCGGACGATTCTGGAAAATATGCAAGTGGTTTTCAGTGCGATTACCGAAGCGATCGCCTGGATTAACTCTGATGGCTGCGTTCATTGGTCTAACCCCAGTTTTGAGCATTTAGTGGGCAAAGAACATTTCCAGGTGCTGGGCGCACCGAAATTGTGGGAAAAATTATTGATAATTATATAGAAGAAGCACCACAACTACTGAGTGCCATCCAGAATGCTGTGAGAACCCAAGATGCAGTAGCGCTCTCGTTCGTTGCTCACAAACTGCGATCGGCAAGTGTTAATTTAGGAGCAACCAGTATAACAGAACTTTGTAAGGAGTTGGAATTAATCGGGCGCACTGGTACTACATTAGGGGCACAGGATAAGCTGTCGCAACTTCAGGCTATCTACGAACCAGTAATAGTCGCCTTAGAAAAAGAACGTCAAATCTGTTTGTAGTGAGGGCTTTAGCCCTCAGTAAGGGCTAAAGCCCTCACTACGAACTCATCTTAAACGTTTGTAGTGAGGGCTTTAGCCCTCAGTAAGGGCTTTAGCCCTCACTACGAACTCACTACGAACTTATTTATGGGACTTGATATTAAATGAAAACTGACTTGATTGAAAAAAAATCCCCGGTAGTGCTAGTCGTAGACGACGACAACAACACGCGGATGCTGCTACGCTTCGCGCTAGAACAAGAAGGTTATCAAGTGATAGAAGCAAACAATGGCGAAGCGTGCTTAGCTACCTATATTCATCACCAACCCGACATCATCTTATTGGATGCAGTGATGCCAGTAATGGATGGCTTTGCCTGTTGCACCCAATTGCGGACTGTCGCTGGCGACAATACCACACCTATATTAATTATCACAGTACTTGACGATCAAGATTCAGTGGAGCGAGCTTTTGAAGTTGGCGCTAGCGATTATATCACCAAACCGATTCACTGGGCAGTGCTTCGCCATCGGGTGCTTCGCCTATTCCAACACTCTGTACAGATGCGATATATCAAATCTCTAGAGCAACAGTTAGAGCAATCACATTTGGCGAATCACCGTCTAACCAGGAAACTTGCTAGCTACGAGGACAATTCTGGAAAGTAAATCCTAAGTTATACAAATTATACATTAAATTATACATTTACGCATACACTAGCGCAAACATTCAGGTTGGATAATAAATAATACTAACAGGACTTACGCATAGACCTCAGCTACCTTGGCAACCTCTGCGTAAACCTTTGCGTTAAAAATATTTAATTATGAATATGGCGGATTCGGTTCATGAAGATAAGACACACAGCCCTTTAGTGCTGGTGGTGGATGACGACAAATCTATGCGGATGCTGCTAAACTGGGCGATGACAAAAGATGGATATCAAGTGGTAGAGGCGCACAATGGTAAAGCGTGTTTAGCTGCTCATCAACAGTACCAACCAAACATCATTTTATTGAATGCCATGATGCCAGTGATGGATGGCTTTGCCTGTTGCACTCAATTGCGGACTGTCGCTGGCGACGATACCACACCTATATTAATGATCACGGTACTTGACGATCAAGATTCAGTGGAGCGAGCTTTTGAAGTTGGCGCTAGCGACTTTATCACCAAACCGATTCACTGGGCAGTACTTCGCTATCGCGTACATCGCCTGCTCCAGGAGTCTCTACAGATACGATATATCGATTCTCTAGAGCAACAGTTAGAGCAATCACATCTGGAAATACAGCATCTAGCCAGGAAAATTTCTAATTAAACTGGTAAGGTGACTACCTAGCTACCTATGCCTCATCGCCTCCCAACTAAGCACAAAAAAGCCCTCCGGCACCATCCCCTGAAGCGTCTGCTAGATTACGGACATAAATATCGTACCCAAATCTGGCAGGCGATCGCTTGCTCTATCCTCAATAAAATATTCGATCTCGCCCCACCCGCCTTAATCGGCACCGCTGTAGATGTGGTGGTGCAGAAACAAGACTCTGTACTTGCTCACTTGGGCGTCAAAGATATCTTTGGGCAACTGTTGCTTCTTTCGTTCATCAGCTTAATCATTTGGGGACTAGAATCAGTCTTTGAATACGCTTATGCTCGTCTCTGGCGCAATCTCTCCCAGAATATTCAGCACAACCTCCGCCTCGATGCCTACAGCCATCTCCAGGAATTAGAACTCGCTTACTTTGAAGAGCGCAGCACTGGAGGGTTGATGTCGATTCTCAGTGACGATATTAACCAACTAGAGCGGTTTCTAGATATCGGCGCTAATGAGGTAATCCAGGTAGTGACCACAGTTATCGTTATTGGTAGTACCTTCTTTATCCTCGCTCCCAGTGTGGCTTGGATGGCACTGCTGCCCATGCCCTTCATCCTTTGGGGTTCGATTGCCTTTCAAAAGCGCCTTGCTCCCTACTACGCTGACGTGCGGGAAAAAGTAAGCTTGCTCAATAGTCGCCTTTCAAATAACCTTGGCGGCATTACCACGATTAAAAGCTTCACCACTGAAGCTTATGAGCAACAGCGGGTAAGAATAGAAAGTCAAGCTTATCGCCAAAGTAACCAGCGTGCTATCGCTCTGAGTGCTGCCTTTGTCCCCTTAATTCGCATTATAATTTTGTTCGGGTTTACCGCCACCTTACTCTATGGTGGAGTAGCAGCAGTTGCAGGCAAACTATCTGTCGGTGCTTACAGTGTACTGGTTTTTCTCACGCAGCGGTTACTTTGGCCCCTGACTAGATTAGGCGAAACCCTAGATCAGTATCAACGGGCAATGGCATCCACCAATCGGGTAATGAATTTACTAGATACGCCGATCGCTATTCACTCAGGAAATATATCACTACCTGTGAATTTAGTCAAGGGTAAAGTAGAGTTACAGAATGTTACTTTTACCTATATAGGTAGAAATCCAGTAATTAAAAATCTCTCTCTGTACATTCCGGCTGGAAATACCATTGCCATTGTGGGCTCTACAGGCTCCGGCAAAAGTACCCTGGTGAAACTGTTACTGAGACTATATGAAATTGAAACAGGAACCATCACCCTCGACGGCATTGATATCCGAGATTTGCAGTTAAAGGATTTACGCTCCTGCATTGGCTTAGTCAGCCAGGATGTGTTCTTGTTTCATGGCACAGTCAGGGAAAATATTGCTTATGGTAGTCCGGATGCTGATGAAGCAGAGGTGATGGCAGCAGCTCAGGTTGGTGAAGCCCACGAGTTTATTATCCAACTACCCCAAGGCTACGATACCATAGTGGGAGAACGGGGACAGAAATTATCAGGTGGGCAAAGACAGAGAATTGCCATTGCACGGGCAGTTTTAAAAAATCCACCGATTCTGATTTTGGATGAAGCTACCTCGGCAGTGGATAATGAGACAGAAGCAGCGATCCAGCGATCGCTCGAACGGATTACTATAGATAGGACGACGATTGCGATCGCACATCGTCTTTCCACCATCCGTAACGCCGATTGTATATATGTAATGGAACAAGGCTTCTTAGTAGAGAGGGGGCGGCATGAAGAACTGTTGGAACAACAGGGAATTTATGCTAGCCTTTGGCGAGTACAGTCAGGTTTAAAATAATCATGTTTAGTAGTGCTCAATCTCAGCAAGGACAAAATAACTGGCAACAGCAGTTAGATAAGTTTGTCAAAGCAAATCAGCAAGAATTAGCAGCCCTAGCGTGGGGGCTATGGCTAGAAAATAAAGACAGCCAGGGGACTATAGGAATAGACTTAAAACCGAATGCGCGTTTTGTCTATTGCCCTAGAGAGGCTATAGAGGAACTAAATCGCCAAACCGAGAACAATGTTCAGGAAATTTTGGGATTTGTGGATGCTCATCAACCTGAAAAAGAAGTTCTCATGATTGGAATTGGCAAGGGACAAATAAATCTAATTCAATTTGAACCTGAACTCGCACCCCCCGATTGCTTTGAGAAAATCGGTGATAACGTTGATACATTAATAGAGCGGTTAGAGGAACGTCTAACACAGCTTGCTACAATTAATGATAGGTAAATATTTGCCAAGGGAGGTAATCTATGCATCAGGTGACATCTGAGTATGCTAAAAATAACTTCAACGAAGTCATAGAACGGGCTGGCACGGAGCCTGGGGGAGTCTTGATTGTTCAGGAAGATAAAAATTTAGTTTTGATTAACCAAGAAGAATTGGATGCTCTAGTGGAAACAGCTTATTGGCTCCAAGAGCCTGATTTATTGGCAGATATTGCCCAAGCACAAGAAGAGTATAAGAAGGGGGAAGTTTTGACAATGGAGCAAGTTTTTAGCTAAGAATGCAAAACTCAGAAGTTCCTTACCAAATTTTATTTTCTAAGAAGGCACAGAAAGATATTGCATTACTCACTGACCAACAAAAAGCTAAACTTAAAGAAATCATGCAGCAAGTTTTAGCCATTACCCCTCAAACTGGCAAGCGGCTTAAAGGTAACCTAAGTGGTTTCTATTCCTACAGGCTGAGTAAACGCGATCGCATTCTCTACGAAATAATAGAAGACAATCGCACTGTATTCATTATCAGAGCTAGAACCCACTATGGAGAATAAAATTCAACATGCCCAGTGTGCCCAGTGTGCGTAAGTCCTGAGCACATTTCACGACAATGTAGCCAGCGACGCGAAAGATATGTTGCCCTGTTGGGTTTCGTTCCTCAACCCAACCTACAATATCTTCGTAGGTTGGGTTGAGCACAAGCGAAACCCAACATCAGTATCTTTAGAGAAGAAAATTAACCAGCTAGTCTTTAACCTGGTTGCCCTGTTGGGTTTCGTTCCTCAACCCAACCTACAATATCTTCGTAGGTTGGGTTGAGCGTAAGCGTTACCCAACATCAGTATCTTTAGAGAAGAAAATTCACCAGCCACTCTTTAACATGATGGGTAGCGCGGCAATCATCTTCGTTGTAACGTATAATAATGTCGAGTAAAGTTCGATCGCCCTCCTCTAACCACCGATCGTACCAACAAATGCATTGAGAACCATTAGCTTCAGAATCGCGCCACTGAAAACCGAGCCACTTAGCCAGGGATTTCAGAGAATAGCTTTCTACTGGCAGCGTTACCGCCTCCGTTAATAGTTTATGCACATCTACAAAACGGGATAATAACAGATTTACTTCAGCGGCGGGTGTATGATAAGCTTGAGCTAAACGTTTGACAGTTTCAGCTTCATAATTAGAAAAATGGAAAATAGGGGCAGTTGGGTAATTCGAGACTAAATCTAAAAACTGCTGCCAGATTAATGCCTCGTCTGTAGGTGCCTCTGCCAAAAAGGGATAGAATGTTTCTGTGTTAGCTTGCCTGTCAACAATCAAAACTCCCAGCAGATAATCAAGCTCTAGCTCCGGCTCTGCCTCGATATCAAAGTACAGCTCCACTGGTGCAATAGGCAAAGCAACGGCAACGGTTACATCCTGAGAAGGTATCAAAATTACCCGCACATCTCGCACAGATTGCGCTTGCTGCACAATATATTGTGCTACTTCGCTTTCTAACTCTGGTTCCAGATAAACTGGGTTAGCATCAGCGAGAGCATCAAGGGTAGTTAGCCCCAGAGTCTTCAAATGTCGGTAGCGCGTCGGGGTGACGCCCGGTAACAAAGAGAGATGCTGCTGAGATTTGGCAAGGGTATGGCACTGAGTCAACCAAGGGCAGAGACTACACACCTGGCGGGAAATAAACAATTCAGGCTCTTGCTGGAAGGCGAGCACCTGCATACATTCTTCTAAAAATGTCTGCATCGTCGGCAGCCATCGCCACAAATCCACCTCATATGCTCCTTTGCCGCGCAAAATTAACCAGGCATTTTCTGGCCAAGCCCCTTGCATAGATGCCAGCAACTGAGTGTGATATGCTACTATTATCTGGTAATCCTGCTTGGGACGCTTCCCCAGATGAATATCTGTGGGAACGTAAATCCAATCACCGAAGTAAGACTTTCCTGGTTGTTTGACTAACAAATCAGGTTGGCTTACCAGGATAAAATCCTGTCGAGGTGATGCATCTACCCCATTAAGCAGGACGCCTTGATATATACGCTCTACACCCTGCTCCATCAAGGCAATGGTAGCAGTAGCACCCTCATGGAAATTTCCCTTAGGATAATCTGGGCGATAGTGTAAAGGTGCGCCTTGTCCCATCTGTTCTGCTAGAACAAATTCCTGATGCGCTAAGCGCTGCTGTAGCAGTTTCCGATGGAAATCAGTATAAGGATCTTTTAGGGAGCGATCGCCGTAGACATCAAGAAATGTCCTAAGCTTACAGCGTTGATAATGCAGGAGCAGTTCAGCAGTTATAGTGATTTTCATTTATATACATGTTGAACATCCCCACCTAAATCAAGATTTAGATGAGGATTCTTAAGAAGTTTAGTCCCTCCAGGCATTACTGTACTAAGGGGACGCACGGCTGGTCAGCTCGCCTATTGTTAGAGGCACGAAGCCCCGTCTATGAGAGAGCGGGGTGCTGACAAAGTAACTCCTTAATCCGCCAACTGAGATTGTGAGGGGGTATAGCGTCCCCATCGGCAAAAACACAAACACCTGTACTTTCCATTTAAGCATATTTTGAGAAATATGTAAAACAGCCGTACTTAGCGCGATAATAAAATCTTATATATGACCGGAACACATTTGAGGGTAAAAATTGTAGGTTGGGTTGAGGAACGAAACCCAACTTGTTGGTTTCCACGCTCCCGTGAGGCTTTTAGATGACAGACATTTACTCAGCACCAGCACTGCTAGAAGCTCATCGACAGCAATTTCCAGCTCTAGCCAATAAAGCTTATTTCAATTACGGGGGGCAAGGGCCACTGCCCCAAACAGCACTAGAAGCGATTAACCAGTCCTATCAATATATTCAACGTGCGGGACCATTTTCGCAACAGGTGAATGACTGGGTAGAGCAGGAGGCGTCTCTGACGCGAGAGGTTATAGCTTCAGAACTAAATGTTCCCGCCCAAACCATTACCCTGACTGAAGACGTCACCGTAGGCTGCAACATTGTTCTCTGGGGCATAGACTGGAAAGCTGGGGATCATCTGCTGCTTTCAGACTGCGAACACCCAGGCGTAGTGGCAACTGCACAGGAAATCGGGCTTAGATTTAACGTGGACATATCCACCTGCCCGCTGATGGCAACGTTGAATCAGGGAGATCCCGTGGCAGTGGTAATGAACCACCTACAACCCAATACTCGGCTGGTGGTATTGAGCGATATACTTTGGAACACAGGTCAGGTATTGCCAATGGCTGAGATTGTTGACGCTATACACAGCTATTCCCCTACTACACAGCCTAGAGGAATTCTGGTGGATGCAGCGCAATCTGTAGGCGTCCTGCCTTTAAATTTAACTCAGATGGGGGTTGACTTTTATGCCTTTACTGGTCACAAATGGTGGTGCGGACCAGAAGGCTTAGGCGGTTTATATGTAAGACCTGAGGCTCTAGACAGCTTGCATCCTACTTTTATTGGCTGGCGCAGCCTGGAATTTAGCAAGGCAGGTATCAGATGGCAACCGGGTGGACGGCGGTTTGAAGTGGCAACATCTGCCTATCCGCTGTATGCTGGATTGCGGAGCGCGATCGCACTTCATCATCAATGGAGTTCTGTGCAGGAACGTTATCAACAAATCCTGAGTTCGAGTAAGTACCTCTGGCAACGTTTAACCGAGCTTCCCGGTGTCACTTGCTTGCGAACATCTCCACCACAAGTCGGTTTAGTCTCTTTCCAACTTACCGATAAACGCCACCCCCAGCTAGTACAGTTTTTAGAAACCCACGGCGTTCTTGTCCGAACTATTCGGGAGCCAGACTGTGTCCGCGCTAGCGTTCACTACTTAACTTTACAATCTGAAATCGATCAACTGGTAGAAAAAATAGAAAATTATGGCAATCTTTAATAAGATATTTTTCCTAGGCTCGACCCTCGCGTTATTAATGGCTTTAGGAAAAGCTGACTCAGTCAATTCTTTTACTTATTCTAAAGATAGCTCAACAATAGCCCAGGCAAGTCCAAAGCCTTGCTACAGATGGCCAAGGAACATGCTGAATTAAAGCAACCGATCGATAATAGAGCTATGAAAATATTACAGGTCATAATGCAGCAACTAAATTGAAAGACGGGACTTACGCAAACTAGGCATATATAGGGGTAACCCTGTCAAGGTGCTACAGTACTAAAAATGTTGGGTTTCGTTCCTCAACCCAACCTACAACTAATATTCTTGTTCCAAAGAATGATCGGCAAATCACCAATGACTAAAGTTTTATATATTGCCATCACTAGCCACGGATTCGGGCATGCCGTTCGGGCAGCATCCGTAGCAGCAGAAATTCAACGATTGTGTCCAGAGATACTCCTGATTTTGGTAACAACAGTACCACACTGGTTGCTAGAATCTTACATCTCAGGAGATTTTATTCAGCGCCCTTATAATCTTGATGTCGGCGTCATCCAATCCGATAGTTTGAATATGGATAAAGACGCCACACTGCAAAAACTGCGATATATTCGTACTAAACAGAATTCAATTGTCGCTGGAGAGGTTAACTTTATCCGTCAAAACAGGGTAGGTTTGATACTGGCAGATATTCCTCCAATAGCCGTAGAAATTGCTAAATCTGCTGGGATACCGTGTTGGATGATGGGGAACTTTGGCTGGGACTTCATTTACCGAGACTGGGGAGGAAACTTCGTTGAAATTGCGGATTGGATTAGTGAGTGTTATCAAGGATGTGCGAACTTATTTCGCCTACCCCTTCACGAACCTATGAACCCCTTCCCAGTAATTACTGACGTCGGTTTAACTGGCGGTGTACCGAAATACAGTGACACCCAACTGCGGCAGGATTTTAGTTTGGCGACACCACCTGAACGCACCGTATTGCTAAGTTTTGGAGGATTAGGACTCCAGCAAATTCCCTACGACAACTTGCGACAATTTCCAGATTGGCAATTTATCACCTTTGACAGTCTTGCCCCGGAATTACCTAATTTGCTCAAAGTCACCAATCATCTATACCGCCCAGTAGATTTCATGCCTGTATGTGGGCGAGTAATTTCCAAACCAGGTTACAGCACCTTTTCGGAAGCTTTACGGTTGGGCGTCCCCATCGTTTCTCTAACTCGCGCAGACTTTGCAGAATCTCCTCTACTTATAGAAGGAATTCAAAATCATAGCGAACATCAAATTTTGACACCCGCTGAGTTTTTCCAGGGCAACTGGGAATTTCTGCATCAACCACTACAGCCGCCCCGACAAACCCAACTACTGCCGAAAAATGGTACAGAAGCTCTAGCTCATGCCGTCGTTAACTATTTTCAAAAATGAATTTAATCTGAACTCCAGGTACTGAGTAAAAGTATCAGATGAAGGAACAACAGTTAGCACGGTTAATCGCTATCTGTCAGTTATTTCAACACTGGAGGGTGTTCTCCCATCTTGACCCACATCCGGCGGACGCGAGTTACTTGCAAACGATTCATTTTCAAAGCCGCAATGGTTGCTCGACCGATGGGTGTGAGTCCAATGATTTCTGTACCATCCTCACTCCAAGCAAAATGGTCTGTCCAAATTTGAACATAGGGATGAAACAGGGAAATGATTTCTTCAGTCAGCGGATCGGCAGCCGTCCGACGTTGAGCTTTGTAACGATTACACGACGGGCAGGACAAACAAAGATTTTCCAAAACTGTTTCGCCGCCAGCCGATCGCGGCATGATATGTTCAAATTCAAACATTGTGACAGTCAAGATTTCAGCCGTGCGGCAGTAGGCACAACAATTGGCAAAGCGATCGCGTACCTGCCGTTGCAATTTGACGGGAATATAGGCACTCACGAGGTTTGGGTCAGGTTCTCTAGAGATTTCAAGGTATATCTGGCACGGGTTTTCAGCAACGTCAAATGGTCAACCTGGGCTAACAGACGATCCAGTTGAGCCAATTCATCCTCGCTAAGTTGGCTTTCGGCATTGTGAGCCAGTAATCCATCCAGTCGCGCCTGGGCAGCAGGAGCCAGCATACTTTCGGCAAGTGCCAGTAACTCTGCCCGGTCTAACCCAATCAGGCACTCTGTATCCAAACTTGATGCCTGGGTTAACCAATTGTATGTCTCTAAATCCAACAGGACACCAACCCGCTCTCCATGTTCGTTGGTGATGTAACGCGCCTGTTCAGACATCATGCTCTCTGCCTAAAGTGTCTGACTCGATCCTAACTCATTGAGTCGAACAAAATTAAATCAGTGAGGACTGTCTATCTTATTTAGTACATTTGTTCTAGTTGACACTCTTATCAATCGGAGTTAATTTAAGCTATAAGAGGTATGGATACTGTAAACTTAGTACCTTTGCCTATTTCGCTCTCGACAGTAATGTTACCTCCGTGAAGTTCCACGGCCTTTTTAACAATTGTTAGCCCCAGTCCAGCTCCGGGAGTCCCAGGGATATCATTAGCATTACTGGCTCGATAAAACTTATTAAAAAGTTGTCTAATGTCTGCGGCTGGAATACCAATTCCTTCGTCTTGAATCCGGATAATTACTGCATTCTGCTCGTAGAGCAGCTTAAATAAAATATTTCCTCCTTGGGGAGAGTACCGGATGGCATTTGAGATTAAATGGGTGAGAATTATTCGGAATAAATTTGCATCCACACAGGTACGACTATTCGGTTCGCCCTCGGTGGCAAAGGTAATAAGATGCTGATTAGTTTCGGCAAGTTCCCATTGGGAAACCACTTCTTTACAGAAGTTGGTCAGGTTCATAGGCGCAGGGTTAAATTCAAATCCACCTGATTCTATTTTATTAATCGTCAGAGTATTTTCCAAGACTTGGACGATCCGGTTAATATTGTTATGAATTTTATCGAAATATTTAGCTCTTTTGTGTTCATCCCATTTTAAATACTGCCGTTCCAGTAAGCTAGTAGATGTTTCAATTATAGTCAGCGGCGTGCGAAACTCGTGGGATACGGTGTTAATCAAGTTGAATTTTAGCAGGTTAAGTTCTTTTTCTGTTTTTAGTGCCTGACGCACGTCTACATCCGCTTGTTTCAGTGCTGTTTCTGCCCTTTGCCGCTCAGCAATTTCAATTTCTAACTGTTTAATAGTCTGCTCTAATTCGGCGGTACGCTCAGCCACCCGGATTTCTAAAGTTTGGTTTGCCTGTTGCAACTGTCGATAGAGTTGGGATTGTTCCAGCAAACGCCGTACTCGTTGGAGTAGTACAGCCCAGTGAATAGGCTTGGTAATATAATCAGCAGCACCCGCCTCAAACGCCCGGTTAACTGACTTCTTATCATCAAGCCCGGTAATCATCAGTACAGGTGCATGATGTGCTTCGGGGAGCGATTGTAACTGAGCGCAGCAAGTAAAGCCGTCCATCACAGGCATCCTCGCGTCGAGCAGAACAATATCAGGTTGCTCTTTAGTGTAGATGGCTAATGCTTGTTCTCCGTTAGTAGCCTGCTTGACTCGGTATCCTGACTGTTCCATCATCATACATATAGCCCGCAGCACCAGTTCTTCGTCGTCCACAATTAGTATCAGAGGGGGTTTTGACTCAATCGAGGTGTTGTTCATGAAAGGTAATTTTGCAGCGTGAGGCGGCTGGCTCCGAAGGGAGTAACTACGAATGTAGCCTCTAGCTTGATGCACGGCGTAAGTCCAGCCACTGTTGTAAAATCAAGGCAGCAGCTTTGCGATCGATCAAGCTTTTGTTGCGGGAAGGCGAACGGTTTTCTGCTAAAATAAGCTGTTCCGCCTGATATGACGTCAGGCGCTCATCCACATATTCCACTGGCAACTGTAGCACCTGTGCTAATCTCTTAGCATATTTCTGCACCTGTCGCGCTTGGAAGCCCAAATTTCCATTCATAGAATAAGGTAAACCAACGACAAGAATTTGCACTTGTCGCTCCTCAACCAACTGTCGGAATTGCGCTATATCCCGCTCCAGGGATGTGCGTTCTAACGTTGTCAACCCGCTGGCAATCAAACCAGTGCCATCACACCCCGCTATTCCAATGCGCTTACTACCAATATCTAATCCCAGTGCCGAGATTCTATACATAATTTGTCAAAAGTCCTTTGTCCTTTATCAAAAGTCATTTGTTAATTATCCTTAAGTTCTTAACCAATAACCAACGCTCGATCGCTAATAGCCATTAATATTAATATTGATGACCATTTTGTTGAGTATCGGGAAGCTCTGATGATGGCCCAGCATCGTCAGAAAGCGAACAGTTTGGCGTGGAAACAGATTGAGCTAAATCAGGTTTGGCAGACGCCGGAATCTTTTTTGATAACGATTTGAGCCATTCTATGCGACTCGGTACAGGTTGTCTAGAGGGTTTGAGACTTTGCAGTACATCAGCTAGCTGTAGCCCTTCTAAGGACATGGGCTTAGCCTCCCGTAGCTTATGCCACACGGAGCGAGACATCAGTATGGTGTGTTCAATCCGCTCTGCCCCCAGTTGTTCCAAAAATTCTTCCCGTTCAGGCTGATAGTCAGATGAAGCTATTTGCAACGAATTTGATGGGTAATTCTGGGTAATCCGCGCCATCTGGGAGAATAACTCCGGGTAAAGCCAGGTGTAAGCTGGATGCACTGTTAACTGGGCAATATTAGGCTGCTTGCCATCCCGGCAGATTCGCACATGAAAATAGCCGATCGCCGCTTTACGTTGTGGTTCAAACACATACCCAGCAACGCTATCCGTGTGGCTGAACCACTGCTTGACGCGGGTGAAGAAAGAAGTTACAATGCTAGCCTTAAAGTCGTGGATTTGGCGATCGAATACTTGGCGCAACAAAGGCGGCATTGACACAGTGTCCAGCTGATAGAGCAGTTGGGCTTCTGAATTGCTCACCGACAGCAGATTGGGTAAATCTGGCTCGTGCTGAGTTAGTTTCTCTAAAAATTCCGGTGCGATTTCCCAGTAAGTTAGCTGGGCTAGGGGCTGAAACCCATTCTGCCGATAGAGAGCCAGCGCTGACTTGTGATGGATATTAACTTCCAGTAACCAGGTGCTTGCATCCAAAATAGTCTCGAAGCAGTGCCGTAACAACTGAGAGCCAATATCCCCAGTTGCCGAATCACTGCCCGGTGTCTGGGCTGTGGGATCGACCAACACCCGCTCCACTCGCCAAGTGCTGCGCGTGCGGTTGAAGGGGGCAACCTGGATCATACCAACAATTTGACGCTCCTGTTCTGCGACGTAAGCGCAGAATTCATACCGAAAAGGATTGGGAAACACGCTCAAAAACTTCAGTGGTCGATACCAGGTGCGAACTTTTTCTAGCTGCCGAGCCAGTTCGTCAATTGAGCAACTATACTCTTGGGCAACGGAAGCTTCGGCACACAGCTTTGAGATCGCCTCTAAATCGCGATACTGAACAGAGCGGATAACTATATTGGTTTTCTGGGGAAGGCAAGGATTCATTGTGGTTATAGGCTTGAGGATGCCATTGACACTCCTCGCTCTCTCATAGACGAGGATTCCCCAGTTTTTCTGCCGTATTTGCTGGGTTTCCGACTGTCAGATGATTGCTCATCTCGAGGCGATGGTTCCTGGACTCAACCCACAAGGGATTGATATCTTCCAAGGCGTGACTTTCCCGCAGCCCGCAGGTAGGGTCGATACAATTGACCTGTTTGACTTTATTATAGCATATAGCATGACTCTGCAATGAATTCAGACGTGGAGCGACACTGTTGGCTTCCTGAAACCCTCATTACTACGTCGGGGTAAGTTACGGCAGCCGTTTCTTCGATCGTAACTTGATCGCGGTTAGGACGGAGCGCGATCGCCGCCCGTGAAACGCTTCTGGTGCTTCGTTGCAACCCTTATTTATAAAATTTAACATTTTGTTATATAATAACGAATAATTAGCCTTCTGGAGTCTAAAATCTAGTCAAAAGAGTAAAAATTTGTAACATCATTATTCGATCCGCCCTGATTTATCTGTGTGGCTCTCTCCCTCTTGTCCACTGAGCCAAGACGCGAGTCGCACCAGTTTCCACTAT
This sequence comes from Oscillatoriales cyanobacterium PMM_0019, assembly GCA_949127975.1. GTDB lineage: Bacteria > Cyanobacteriota > Cyanobacteriia > Cyanobacteriales > CASBRB01 > CASBRB01. Next base: position 3,258 of record CASBRB010000363.1, on the reverse strand, counting down.
TTATGGAGGTTTTAATGAAGCAACTTGTCACTGTAGAGCGCTTTTGTCTGATTAGTCATATTGTATCAATGGCATTTGGACTGGCGGGGTTGCTACTGATCTTGCCAAACCCGGAATTAATCCTCAGCTTATCGCCCCTCGGTCAAAACTTCTTCCAGTCGAGTATGGCTTTTGGAGGGGTTGTCTATATACTTTTCGGAGCGGCAGCGGTGGGGATTTATGCTTACCGGACGCTGGGACTGTGGCACTGGCTGACATTCATGCTGCCAGCAGTTTTTATATCGTTAACAAGTGAACTGATGGGAACCAGTACAGGATTTCCTTTTGGTCACTACGCCTACCTGAGCGGCTTGGGCTATAAAATTGCCGGACTGGTGCCGTTTACCATTCCTCTTTCCTGGTTTTATTTAGGATTTGTCGCCTATTTAATTGCCCGCGCGGGTTTAGCAACCCGTCAAATACCTAGCTGGCTGGGTAATGTAGGCGCTTGCGGCCTAGGTGCTTTGCTGTTAACATCCTGGGACTTTGTCCTCGATCCCGCGATGAGCCAAACAGCCGTTCCCTTCTGGGAGTGGCAACAACCGGGAGCCTTTTTTGGTATGCCTTACCAAAACTTTGCTGGTTGGATGGGAACTGGTGCCCTGTTTATGAGTGTGGCAGCATTTTTATGGAGGAAGAAGCCTCTAGAGTTACAGCGGGAGCAGTTAGCTCTACCTATGGCTGTTTACTTCAGTAACTTTGCCTTTGCTGCTATCATGAGTATCGCCGCAGGGATTTGGATACCTGTATTTTTGGGTATCTTACTGGGTATTATTCCCGCTGTGACTCTTTGGAGCATGGCACAAACAGCACCAGTGCCGATCGATACCCAAAAAACTGGCGCGAACTTAAAAAGTGAAATCACTATAGCATCGGTAAACGTGGCTCTCAAGTGAACTTAGATTTGTTAACTCTACAAGGTGGGATTTTTGCTGGGCTGTTACTTATCCAGACCCCAGCAACAGCCATACTTTTGTCTCGTTTATCTAAAGGTGCTAGTCGGCGTCCGCCTATAGAGCCACTTTCCCCCACTCCAGAATTATTAGGTGCCGTTAGTGTAATAGTGCCAACTTTGAACGAAGCCCACCGGATTAGCCCCTGTCTGGCTGGGCTAAGTCGGCAAAGTTACGAAGTACGGGAAATTATTGTCGTAGACAGCCACTCCCAAGATGGGACACCAGAGTTAGTCAAAGCCGCGCAGCAAAAAGACCCCCGATTTCGCTTAATTACAGACTCACCGCTACCACCAGGCTGGGTGGGGCGTCCTTGGGCATTACATAACGGTTTTCTGCATATCCTAGAGTCTCAGGGGCTTGATACCTCAGGAGAGTGGATTTTGGGGATTGACGCTGATACCCAACCAGGCCCCGGTTTAGTTGCTGGTTTAGTCAGGGTAGCTGAGGTTGAGGGTTATGACTTAGTTTCCCTCTCGCCACGATTTATCCTCAAATATCCAGGGGAGTGGTGGCTGCAACCAGCGCTGTTACTTACCTTGCTTTACCGATGTGGTACCGTAGGTGACACTACTCAGAAGCCAGAAAGGATCATGGCAAATGGGCAGTGTTTCCTGTGTCGGAGTTCTGTTTTATCTAAGCTTGGTGGCTACACCAGTGCCAAATCGTCTTTTTGCGATGATGTCACTCTGAGCCGTAACGCTGCCGCCGCAGGTTTTAAGGTAGGATTTCTGGATGGGCGTCAGGTTTTGAAGGTGCGGATGTATGAGGGGGCGATCGAAACCTGGAACGAGTGGGGGCGATCGCTCGATCTCAAAGACGCCTGCAATCCCGGTCAGTTGTGGGGGGATTTGTGGTTGCTACTAGCTGTTCAAGGGCTACCCCTGCCAGTAAGCTGTTTTTTAGCGGCTGGTATTAGTAGTGCCCCGTCAGCACTTACTCCGTTGATGGCGACGGCTTTGGGGTTGAATTTATTTTTGCTGGCAATTCGTTTTGCCTTGCTGCTAGCTCTAGCCCCCTCTTATGAAGCATTCTCAGGGGAAGGAGGAAAGGCAAAAGCCAAAAGAAAAAACTATTTTGACTTTTTACTTTTGCCGATTTACTTTTACCTTTCTCCTTTAGCAGACCCCTTAGCCGTGGCGCGAATTTTTATTTCCGCTATGAAAACTCCTACCCAGTGGCGAGGTCGGCTATATCCCGATCGGGGGTAGGATTAACTTGATCCCAACGTTCTAGCTGCCAGAGAATTTGATTTCCCTCGCGACGCACCCGTGACACAATCCAGTTGCGCCAACGCCATTCATCACCCCGACTGGTGACGGCACTGGCGTTAACATCCATCAAGTCAGCTAATTCTGAGCTAGTAATCAAGTAACCTTTAGCGGCAACTTCATCAGCGGTGCGCAGGGTTTCAATCAAGTTGTGCAGTTGGGCAACCCTTGCCTCGCGGGGTAGGTTGTCTGAGGAGACATCTGTAATGGGAGCATGAGAATCCACCATGACAAAATCCGAGGTAGGGAGGTCAGATAAGCAACTTGATTGTATCGTTTCATTAACAATGGGATTGGTTTGCAGTGAACCAATTGAGTTATTTGTTGGTAACTGTTGCAAATACGGGGTTTTACCAGTGGCAAAGGCACGGGCGATCTTATCGCAACGTTCATTGCCAACGTTACCAGCGTGCCCCCGGACATACTGCCAATGTACCAGCGGGGAATTCAATTCATCAAGGATCTCCCACAGGTCTTGATTGAGAACTGCTTTACCTTGGGCAGTCTTCCAGCCTTTCTTTTTCCAGCCTTTAATCCACTGGGTAACGCCCTTGATGAGGTATTCGCTATCAGTGTAGAGGGTAAGGGGTTCGGTTTGGTTTGACGTTGCCAGGAGTTTCAGAGCTGCGATCGCCGCTTGCATTTCCATCCGATTATTGGTAGTAGCGGTAATAGCCTCGCCCATTTCATATACAGAGTCATCGGAGTAATAGACAACGACGCCCCAGCCGCCGGGGCCTGGGTTGCCACTGCAGGCACCATCGGTGTAGAAGGAAGAGATTGTACGAGGGGAGTGCATGGATAATTGGTGGCGGATCTTACTTACTTAGCAGCATAAGTTATATTGGCAGGACTTACCCACGCACACCGCTTTCTTGGATGGTGGGTTACGCGCTTGCGCTAACCCACCCGAAGAATAGGGTTTATGCGTAAGTCCTATAGTAATTAAGAACCGATAATCGGGGTGAAATTTGTCCTCGAGCCCGCTAGGGGTT
>CASBRB010000362.1 GCA_949127975.1 Oscillatoriales cyanobacterium PMM_0019 | reverse complement strand
GCCCGCACGCAGTATAATACAGATGATTGTGCTAGTTTAATGTAATGAAACACAGATACGACTTCCGTTTAATTTGCCAGATAGCTATCCTGTTTCTGCTTTTAACAGGCTGCGATAAATCAACAAAACCAGTATCTTTAACCATTGCCGTTAGCCCGATTTTAAAACCCGCTCTACTAGAGATAAAAGAAATTTACGCTCAACAGAAGCCTAATGTTACCATTAATTATAACTTTGGTCCCAGCGGTGACAGCTCCCAGGCAATTGAACGGGGAGCAAACATTGATATTTTCATCACTGGTGATTCCAAATTGATGGATAATTTGCAGTCTAAAGGATTTCTGTTAGCGGATACTCGTAAACCCTTTCTGAGCAGCAAAATGGTATTGATTGTGCCAAAAAATGCTATAGGCATCTCTAGCTTTAAAGACTTGACTAGTTCGCAAGTTAAACAAATTGCTTTACCTGATGTACAGATTACAGCCGCTGGCAAATATGCTTTGGAGATTTTGACGTATTTTGGAATTTTAGAGCAGGTAAAACCGAAATTTGTTTTACATAAAAGTAGCGTTGATGTAGTGGATTGGCTAGAAATGGGAAAGGCGGATGCAGGCATAGTCATCGCCACGGAAGCTCTAGGCTCAAATCAGATCAAAATTGTGGCAATCGCACCGGAAAACTCCCATTCCCCCGTTACCTTTTTCATAGCAGTACTCCAAGGCAGCAAAAATATTCCCCAAGGGAAGGAGTTTGTCGCATTTCTGCTGAGCGAGCAAGCCAGCTCTGTGTTCGTGAAATATGGCTTTACTATTCCTGTCAGCCACAACACAGCTCAGTAGCTCAGGAATAGGCGAATATTAGCTGTTACACTTGTAACAATTTTTAATAAATTATCTTGATTAGATGGTTTAAACTTAGAATAAGTATATTGATTTGCTCAATAAGACCGACGCGGAAATCCTCGTCAGCAACAGATAAACTCTGTTTAAAGAATAAGCATCTGCCATTATACCATCAGGACTTACGCACTGCCCCTACATAGGGGTTGGTAGGGGCAAACCCACCCCAACCCCTCCCGGGAGGGGCTAGGGGAGGATTACCCCTACATATGCCCATTCTGCGTAAAGCCTAACTATGTTGAACCACTTTTCAGTAAAATTATGTTATGTGGATCGTGCAAAAATCAGCAAAAATACCCATTTTTAACAAACCAGTCAAAATTTCGCCTCTATTTGGGCTAAAACACCTGTTTAGTCGCCTGGGTATTCGGCAAAAAATTGTTTATGGGTATGCCCTTTCCATTGGTATTGCTGTTATGGGTGCCACAGGAGGTAAAATAATTGAAAATTTTTATCAACAGGAAGCTAAAAACAACCTGGCTGATGCTCAAGACACAATATTGCTGTTGAATAATTTACAAGCTGCTGTGCTGCGAGCAAACAACCAAACGCCAAAGCTAATTGCCTTAATCAACGAACCTTTAAGATTAGAATTAGAATATTCGCGAATTCTTGAATATATTGCAGCGGTTAATAGATTACTAAATGAAACAAAATCTGGGCTAAATAGTGATAAATTAGAGACAAACAAATGGAAAAGCCAAGCAGAACATAGTAATGATTTGAAGCGTTCTATCAAAGGTTATGTAACTTCAATTAATGAGTATTCGCAAAGATTAAATACACTGCAAAAGGAAAATAATGATTCCAACTCAGAATTAGTTCAATCAGCGGTGCTAGCGACAGTAAATGCTGAAAGCAAAAAAATCGATTCTGAAATTAATAAAGTATCGGAGGAAATGTCAAGGCTTGTTGCCGAAATTCAAGAAAAAGAAGCGGGGGAAACGCTTGGAGCTTTGGATAAAGCAAGGGCAGTGGGAAATTTAATTCTGATGATTAGCTTGCTAACAGCAGTGGCGATCGCTACTGTCTTAGCTATCTATACTAGCCGGGTTATTGCTCATCCCATCGAAGCCACTACCAAAATCGCTCAACAAGTAACTAAAGAATCGAATTTTACTCTCCAGGCTCCGGTAACAACACAGGATGAAGTCGGAATATTAACTACCTCTCTTAACCAACTCATCCAGCGAATTGCAGAATACACCGAAGAACTTAAGCAAGCGCAAACCCAATTAATTCAAACTGAAAAAATGTCTAGTCTGGGGCAGATGGTGGCTGGCATTGCCCATGAAATCAACAATCCTGTTAGCTTTATTTACGGCAATATTGAACACACTAAAGGATATGTTCAAGAATTGTTAGACGTGGGAAATATCTGCCAGCAGTATTATGATAAACTACCGCCTGAAGTTCAAGCAGAGCTAGACAACGTTGACTTGGAATTTCTTGCTTACGATGTGCCTAAAATGCTGGGTTCCATGAAGAACGGTGCTGAACGCATCCGTCAGCTAGTCTTATCTTTGCGGAACTTCTCCCGACTCGATGAAGCAGAAGTGAAAGATGTTGATTTGCACGAAGGAATTGACAGCACGTTATTAATTCTGCACAACCGATTTAAAGATAAAATTGAGCTGCTTAAGCAATATGGTTCCCTACCACTGGTGAAGTGCCATCCAGCACAGTTGAACCAAGTGTTTATGAATCTGCTCAGTAATGCGATCGATGCCCTACTGAGCTATTCAGAGCAACCTCATAAACAGATTGTGATTCAAACCGAAGTAGTGTCATCTACTACTGTAATAGTTAAAATTCGGGATAATGGTCCTGGGATTCCGCCAGAGATTCAAAACAAAATATTTGACCCATTTTTCACTACCAAACCAATAGGCTCTGGCACGGGGTTAGGACTTTCCATTTGTTATCAGATTGTCGAAAAGCATGGTGGTCAGATTTCTTTGAATTCTCAGCTTGGTGAGGGAACAGAGTTTGGGATCTCTATTCCATTTAAAAGTTAACTTTTAACAGGAGTCAGGAGTCAGGAGTCAGAAGTCAGGAGATGGATAAATGGTTTTTTTCTCGTTGATTTCTCGTTCCCAGGCTCTGCCTGGGAATGCAGCTTTGGAGGCTCTGCCTCCACCAGTCGGGAGCAATCGGTGTTCTTTCTCATTCCCTCCTGATTTCTCCTGACTCCTTCTTTAAATCAACAAATGTAAGAGAGATAAAACACAATACTTATCACCAATTTGCATTGGCATTGTTTCTATTCGACAGTCGAAAGCTCCCCGCCCTAAATCGATAGTTTCTATACCTTTTTGTGGTTGTACACTCGAATAAGTATAAGAGATTAACGAGTTATGGGAAATAGATTTATTTTTAGGAATAAATCCACAGTTCCAACTTTGGCTTCGATTACTCCACCAAATGCGCAGCTTTTGCTGAGGCTTAGTAGTTGAATTATTTAGGGTTTCAGTTTCTTTGCGACTGTAGGCGCAGTGCCATACAACGATCGCACAAGCACCTAGACAATACTGGATCGTGCGCACTAAAGTAGCTAGTAGAGAAGTTTGATATAGATTTGCTAAGGCGCAACCTGTCTGCAATGACATCCCCAGGGCGTGTAGTCTAGGTAAAAAAGAGGATTGTGGCATCAACAACTCTGCTGCTCCCCAGTCGCACAGTTGCTCTTTTCGCTGCTCATTCCAGCCTGGTGTTCCTGCAAAAAACCTTTCTTGAGCATCGAACAATAATTCCATCAACTCATGACCCTCAGTAAAGCGCTGCCTTACAATTGGATCATCCTCTTTAATTAGAATCAGCCCTGCATCGCTATCCACTAAGATACCTTGCTGCTCACCTAGAGGGGCACGCAGGGGTGTTGGCATCCCGAAATGTCTGTAAATTGCTGATAAATCGATGGGTGGAGAGTCACTCAGCCCCGCCTCTTGGCGCAAAAACTCCACATACCGGAGTACCCAGTCATCATTTTGTGGCAAGCCATAACCAGAGATAAAGGCTTGCCCAGGATGTCTGTACTGCTGGGGCTGATTAACTTGACACACACAGGACTTACGCATAGAACCTATTCGTAGGGTGGGTTAGCTCTTAGCGTAACCCACCATCCACCATAAGGCGAGAGCGGGGAGTGGCTCATCCACCTCATTTGCCAACTGTTATCTTAATTACGTTGTAGAGAATTTCCCACTTCTCAGGATTGGTTGGCTGCTGCCCCCGATATTTCAAGCGAGCCAGCATCAACACATCGTCTGGAGGTAGCCCAGCGGTTTTGGCGAACTCAGCCAAGCTCGGTGGTAAGTCTGCCATCTCGGCGATCGCTCCCTCTTCCTCAACTTTCAGCCCCAAGATAGATGTCAGCCGCTCCATCACTTGCCAGGAAAGATTAGTGGCTTGCCCCCGTTCTATCTGGGATAGGTAGTTACGGGAAATGCCCACCGATTGAGCCAACTTTTCTTGGCTCAGTCCTTCCTCTAACCGTCGATCGCGCACTTTCTTGCCAATTTTATCGCTTTCCATAGCCATTACCCATCATACAGGCGATCGGGCTGTTTTAGCCCTTTGTAAATTTTAGTGTGCAAATTTCGTCTATACAGTTTACATTTGCCAAAAATGATGCTATAACAGTAGACAAGCAATGCAAACTACAGTTTGCGCCTATCTCCACTATAGCAGGTGACCTGTCATGACCCAAGTTCCAGTCAAGGACAGCAAGGGAAAAATTTTGGAAGCGTTTGAGAAACTCCTTGCAGAGCGGCAAAAGATTACATCCAGAGTCGCCACCAAGGAGGAAGAAGCAGAAATTGAGCAAAACCAAGCGGTGGTGCTAGCGGCTTCTCAATATACAGCCGATACCATTGTCAGAGGATTGGCTGACTTGCAATTAGAGTTTGGTGGTGTTGTCAACGGGCTATCTGCCAGGTTGACAAGGGAGACGGCTAAACTGGACGAGCTAAAAAGGGCGCTCGCGGTTGAAACCGAACACCTACAGGAACTTCAGCAAACGAGAGTTGTCGCCGATGCACTCTACATTCTGACTCAAGAGCATCAGGAAAATTTGCTCCTGCTGGAGCAACGAACCACTAACGAGCGCGAAGCTTTAGAAAAAGTAATTGCTGTAACTCACAAGACTTGGCAGCAAGAGCAGGAAGAATCTGATGTTGCCCTAAACGAGAGCAATGAACTTTTAAGTCGAGAACGAGAGCGTCAAGAAGAGGAATACCAATATGAGACGGATCGATCGCGCAAAATTGCCACCGATGAGTACGAGGAAACCCAGCGGCAGATTGAACGGGATATCCAAGAAAAAAATCAAGCCAAAGAGAAGCAGTGGGCAGAAAGGGAACGTATTTTGTCAGCTAATCAAACTTTGTTTGAGGAGTATAATCGGAAGGCGGAAGCGTTCCCCAATGAGTTGGAAGAAGCAGTTAAAAAAACCAGGGAGGAAGGTATAAGAGAGGCAAATCAAGAAGCTAAAGTCAAAACTGATTTGTTTGAAAAAGAATGGGAATCAACCAAGCAAGGGTATGAGTTACAGATTCAGTCGCTAGAGGTAAAAATTATCAGGCAGACTGAACAAATTGCCGAAATTTCGACTCAATTGCAAACAGCGATGCGGCAGGCTCAAGATCTATCGATGAGAGCTTTTGAAACTTCATCCAATCGGCTTACAGCAAGAACGGAAAAACCAGAATAGACAAGAATCAGGACTTACGCACTGCCTCTATATATAGCGGGTTCGTAGGGGCAAACCCCCTGTGGTTGCCCCTATATAGCGCGTCTAAATGAATTGTAAAATTTTCTTACTCCCCTCTCCCCTCCTG
>CASBRB010000361.1 GCA_949127975.1 Oscillatoriales cyanobacterium PMM_0019 | reverse complement strand
TCATCGCATCAAGTCTATTTCTTTTACTTTTATTCTATATTTTTCGACTCTACCGTACACAGTGCTGTAGCACACTGGGCATATATAGGGTAGCCAAGAGGGAGAGGGAGAGGGAGAGGTAAACTTGCCTGGGAACGAGGGCTTTGAGGCAGAGCCTCCAATCTTCTCGTTTTTCTCGTTCCATCGCTAAAGGAGGGAATGAGAAAGAACACCGATTGCTCCCGTGGTGATGTTCCCGACTGGTGGAGGCAGAGCCTCCTTTCCAGCATTCCCAGGCAGAGCCTGGGAACGAGAAATCAACGAGAAATCAACGAGAAAGAACACCGATTGCAGGGCTAGCATATATAGGGGCAACCACAGGGGATTGCCCCTACGAACCGCTATATGTAGTGACAGTGCGTAAGTCCTGGTACAATTGCGTTAGCCTGTGGGAGCGCGGCTGAGACTTGACAAATCATACTCATAATGAGTACGCTTAGATATAGAAGTTCATAAACACAGGCTCAAGGAGCTAAATTCATGCTGCCCAATCGCGAAGGACAAAAAGTTCCCAACGTTACCTTCCATAGTCGCAAAGACAACCAGTGGGTGGATGTTACCACAGATGACTTGTTTGCTGGCAAGACTGTAGTTGTCTTTGCTTTACCAGGTGCATTTACTCCGACGTGTTCAACAACCCACGTACCGGGCTACAACGGACTGGCTAAGGTTTTTAAAGAAAACGGCGTTGATGACATCATCTGTATTTCCGTCAATGATACCTTTGTGATGAATGAATGGTCAAAATCGCAAGAGGCAACAAATATCACCATGATTCCCGATGGTAATGGTGAATTCAGCGAAGGCATGGGAATGCTGGTGGGGAAAAATGACTTGGGTTTTGGTAAACGCTCATGGCGCTATTCCATGCTAGTAAAAGATGGTACGATCGAAAAGATGTTTATTGAGCCAGAAAAACCCGGCGATCCCTTTGAGGTATCTGATGCCGGAACAATGCTCAAATATCTGAATCCCCAAGCCAGCCAGCCCAAATTAGTTTCCATGTTTAGCAAGGTAGGTTGTGGTTTCTGCGCCCGTGCCAAAGCAATGCTGACTGAGCATGGTTTAGACTACGAAGAAATAGTTTTAGGTAAGGATGTTACCACTAAATCTTTACGCGCTGTCACAGGTGCCACCACAACTCCCCAAGTATTCATTGATGGCAAATTAATTGGCGATTCCGAAGCGCTAGCAGCTTACCTCGGATCTAAGTAAAGGTACGTACCCATCAACATTATCCTTTAACACCACTGCTGACTTCGGTGGGCACAATGTAGCGCTGCATGAACAGGAAAAGTAGCAACACTGGTGCAATAGAAATCACCGAGCCAGCAGCAATCAGACGCCAATCGAGGGAGAATGTACCAGCAAGGGAAGCGACGCCCAAGGGCAGAGTATAATACTCTGGTCTATCGATGACTATCAACGGCCAAAGGAAATCACTCCAAGAGCCGATGAAAACAAAAATTGCTAGTGTCATCAGTGCTGGTCGAATAGATGGTAACATCACATACCACCATAAACCCAACTCTGAGCAGCCGTCCATTCGGGCGGCTTCTTCTAGTTCTTTGGGGACGCCTTGAAATGCTTGCCTCAACAGGAAAATACCAAAAGCAGACGCAATTTCTGGGAAAATAATGCCCAGATAAGTATTTCTTAAACCCAACTGTACTGTCAAAATATATAGGGGAATCATTACTATCTGGAAGGGAATCATAATCGTAGAGACGATAACAGAAAAAATTAAGTCTCGTCCTCGAAAATTGAGGCGTGCCAGTGGGTAAGCAGCAAGGGAGCAGAATAGCAGATTTAAACTCACCGCTAGCACGGCAACCACGGTACTGTTAAATAAGTAGCTACCAAAGGGATTAGTTTGCCAAACTGTAATAAAATTTTGCAGGGTAGGTTGGCTAGGCAATAGTTGTGGTGGGAACTGAAAAATATTTTCAGTTGGAGATTTGAGGGCGGTACCGATCAGCCAGAACAGAGGAAAGAGCATTATTATAGCGATCGCAGATAATAGCCCATACATCAAAAGAGTTTCGTAGGGGCGCAGTCCTCGTGCCCGTCTCCCCACGCCCTGAGTTTTTAATCGTAATTTCATCTAAAAATATCGCAACCAGTTTCGGTACAGACAGCTTGCAAGCACTTATCCCAGTCATCAATAGGTAACTGGGGCAGAAGGCAGTTGGCAAATACAATTCCTATGCTAGGCTTACTCGCCCACTCAGGTAAACTCAGCAAGCGATCGTAATAACCACCACCATAACCCAAGCGATAACCCTGGCGATCGCAAGCCACACCTGGTACGAGAATTAAATCTACTTCATCTGGCTCTAAAGTGGGGGCATCGGGTTGGGGCTCAAAAATCCCATAATTGCCCAATTCCTGGGGTTCTCCGGGTTTCCAGAGGTGCCAGGATAGAGATTTACCAACACAGCGGGGAAATCCCCAACGGTATCTAGTGTCTGTAAATAACGGGCTGAGGTCGGGTTCTTGTCTAAAACTGAAATAAGCTAAAATTGTCTGAGCTGAGGCAAACAGGGGAGAGGCTTGCAGGTGGGTACAGATATGGTCACTCTTCTCCCGCCATTCTGCCGACTGCATCGACTGTCGAAGTTTCAGGAGCTGACGACGTAATTGTGCTTTTTCCATCAAATGGTACGAAATCAAAGTCGCTGCACCGAAGAAAGAACCGAATAAAATTCATCTTACTGGCAACTTGTCAATATTTTTTTGAGGAGTAAAGGGCTTTTGTAATGCGCGAGCCTGTTCAGCAGTGCCAAAATCACCCACCTCGATTGGCAGTTCAACGACGCCACCATTGTAAATTTGTCTTACCAGATTAATCACTTCCCCAACGATATGCTGGTTAAATTTGAAAGTCTCCCCAAAATCAGCTTCATAGGTAATAATCTGAATTTGACGATTAGCCAACGTGTCAAACATAAGAGTGAATGTGAATCGGTATTGCTCTGTACCGATCGACATCCAAACATCCAACTGAATGTCGGCAGGGGTCTCCCTGCTATACCCTAAGAGTGTTAGCGGGAGAGGAATGCTGATCTGCGCTTCGCTCTTCTCGCTTCGCTATCGATATAAGTGTTGACACTATA
>CASBRB010000360.1 GCA_949127975.1 Oscillatoriales cyanobacterium PMM_0019 | reverse complement strand
ATTCTGTGGCGTCAGCACTCTTTGAGTGTCAGTCCAGGGTTGGCAGCAGTGTTGGATAAAGCGATTCAGTCCCATGCACGCGATCGCTTCCCCTCCACTAGAGAGATGCTCAACGCCTTGTACGGCAGTAATGTTGCCACCTCTCCGATTTCTATCCCTCCTACCATGCCTATGACTGAGCCTACAATGGCGGTAGCGCCAACACCTGGGGCAGTACCCTACCAGCAACCTAACTTGGGATATACTCCTCAAAATTTTAATAGTAACCCACCCCGTTCTATTCCAAATCCAGGAAATGGCTCTAAAGGCGTGATTTTGGGTAGTTTAATTGCAGGTGGGTTGATTGGTACTTCTGTCGTTATTGGTTTTGTCCTCAGCAGAAATAACCAACCAACACCACAAATACCCGTAGCCACCCAAAGCTCCTACCCAACACCTTCTGCAACCTATTCATCTTCACCACCTACACCTGCGCTTACTCGTGTACCGATTGAGGAACCGCAAGTTCCAAGCACTCCCAAACCTGTTCCTAGCCAATCCCAACTTTCTTCACCAGAGCCAACAGAAACACCAAAGCCCACCCCCAGTGCTAAAAAATCTTCCTTCTTAAACCAAGTAATCCCAACTGATGTACCTTCTGCTTTGTCTCCAGCAGAGGTGGTTATGCCCTGTTCCAGAAATGCCAAACCATATTTAGTTGGGGAAACTGCCCATTTTGATTTTACAGTATGTGGGGAAGATGGAACTCCTCGATATTATCGAGGTAAACACAAAATTACTGGAAATAACATTACTGTTCCGTGGGATGGCTCTAAGTTTAGTATAGGAGACACTATTTTTGTACCGCCTGACTATAACGACACTAACTACCCAGATGCAGAGCTGCGCGTATATGAGGGGAAGAAGCAAATAGAGAGTGAAAAAGTGATCCGCCTATACAAACGCCAATAGGCTACTCTGGAGAACAGGAGTCAGGAGTCAGGAGTCAGGAGTAGGTTGGGTTGAGGAACGAAACCCAACATTAAGGTTTTCAAACCTTGGATTTCCCTTTGTTCAAGCTCTCAGGCAATTGATTAGTAAAATTTATCACACTAAGTGTTGGAGAGCCGGTTGGTAGCCCTTTTTTGTTAAGTTTTGTGTCATATAACAATTTGGCGTTCTTCTGAAGGGAAGTATAGATTAGAGCAAATTTTCGAGAAAAATTAAGAAGGGCTGAGTATGAATACTGATGATTTGTTGAAACGATATGCTGCTGGAGAGAGGGATTTCCGTGATATCAACTTGGTAGGGGCTAACCTTAGTGGAGCAAACCTTAGTGGAGCCAATTTATCAGGGGCATCCTTAGGCTCGGCAAACCTGAGCAGAGCATCTTTAAAGGGGGCAAATCTCCAGGGCGCGTTTTTGTATGGAGCAGATTTAAGTTTTGCAAAGATTAGTGAAGCCAACCTGAAAGATGCAGATTTGACAAAAGCTAACTTAAAAGGAGCTAATTTAGTTAAGTCTAATCTGCAAGGAGCCAAGGTGAGTGGGGCAATTTTAACGGCGGTAAACCTACGTGCAGCTAACCTAGAAGGCGTAAACCTTTGTGGTGCAAATCTGAGTGGGATTAACCTGCATTCAGCTAACTTAATCAACGCTAAACTCAATTGGGCTAACCTGAGTGGAGCCAGAATGAGTGGCTCGAAATTAACTGGGGCATGGCTGAATGCCGTCAAATTAAAAGGGGCTTGGATGAATGGTGTCGATCTACATGGGATCGATCTGGATGGAGTAGACTTAAGTGAAGCCAGACTTAGTGGCACCAACTTCAGTAATGCCAACCTACCAGCAGCAAACTTGAGTGAAGCTCAAATGCGCGTAGCCAACCTAGCGGGGGCAAACCTACGTGCGGCTAACTTTAGTGGGACATGGTTAATGAAGGCAAACCTGAGTAATGCCGAACTGAGTAAGGCAGATTTTAACGATGCTAACCTGCGCGATGCTAACCTCAGTGGAGCAAAATTGAATGGAGCGACACTATGTGACGCAGATTTGAGTCGGGCTAACTTAAGTGATACCTATTTATGGGCTGCCAAGCTAGATGTGGCAAACCTAACTGAAGCTAACCTGAATGGAGCTAGTATGCGTGGAGCCAGCCTGGAGGATGCCGAGCTTGAACAAGCTGTTTACAACCAAGAAACCCTGTTTCCTGTAGGTTTCGATCCTTCTAAAGCAGGAGCATGCTTTGTTGCTACTAGGCAACTACTGGCAGCCTGAAAGCACCCATCTATTTAGTGCTATCTTTAAAAATACCGTTTCTGCTCGTTTCTTCTCGTTCCCAGGCTCTGCCTGGGAACGAAGCTCTTAGGCAGAACCTCAAGGAGGGGCAACCACGGGGGTAGGGGGTGCCCCTCCCTGGGGCAACCACAGGGGGATTGCCCCTACACCGGGCGGGCTGGCTGGAAATTGGAGCCTGGGCTCCTGGAGATGGCAGTAGCGTGAGAGGCTCTGCCTCTCAAACAGCGTTCCCAGGCTCAGCCCAAGTCCATACCCACATCTTCTATGGTGGATTTGGACATGTGTAGAGTGAGAAACCTAGCTTCCACAGAACACTAGCAGGGCTTTTTCACCCTCATCCCCCAACCCCTTCTCCCAT
>CASBRB010000359.1 GCA_949127975.1 Oscillatoriales cyanobacterium PMM_0019 | reverse complement strand
GCTTCCAGCATCTTCCTAGTTGCCCGTAAACGCCAAACCTCAGATGTAGGCGACTATGGAATGGATGTCCGTCCCCAATTAGCAGAAATCGTCAAAGAGCGGATCAAAACCTTAATGGAAGAAGGAGTCAGCGGCGCAGATTTAGTCATCGCCTGTATCGGTGCTGGACTTCGCGCCTATACCCAATACGATCGCGTAGAACTGCCTAACGGTGACGAACTAGATGCCCAAACCTTCTTAAATGAAGTACAGAAAGAAGTCCTGGAAACCATTTTAACTGACGTACTGCTGTGCGATCGACGAGGCATTAGTGCGGTAGATAAACCTACCCAGTATTACATTATGGGGCGTTATGAATACGGGGAAGCGATCGTTGATTTTGACGAAGCCAACACGATGGCGCGAGGGATTGGGGTTGAACTTGATGGTGCAGGGGGGGCTAACAGATGGGAAATTAGCACTCGTCAAGAAAACCAAAAATCAAGTGCAACTGCGGGATTACATAGAGCGCGGCGCTGATGAAAACTTGGGTATTCCCAAAATAGACAAACAACCAAACCTTTCTCAGAGAAACCCTCAATCCTCTGGGGCTGCTCCTAGCTTAATAGATATCCTGCATCGCCTGCTGTGGTTGGCAGAACACAAACCTCAAAACATTCCAGAATTTTTAACAGTATCCGCACCCGACGCTACCCAACTACGCCTCGTGGCACAAGCTTTAGCGGGACGCGCACTTACTCCAGCCGCCGAACAGGAAGGTGTTGTCAGCCAACGTACCCAAGAACAACAAGCGATCGACACTTTGCTAGCTTCTTGGAAAAGACTGGTTGAAGACCCAAGCAATATATTCACTCAAAGCAAATAACTTGATGCAATTTCCAATTCAAGATTTGATAGAATAGCTCCCGTGGTGGTGTTCCCGACTGGTGGAGGCAGAGCCTCCAAAGCTGCATTCCCAGGCAGAGCCTGGGAACGAGAAAAAACGAGAAAAAAAAGAGATAATCTTCTTCGTCGATCGCTCAACGATCTAATTGCATTGGTAGCAAGTTGGGTTTCGTCCCTCAACCCAACCTACAACTACTGAATAGCGCCAATTCCTATTTCCTGCGCTGGATATCGAATAATCTCCACTTCCGCCCCATTATTGATAGCTATTTCCGCTCGTTGCAATACGTGTTCAGTAATGTCATCACTCAAATAGTACTCACCGCAATTATCACAAACTTCTGCTGGCACTCGCTTAATAATGACCAGAGACTCTCCTCGTTCCAAAGTGACAGTTACTAAACCAGGTGCGGTAATTCCATGCTTACAAAGTCCGCATTTCATAAATTCATAGTTAGAATCAATTGCTAGAATCACTGCCTCTACTTCAAAATGGCGACGATGTTCAGACATAAAGATAAGCAACTTTGAGTTATAATTGCTCAATTATATCCTTTAATCGACCATTTTTAGCTTCTTCAATTAATTTTTGGATAACATATTGTTCAGCTTCAATTAAAAATTGACCTAGGGGAGTCTGTGCTTCAACTTCAGCAATCGCTCTTTCTTTATTGATCGTGCCTGCATTAACCGTAGCTAATCTTACTTCTGGTTCACGTCTCAAGCGTTCCGCTACAATTCTTGCTCTCTGGTTGGCTGTGAGACTTGAGAGGGATAAATAAGAAGCTCTCTTATGCTTAACAAAGTCACTTAGAGCAACCATCTCGCCATCTACCGTAAGACTTACTGGCAAGCTTAGTGTTTCTTGCAGTGCTTTGGGTATAGCTTTGGGGCTAGACATTTTTTCCTTTCTACATCTCTATTGATCGGGATAGAGGGCATTTAAACCCTAGCCCTGCAATCGGTGTTCTTTCTCGTTGATTTCTCGGAACGAGAAGAAAGGTTACTCTTGTCACCTTGACAGGGCTAGCATTTAAACCCCACTATAATCTTATATCGGTTTTCAGAGCAGAAGGTATGCAAATCGTTACAAAACTTAATAACTATGAATGTATATATTATATAGAAGACAAAGTTTGTAGTAAGGGCTTTAGCCCTCGCTTGGCGCTAAAGCGCCTACGACGAACTAAAATAGCATAAAAAACAGCTAAAATGAGCAGTGCATATCAGCTAAAACCTTGGACTCAGGTAGTCACCCCCCACCCAGATATCTTAGAGGGCAGGCTGGATACTTCCACCTACGCCGCCAGTTTGGGGGGAGTTGTTCGTCAGGACTCTAATTGTCCAAAAGTTTATCGAGATGCCAGGGAGTTTTTTGCTGCTACCTACCTCACCAAAGAACTACGAAAGCTGCTAGAAGATGTGCTGCGGGGGCTTAAAGGAGAAGCAGGCGATCGCGTCCTGCAACTACGTACTCCCTTTGGTGGCGGGAAAACCCACGCCCTACTAAGCCTTTACCACATTGCTACTAACCGCGATCGCTTGCAGGGGTTTCCCGAACTGGCGACATTACCAGATCCGGGAAATGTAAAAGTTGCTACCTTTATTGGCTTAGATATGGGTGCGAGTACGGGCATACAAATTGAAAATGGCCCCCGCATTCTCACCCCTTGGGGATACTTGGCTTGGCAGATTGGCGGTGCTGAAACCTACAATTTAGTTGAAACAGAAGATTCTCAGCGGATTGCTCCTGGTAACGACGCTCTCAGGAAAATTTTTGGCGATCGCTCTATTTTACCTTGAATAGACCGGGAGTGTGAAAGCTCCCGTGTTTTAACCGGGAGATGAAACACGACACGCTCAATGAATTGAGCGTGATTTATCCCTTTTGGTAGAGTAGCAAGCTAACTATT
>CASBRB010000358.1 GCA_949127975.1 Oscillatoriales cyanobacterium PMM_0019 | reverse complement strand
TTGTGACTACAAGAGCAGGAGCAATAAGTTTTTTTAACTGGGGTGCAAGGATTCGAACCTCGGAATGGCTGGACCAAAACCAGCTGCCTTACCACTTGGCGACACCCCATTGTTTTAACCTCTTATATTGTAGCAGGTGCTCACCAAGAATTGTCAAGGGGTTTGACAAGTTTTTTTTGCGATCGCTGGGTAGACGGTACGCAGTCTCCCCTATCCTCGCTTTCTGGTGCCTTCGCCGCAGCCATGTTTGATTCAATTATAGCCCACTTAGCCCTGCAATCGGTGTTTTTTCTCGTTTCTCGTTCCGGTGGCTCTGCCTGGGAACGCTGTTTGTGAGCCCAGGCTCCAATTTCCCAGGACTTACACAACTACACTACATATACCGGACTTAGGGACGCACACCGCAGTGTTGATGGTGGGTGACGCTAATTGAACCCAACCTAATAATAGGTTCTATACGTAAGTCCTGAGAGTATGGGGAGGGCATTACTTTGTTGCGAAATATTATAATTCAAGCCTAAACTAGATAACCAGGTTAAAATTTTTATATTTCAGAGCATAAACGATAACATGGTATAATCAGGGATTTGGAATTTTATGTCTGTCGTTAATCATTCATCTACAACTCTTCGTACTAAGCGACAATTACGATCGGTCTTGGTGGTCGAAGATACCAAAAGTAGCCGGGTCGTAAATCTTGATAAAAGTATCTACTCGCTTGGCCGTGACGCTAAAAATTCCATCGTGATTCATTCTCCGCTAGTCTCTCGCTATCATGCTACTTTATTACGGGTGACTAATCCGGTAAATAATACTTCTTTTTTTCAAATTATTGATGGAGATTTACAAGGAACTCCTAGCACAAACGGGTTAATTATTAACCACAAGCCTTGTTTAGTAAAAATTTTAAACCATAAAGATGAAATTATAGTTGGCGGCAAAGCTAAAGCGATTTTTTTGCTGGTAGACCAGAATTTATCAGAACCAGAAATATTGGAGTTTACTCAAAAGGTTACTTCATCTAATGAATTTGATACCAGTGAAACCTTAATACCAGAAGAGTTTGATTCCGATCTAGTGAGTGAATCGGCTTTGCTGCGACTTGCTTCATTTCCTGAACTTTTACCCAGTCCTATTATAGAAATCGATTTATCTGGAAAGATTACCTATCTCAATCCAGCTGCAATTATCAAATTTACCGATATTCAAAGAGCAGAAGTAAAACATCCCATATTATCAGGCTTACTGGATGCTATTCAAAATGAAAAGACAGAATTTTTGGTTCGGGAAGTAGCAGTTGGTAGTGCCATATTTGAAGAATCGGTGTACTACATTGCTGAAAGTCGTCTGATTAGAATTTATATGGTTGATATAACCGATCGCAAACGTGCAGAGGAGGCGCTACAGGAAAGTGAAGAGCGATATGCACTAGCGGCAAAGGCAGCCAATGACGGGCTGTGGGACTGGAATATTAAAACCAATCGGATTTATTTTTCTTCCCGTTGGAAATCAATGCTTGGCTTTCAGGAAAACGAAATTAGTAACAGCGCTGACGAATGGTTCGATCGGGTGCATCCAGACGATATAGAGAGCCTAAAACTAGCACTAGCTGCCAATTTGGAAGGAATTAGCTCTCGTTTTGAAAGTGAATATCGGATAATACACAAAAATAGAACATCCCGTTGGATGCAAAGTGTTGGAATTACTGTTAAAGATGCTGAAGGTAAAATTTACCGCATGGTTGGGGCACAAACGGACATCACTTCCCGCAAGCTAGCCGAGGCACAGCTATTATATGATGCCTTCCACGATGCGCTGACGGGTTTATCGAATCGAGCTTTGTTCATGAATAGGCTAGAACATGCGGTTCAGCTCTCTAAACGGAGGCAGGAGTATTTATTTGCTGTACTATTTTTAGACCTCGATCGCTTCAAAGTCATTAACGACAGCCTAGGGCATCAAAGTGGAGACAACCTGCTAATTGCCTTCGTCGAAAGGCTGGTGCCTTGCGTGCATAGTGGAGATACCGTTGCCCGTCTGGGAGGAGATGAGTTTGCAATTCTGCTGGAGGATATCAAGTCAGTTGATGATGCCAAAGAAGTCGCTAATCAGATTCAAAGGCAATTAGCATTGCCTTTTAACGTCAACAACCAGGAAGTTTACACCAGCGTGAGTATTGGTATAGCTTTGAGTACGTGTGATTATCAAAAACCAGAGGAACTCATCCGAAATGCTGACATAGCGATGTACCGTGCTAAGGCACTTGGCAAAGCACGCTATCAGGTATTCTCGCCAGCTATGCATATCTGGGCAGTCACCCTTTTGCAGTTGGAAAACGATATGCGCCGAGCCATAGAGCGCCAGGAGTTTGTGATTAATTACCAACCGATTGTGGGGCTTTCATCTGGTAGAATCACCGGGTTCGAGGCACTAATACGTTGGCAACATCCAGAACGAGGCTTGATCTCTCCAGCAGATTTTGTTCCGGTAGCGGAAGAAACAGGGCTGATTGTGAGCATTGGCTACTGGATACTCCGTCAAGCTTGTCGCCAACTTTACACATGGCAGCAACGCTTTCCTACTTCCCCGCCGTTAACTATGAGTGTGAATATCTCTACAAAACAATTTAGAGAAGCGAAGTTTGTAGAGAAAATTCAAGCAATTCTGCTTGATACTGGTATAGAGCCCTCTACTTTAAAGCTGGAGATTACCGAATCCGTGCTGATGGAGAATTCGGAAGCGACAATGGCAATGTTGTGGCAACTGAAAAATCTGGGTATAAATATCTATATTGATGACTTTGGTACGGGCTATTCATCTTTGAGCTACTTACACAAATTTCCATTTGATGCGTTGAAAATCGATCGCAGTTTCATCAGTCGCATGTGTATTGAGAACGAGAGTGAAGAGATTGTGCAGACAATCATCAACCTTGCTCGTAACTTAGGAGCCTATATTGTGGCAGAAGGCGTAGAAACAGCAGAGCAACAGGAACGCCTCAAGCAGATGGACACTGCTGGTGGGCAAGGGCAAGGATACTATTTTTCTAAGCCTATAGCTAGTACAGCGGTGGAGGCTTTACTTACTCAAAGTCCTCACTGGTGTTAAGAGGAACAGGAGTCAGGAGACAGGAGTCAGGAGACAGGAGTCAGGAGACAGGAGTCAGGAGTCAGGAGTCAGGAGACAGGAGTCAGGAGACAGGAGTCAGGAGACAGGAGTCAGCGTAACCCCCCTGCCGAAACCAACAACACCCTCTGCGTACCTTTGCGCTAACCTTAGCGCCCTTTGCGTTAAAAAAAATAACTCAAATGGGTAATCATGGAGACAGGAGTCAGGCGGTCTGAGTAGGGAGTCAGGAGACAGGGGAAGGGAGTAAGTCCCTAGTCCCTAGTTCCTAACCCCTCAAGCGGGATAAATCCGCAGGCGTCGATTGGGCTCATCGCCAAAACTGGTGGATTTGAGGCGATAGTGTTCTACTAGCTCGTGTTGCATTTTACGCACTTTTGCTGAACGGGGTAGGAGTTCCACCGGCTGCCCCTTGGGAATAACGATTTGTTCCACTGCTAGTCTGGCTTCTTCTAGAGCCTCAATCTCGTCTTCAGAACCATTTTGGGAAAATAGGCGGAGATCGGTTGTTTCTGCCAGGGTGCTATCATCCATGTGCAACAGACGCTGCAATGCGCGGGTAATCTGAGGAATGCTACTGGCTTTGAGGCTATAGATAGGAATATGACGTGCTTTGGTAATTTGCTTTAATTTGGAGTGGTTTTTGACGTGCGATCGCAAAGCTAAAACTGCGTCTGCACTATCCATGTCTTTTGTCAATACCACTGGCAAATTTAGCACATCAATTACTTGCTCCAACTGCTGGCGGCTGATGGCATAAGGATAAATGTGTATGGGTAAATCCTCTCCATTAGGTCCAGCCTCAACATCTTGCTGATATGCATCTAGCTGATTCCAGGATTTATTGAGCAGTTGCTCAAAAGAGTTTTCTTCTGCAATCCGCTCTGATACAGCATGACTTGGTGAGTCATCCTCCAAACTTATAGGCATTGGCTGCATTTGCCCAGATGTCCGCCAGCCTGTAGGGCGCAAAGACATCCCCGCTGGAGTTATCCCAGGGCTATCGGGTAACTCGCTGGTGATGGTAACTTTGCCATTGGCATCAGCCGTCCGCACCTGGGGAGAAGGCTGACGTCCTCGCAGCAGGCTATCAACCATGTCAGCAACGCTTTCATGTACTACCCAGCGATGTCGCTCCAGCATTTCCACAGCGATTTCAAAGGTTGGTGGAGCTTTGCGCTCTAAGACTGTTTTCTGAGAAGCTCGGCGTCTGGCTTCTTCATCTCCTAGTGTCACTGCCTGGATACCGCCGACTAAATCAGACAAGGTAGGATTTTTAATCAGATTTTCCAGTCGGTTGCCGTGAGCAGTGCCCACCAACTGCACGCCACGCTCGGCAATTGTCCGGGCGGCTAAAGCTTCCAATTCCGTGCCAATTTCATCAATTACAATCACTTCTGGCATGTGGTTTTCCACTGCCTCAATCATCACCTGATGCTGTAGTTCGGGGCGGGCAACTTGCATCCGGCGGGCACGTCCAATTGCTGGGTGGGGAATATCTCCATCACCAGCGATTTCGTTGGATGTGTCGATAATCACTACCCGCTTATGTAAATCATCTGCCAACACTCTGGCAATTTCCCGCAGAGCTGTTGTTTTACCTACCCCTGGACGACCTAGCATCAAAATCGACTTTCCAGTTTCTACTAAGTCGCGAATCATGCCGATAGTACCGTAAACAGCCCTACCTACGCGGCACGTCAAGCCGATAATTTCACCGGGGCGATTGCGGATGGCACTAATCCGGTGCAGGGTACGCTCGATTCCTGCTCGGTTATCACCGCTAAATGGCCCCACCCGCTCGATGCAATAATTGAGGTCTTCTTTGGAAATCGGCGCTTCATAGAGGTACTCTGCTTTATCTGGGAAGCGAGCCTCAGGAAATCGCCCTAAATCCATCACCACCTCAATTAAATTGTTCTGCTGCGGGTGATTCTCGACTGATAAGCGAATTTTTTCTGGCAAAATATCAAGCAATTTACAGAGATCGTCTGTAATTCGCATCCTTCCTAAACTGATATCTTCATTCACAATTGGTGATTTTTCCTTTTACTGACGACGACTTGAGTTGAGATACTAGGGTTTGAGCGATCGCTACAGCTTCCCATAGTTGCTGGGGCGTTTCTTCCAAGCGTCCAGAGGGCTGAGGGTGGTTTTGAAAAAATCGAAAATTAGCATCAGCTTCGTTACTATTTATCATTTCTAAAAATGGGGACAACAAAACCCGCGCGTAGCTACCATAAGCGACGCCAGAAATAAATGATTTGGGATTGGGGTTTAGGCTTTTTGGATTCTGATTGAGTAGCCCATTAGCTTTCAGTTTGGCAACAGTATAATTATTAGTGCCACCAGCTAATTGCACGTATCCTGGTAGATTGGCTGCCAGCACTTTTTCACCCAATTTGACAGCGGCGTGAGTAGTGCCCATACCGATATCACCACTCATCGGGCGTCCGTCAGTCTGCCAGATTAAAGGACAGGGTAGAGGCTGCATCACCTGGTATAATGCCCATAAGTAGTCAATTAGATCGGTGCCATCAGGGCAACTGACGGCTATCAGCTTGAGTTTAGAAACTATCGGCGCTAGAGCTTGCCACAGGCGATGAAAATCTGCCAGTCGCCCTACTTGGGTGTGAATTTCTAGGGCGTCCACTTCTAATTGCAGCACTAAGGGCGCTAGAGCTTCTGGAGTATACACGTAAGAACGAGTCACAATCTGCCCTATCGGGCAAACTGGTACACATCTCCCACAACCATAGCAGCGCTCGTCAATCACCCCAGAATACCCAGTATCCTCAAAAGCGATCGCTTGAGCTGGACAAATACTTTCACAAGGACGGGGGCAATCTGCTGGACACATCGCCTGGTTAAATTCTGCTTTGCGAAAATGGGGGTCTTCCCCATCATTCAAACTTACCATTAACCACGGCAAGCCCTTAAAGCCATATCCACGGGCAATAGCCGCCTCTGCGAATTTTTCAGCAACCTTAAAGGCGTCATAAGCCGCAGCAATCACCGCTGGATCGGCAGCCACATCAATACAGTCAGCACCAGCTAGCGTGTAAGCTAACGTCAGATTCCGAACAGCAGGGAGGTGTTGAAAACTGGCTCCGCAAATAAGCTTAAACCAGTGACCCTCCCTTAAGGAATGTAAGGGGTACAGATTGCTCACCTTTATATCGTAGTGCTTTGCTTGTCAACTTGGGGAAGGAAATCACCGAATTTCATTAGAACCGCTAAGTAGCTGCGCATTCAAGCATTGACATTTATTGACCATCCTGAGATATATAGTACGATTGTAGTATAGTAACACAGGTTAGGATTCAAGCCGTGTCTGGCTGGGAGTAATTTCCTAGTAAATAAGTCTCAGGTATTGGATTACTTCCTTTGGCGTCAGGCAGATGCTACCCGCTGCGCCTTAAATGGCTGAGCTACTTAGCACAGGTGATATGATTGGGATTGGGTAAGAAACTAGACTAAAATGTGCTTTAATATATAAACCTCGCAACCTTGGCAGCAATGGAATCCTGGGAATTTCTACTACAGCAAGAAGGCGCAAGATCCTGGCTACCTATAAAAACGCCAAGTCTGGAAATCAAAGAAGGTAGATATCGAGTGGCGGCTCACTCGAGTCGTGCTAACACTGATGTGGAAATTTCCATTAGTTATCAGCCAATCGAAGACGCCTCTTCAGTGCGCCGGAGTTTGACACGGACAAACCGCACTAACCTAGAAGGGTTAATGGTTGTCATGCCCTTCACATACCTTAAGCCTGGGCTTTGGGAAACGCGCTGCTCTAGTGATATGATGTCCAATTTTTTAGGCGAAACTTGGAATCAAGCAATTCGGCTCCAGGTTTTACCCAAAACCGCAACCACATCGCCGCTAACCTCGCCGAATGCCACAACAGCAAATGCTCCCCTGACTGGGGCAGAAATAGTAACGGTTTCCCAGCCTGAGCATGAAATTACTATACAGATGCCTGCTGCTTCTGAAGCCCTAGCAGAGTTAGTAGAAGATCAGCAGCCAGAAAAAGTAAATAATGACCCACTTGTCAACCCCCTATTGGAGGATTCGCTGCAAAAGCTCGATGAAATGTTACAGCAAGTGATTGAACCGCTGTTGCAAGGGGTGGAGTCGTCAGAATCTATCCAAAATACCCCATCCGATCGACAGTCTCTGCCCTCAAACGCCGATACTGCGCCAAGTAAACCGAGTTTCCAGCAGCGCTTCGAGGTAGTGTTGGCACTCCATGAGGAAAATTTAACGGCGCTCAAGGGAGAACCTGTGACGTTGTTGGGGCAAGTAGATATCAAAACCCACCGAGAGCTAAATGGTAGTAACTCCACACAGGCAGGGAACTTGGTTTTTAAAGGAGAACTGCACTGTCAGTTGCGCCATCCCCAAAATTTACAAGTCTTGCTAGATGTTAGGCAACCCTTATCAGGAAAGTTGCCAACCTTTTATTTTAGCTGTAACCTCGCACTTCCCGCCACTGCCAGCCAAACCCATTTGCTCTTAGGCACGATCGCCCTCTATAATTCCCTAAACACTGTCTTAGCATCTGAATCTTTCACCATTACAGTTGATTTAGAGGGTTTATTACAAGCGATTCTTACTCCCAAACCCGAAGTCAGTACAGAAGGTGTCGAGGAGAAAGATAAAACTGAGCTACCCCCAGAAGCCCCGCATCTCCAGAGGAAAAAACTGATACTATGGAACTCTCACCCAGAGATTCCCCAAAATCTTTTGCACTTTCAATCTTCAACCTCTAATCCCTTACCGCCTCAACTTTACCAACCCACCTCCCAGGAAAAAACCTCTAAACCTTTACAACTGCCTAAACTTCCCCAACCCCAGGCAAGTAACTTAGAGCTAGAGCAAGGCTTTTTTCCTCCGGAAGACGGCAGTACCGATGAAGAATTACCAGAAGACAAAACAATTGAAGTCCAAGAAGAATCTCCTTTCACCCTCACACCTCAGGAACAAGAGCAACTTGATGCCTTTCAAGCGTTGAATTTTCCAGAGCGTTTTTCATTGCGCCTAAATTCGTTGGCAACCAAGGCCCAGGTGTCTGAAGCTTTAACAACTGAGCTACTCCCTGAGGAGAATGTAACTGAGGAAAACCTATTTGTGGAAGAGGTAAAGGAGGAAAACTTACCTGTTGACAACTCTCCTGTGGAAGAGGTAAAGGAGGAAAACTTACCTGTTGACAATTCCTTTGTCGAAGACCTAGAGGAGGAAAACCTACCTGATACCTTAACGCCCGAAGCTACTGCCCATGTGTTGTGGAATTCTAGAGAAATTGTGGTAGATGACGATATACCTGCATCACAACCACCGACGTCTGAACAAAAGACTGCTAAAGTGGATTCCCCTACACTCAAAAGTCAGCCCCAAGCCACACCGCCGATTTTGTACCAACAGCTTGAGGATAAGCCAGTGCCGACACCTCTGCTTTTTGTACGCAAAGGGGAACTCGTAGCTGGAGAATCGATAATAGTTCGTGTAACATTGCCGCCTCATGAGATCCCGATCTATGTTAAACTATGGATTCAAGACCGCCAAAGTCGCTTACTGCTTGACGAGCCCCGCTTATTAGTCGATTTTATGCCCAGCACCTCTGGGAATCTGGAAGCGATGATTCAGTTGACTGTTCCTTTTGGCAGCCTGGAAATCCGGTTTGAGGCGATCGCCATCGATAATTCTACCCAGAGGGAGAGCCATAAAGTCACGGTCGATCGTATTGTAATTCCCCCTGATGTGTCCGGCTTGTCCAGTGAGGAATTTTAGCATTCAGCATTTAAATGCTTCTAGGATGAAGCATGAGCGCCCCAAATTCAGGTAAAATCGGTTGTGTAATTTAAACAGGAAATTTAGCTATGGCAGCTTCCTTTTTACCTTCTATCCTGGTACCCCTGGTGGGTTTAGTCTTTCCGGCGATATCGATGGCTTTCTTGTTCCTTTACATCGAGCATGAAGACCCATCAGGCATTTAAATCTTGGCAGATTTAGCTAAAAAACCGCTGGTTGCCATCACACCAGCGGTTTTTTGCTTGATGGAAGGATGAATTTTAATCCTTCCGTCTACTGATTGCTTAGACAGAGGAGCCTATACCAGCATAAGCACCATAGAAGAAAAGACCGAGAACTACCAGTATACCTGTACCAGCGATCGTTGCAACTACCCACAAGGGGATTCTTCCATTTTCCAACATAACTTTTCCCTCCGAATTTAACCCAACAACAATGATTCAGTTAAGTCTTGTTAGTTAAAGAAATAACTGGAAAATAGGATACCAAGAACAAAAACCAGTAACAACCCTAAGTAAAGGGAAGTCCGATTTAACTCAACAGGTTGATTATTTGGATTGGGCATGCGGTCTGGCATAATTTTCTCCTAGCGGTGAATAAATTGCATGGCGGCGATCGCACCTAAGAAAAACACCGTTGGCACTGCCAGAGTATGAACGGCAAGCCATCTAACGGTAAAAATCGGATAAGAAACTGGTTGATTTCCGGTCTTGCTAGTCATGTTTTCAACTACTTCAAAAAGAATTACTTAGCGATAAACTGCTCGATTTGTTGCTTAGACTCAAAGCGGTCTGACACGATCGGCACTTCCTGCCGTTCTTGGGTGTAATACTCGTTGGGGCGAGGCGTCCCAAAAGCATCATAAGCCAGACCAGTTTGAACGAATAGCCAGCCTGCAATAAACAAGGCGGGGATGGTGATGCTGTGAATCACCCAGTAACGAACGCTGGTAATAATGTCCGTAAATGGACGCTCTCCAGTTGTTCCTGACATTTAGATTCCTCCTTTGACAACACTTAGGTTTCAGTAGTCGAGCTTGCTCCTAGCTTATAGCTGAGATATATTTACCAGAGCATAATTACCTGCTGACTCCCGATCATTATTATTATCTCTCAAGCTGTTGGCGTTGCAGCTTCGTATTTTAGTAAAATACCCTGCTGACCAATGATAAACCCTTGTTCGGGTGTTACAAACACAATTTTGTAAAAATTAGAAGGCACATCCTCAACTTCACGGTCTTTTTGCCAAGTTTTGCCACCATCAAAACTACAGAGTAAATTGCCACCGCCACCAGCCACCCAAATTTCGGATGGAGTCCGGTAGGCTAAATCTAGTAAACCCCAGCTTGCAGAAAAGTCTGGATATTGAGAATCTTCCCAATCGTTTATATTTTCAGAGTCACTAAATCGTAACTGACCCCCTCGCGCTAGCAACCAAAAACGCCCATCTGGGGTAAAACCCATATTTTGAAGTCGGCGAGAACTGCTGCGGTTGTGTGGTACCCAGGCATCTTGACCAGGTTCCCAGGTGGAGTAAAAATTGCCTTTGGCAGACACTGTTATATATTTGCCATCCGCAGAGCGATCAATATTGCGAATCACCCCCACAGCTTCCTGCACCAGTGCCTTCCAGGTTTTACCGCCGTCTGAAGTCTTGTAAATAGCCCCGACATCGGTAGTCATCTCAGCAGAATTCTCACCAAGGGCCACAATTGTGTTTGGGTTTCCCGGTAACTTGGTACTCAGCGGAATCCGCTCCCAGGATTTGCCACCGTCGGCAGTATGCAGCAGAATAGAAGGTTCTCCAGTAATCCACCCTTCCTCACCTGCAAAACTTACCGAGGTAAAACGGTACTTGGGGTTATCTAGTTCTAGAGTTCGAGACTGCCAGGTTTTACCGCCGTCAGTTGTTTCCAGAAGTGTGGCTTCACTGCCCACTAGCCAACCATGATTATGGTCTTCTGTAAACCCAATGTCCAGCAAGTTTGCCTGTGCTGGCAGATTAATCACTTGCCAGGGGTTGTAGCTGATAGCGGGAATTTTACTACAACTGGCACACAAAAGAACAACTGCCAGCAATATTACAATTTGTTTCAGTAATTTCAGAATTGAGGTCATATTTGAGCAAGTGGGAACGCTATCAGGCTTTGGGCTAGGGGGAGTTTAGGTAGGCTTGAGCCCCTAACCACCAACTCTTTAATGTAACCCGTAGAGACTCAGAAAAAACAAAACGCCTAAGAGCAAGCCGCCAAAGATGAGGGCATTCTTCTGAGGGGGCGTTAAAGTGTTGACACCTAAACCGTAGCGCTGGTTTTCCTTGAATCCAGAGGGCGAACCTTTGGGACCTAAGTTTTGAAACGCTGTAGTCCGGGCACTACAGACGGGACAGCGCCAGGTGATTGGCAATTCGGCAAACGGCGTTCCTGGAGGAACATTAGTCTTACTATCGCCCATTTCGGGTTCATAGACATAGCCACAGGCTCGACATTCATAGCGATCGAGGGCTTCGACATCAACGGCTTGATTGCTCATCCAAAAGCCTCACGGGAGCGTGGAAACCACCAAAGAGGGAGAGGTAGAGGGAAAGGTAAGAAACTTTCTTCTCCCTTACCCTTACCCTTACCCTCTTGGGTGGGGGAAACGCGACTCGGCTAATTGATTAGCCGTCCCCCTTTCGGGGTAGATAGAAAGAGGTGCAGTTTCTACCCTTTCCTGTTGGTTAGCCGGAAACGCCTATCCTGCACGATGTGAAGTTAGCCTCGCCAAAGTTATCGGTCGGTACTATCCAAGCAGCACTGTCTTACCCCTCGTAAAACTGTTTAACCACTCGGTTCTAGAGCATGGAACTGGCTACGCATTCCAAGGTAGGAACTTAAACGCTTACTGATAACGTAGTTTCCCCATTGCTGGGACTTAGGCTGGTCAGCTATCTAAAGTTAGAGGCATGAAGCCCCGTCTCTTTAGAGCGGGGTGCTGACGGCTGACTCTACCATAAGGGCTCGACAAGCAAATCTTAAAATCTCTGTTACAAATTATCGCATAATTGAGTAATTTTTTTAAGCTAGTGGCACCCCTATCTCAGGAGATTCATTAGAATTGCGATACCCAAGGAAGTTTCCTCAGGTACAGGTGTCCTTCATATAATGTAAAGAAGTAGTAACACAAGTCGTTTAACGGAGTTGTAATTACCAATCGTGTTTGTTCTCACTGGTTATGAGTATCTTCTAGGATTCCTGCTGGCTAGCAGCCTAGTGCCTTTTCTAGCGCTGGCTGCATCCAAACTGTTGCGATCGAGGGGTTCCGGTCCAGAACGACGCACCACCTATGAATCCGGGATGGAACCGATTGGAGGCGCGTGGATTCAGTTCAACATCCGTTATTACATGTTTGCCCTGGTATTCGTGATTTTCGATGTTGAAACGGTTTTTCTCTATCCCTGGGCAGTTGCCTTCCATCGCCTGGGAGTGTTGGCATTTATTGAAGCTTTGATTTTTATTGCAATTCTGGTAGTTGCCCTGGTTTACGCATGGCGCAAAGGAGCCTTGGAATGGTCATGAAATCTAACCCTACGGCTGAAAACTCGGCAGAGCGGATTGCCAATCCGATCGAACACGCCAAAGTTACTCACGATCTTTCTGAAAACGTCATCCTGACAACGGTTGATGACCTTTACAACTGGTCGCGACTTTCCAGCCTCTGGCCGCTGATGTTTGGAACCGCCTGCTGCTTTATTGAATTTGCAGCGATGATTGGTTCCCGGTTTGACTTCGATCGCTTCGGCTTGGTGCCTCGTGCTAGCACCAGGCAAGCAGATTTAATCATTACAGCAGGCACAATCACCATGAAAATGGCTCCAGCATTAGTTCGTCTCTACGAGCAAATCCCAGACCCCAAGTACGTAATTGCGATGGGAGCCTGCACGATTACTGGCGGCATGTTCAGCATGGATTCTCCGACAGCAGTGCGAGGGGTGGATAAGCTGATTCCTGTGGATGTTTACCTACCTGGCTGTCCGCCTCGCCCAGAAGCGATTATGGATGCAATTATTAAGCTGCGCAAAAAAGTCGCCAATGAGTCCATGCAAGAGCGGGAACAAATTATACAAATACATCGGTACTACAGCACAACACACAACATGAAAGTTGTACCGCCGATTTTGACTGGACAGTATTTACAGTCAGCAAGCCGCCAAAATCCGCCCCAGGAATTGACAGAAGCGATGGGAATGCCAATCATGCCAGCGCTCAAGGCTTCAGAAAAACAGGAGGTTCCTCGTGGCTGAAGAAACTAAGCCAGCAGAACAAGCTGAATCTTCCCAGTTGGTAGAAGCGGGTAAGACTTCAAAGTGGCTAACAGCAAACGGTTTCGATCATGAAGCGCTGGCTCTCGATCATCTAGGTGTTGAGATAATCAAGGTAGACCGGGAATTTTTAATGCCCCTCGCCACAGCGCTTTATGCTTACGGGTTCAATTACCTGCAATGTCAAGGTGGCTATGATGTCGGTCCCGGAGAGGAGTTAGTCAGCTTCTACCACTTAATTAAAATGAGTGACAATGCTGACAGACCTGATGAAGTACGGGTAAAGGTGTTCCTGCCTAGAGAAGACCCCAGAGTGCCATCGGTGTACTGGATTTGGAAAGGGGCCGACTGGCAAGAGCGCGAATCCTACGATATGTACGGCATTATCTATGAAGGGCACCCAAACCTGAAGCGGCTGTTAATGCCAGAAGATTGGATAGGTTGGCCCTTGCGGAAAGATTATATTTCCCCGGACTTCTACGAGTTGCAAGACGCCTATTAATCGGTGTTGGTTGAGAGGTGATTTGCTCGAAAAGAGCGATCGCCTCAAAAAAGGCTCGTAGTGAGGACTTTAGTCCTCAAAAAATGACAGAAGTAGCCCAGGGCTTTTTCACCCTCATCCCCCAACCCCTTCTCCCATCAAGGGAGAAGGGGAGAAAGATAAGAAAATCCGACTCTTAAGTTGTAGGTTGGGTTGAGGAACGAAACCCAACATTAAGGTTTGAAAGCCTTGAGTTTCCCTCTGTTCAAGCGGAGAGCCAATTGATTAATAAAATTAATCACACCAGTTGCCGGGTCAGTTCACTCACACTCATGATTGAGCAGCTAACAGCGAGTTGAGGTAGGTGAAGATGCGATCGAGTTCCCCCACAGCATCCAGTTCGGCATTGCCAACTATTTTATCTGGCTAGCTAATGAGACTGGCTCCTATATAAGTAACCTCAAGTTGCAGAAGTTGGTCTATTATGCTCAAGCTTGGCACTTGGCGATTAAAGGCACACCTCTATTTGAAGAAGATTTTCAGGCTTGGGTTCACGGTCCTGTAATCCCGGAACTGTTCGATCGCTATAAGCATTTTAGCTGGAAACCCATTATTGAGGATGTACAACCGCCCAATTTGCCTAAAGAAACAATGGAATTTTTAGGCGAAGTAGCAGAAGAGTATTTTGCTTGTGATGCTTATGAGTTAGAGAGAATGACACATATTGAAGATCCTTGGGTTTATCCTAGAAAAGGACTACCTATGGACGCGGCTAGTAATGCAGTCATTACTAAAGAGTCTATGAAAAATTTCTACGCTGATCGTGTCAAAGAAGAAGCCTATGCTACTCCAAACCCGGTATACTCTCGTACATAGCGAGGTTGAAGTCCAAGCACGATATCTTCTTTGGGAATTCCCATTTTTACTAATTCTTCAGCGATACTTTTGTCTGTTTGATTGCGCTGAATCCAGATTTTGCCATCTTTGATATCTAAGTGCATAAAGCAGTTATAAACGCGGTGATGTTCATTCCATCCCAAATCGATAATTAGATAGCGATCGCGTTCTTTATCAAAGACTACTTCCACTTCTATTTCACCATTAACAGGCGGTGACTTACCATATTCTAGTAGCAACTTTTCAAGGCACTGACGATAATGCTCTAGTTTATCCATAGGACGATCTCCTCCTTAACTGGATCGTATACAATTATCTTTACTTGGTATTTTTTAACTGAAGATTTAGGTAATTCTCGCTGAGAAAAAGACTCATAAGCAGCTTTTTTCACCCTCATCCCCCAACCCCTTCTCCCATCAAGGGAGAAGGGGGGAAACAGAAGACAATCTGACTCTTACTCCCCTCTCCCAGCTTGGGAGAGGGGCTGGGGGTGAGGGCAATCCCCCTGCTCAAGCCCCATTGGGCTATGCACCGCACCCAGGTTTGGATATATTCTATAACTTTGATAATTGGTGTTTTACATATTCCCTAATCACGGGTTTTATGGTAAAATAAACTTCCCCAATTTCTACATATTTCTCTATCAATGAACGCCTTAATAAAGATTGCAAAGCATTAAGTAACTCTGATTGGGGTATATATGCTAAAATTTGGGCAGTGGTAACGCGAGCGCCCAGATCGGCAATAGTTGAGATAACTTTTTTCTCTATAGCTGATAAGCGATTAAACTGTTGATTTAATTTATATTCTAAATCGGCAAACAAAAAGGTGCTTTCCTGCCATAAATCTGTAAACCCTAAATCTCGAATCAATCTGGCAACCATTTTTAACCATAAAGGATTACCCCCATATTGATTAATCATATATTGCCATTTTTCCTCAGTATCGAAGCCATGCTCCCTCAAGATTTCCCAAGCTGCATCCACATCTAAACCAGCTAAGGGTAATGATTTGCAGCCTTGATATTCTGCTTCTAAGTCGGCGATTTCTCTGGGTTTATCCCCACTGATTAAGACAAAGCAACTACTGCTATCTGATTCCCCTATCTGTCTGAAGAGTGAACCATAATTTTCATATCCAGTTTCATAGTTACCTGCTAACTCTCCGCTCTGGAAAATCATCTGCACATTATCTAAGATGATTAAACAGCGATGTTTTCGCAAATAGTCTATAAGGTGCGATCGGCGATTATCTGTATTGGCTGTCGCTGAGATAAATTCTAACAAGCTTCTTTCAAGAATATCCAAACTAGGTTTATTCCGTAAACTGCGCCACAAGATATAATCAAAATCATCGGCAACCTGTTCGATTAATTTGACTGCAAGGGCAGTTTTACCAATACCAGATATACCTAATATTGTCAATAAGCGACATTTCTCTTGGAGGAGCAATTTTTTTAAGGTAGTTAATTCTTGAGTGCGACCATAGAATGACGAAAGATTAGGCATTTCGCTTAAATCTTTTTTATTCGTAGCACTGGCATTCCACTTGCGATCGGTTTGATTTTGGGGTTTGGTTTCTGCTGAATTTGGAAACTGTAAAAATTTAGAGCAAACATTAATACTATTTACGACCTTAATCTGTGGCGAGTCTTGAAAAGTTGATAAATCAATATTTAATAATTCTCTTTTTTCCAAAATGGCGCGAAAATTAGATTGATTTATATCTTCTACTAATAATTCTGAGAAAAGCTTCCACAGGTTAAAGCCTACTCCTTTAACATATTTAGCCGATCGGAATTGAGTTTTAGCAATTTCGGGATATTTTAGATTTTGCCAAGTCCCGCGTAGAATAGCTTTTTGCAGACTATTTAAGCGTTTTCCAGTTTTGGCATAAACGAGATTATCGAGAAATTCTATACCATGTTCAACTTCCATCGATCGGGTAGGGGTATAAGAATATTGTCAGGACTTACATAACGATTCTCTTGTGAGTCCGATGAAAAAGTGAGGATTCAGGCATACCGAATCGTCCTCACCCAGGATTGGGGGCAGGGGTTAGGGGATGAGGGCGTTTGAGATGTGTCAGCAGGCAAGCCTGAATTCTTACATCGAAACGCGGTGTAGCGAAGCATCTCAGAGATTCTTCGTCATCCTTAGCTGCCCCTAGGACTCACAATGACACAATTACGCTGTTTTTGCGTAACTCTGGGGGATTTAGTCCTATTATAGCACAACTAAATGTAACTTTTGATAACTCCAGTAAATCAGCATAACTTTTTATAACCAAAAATGCTGTAAAAATAGCTACTTTATATAACAAAGTTACTGATAATTGTTGAGTGAGATAGGGGTAAATTAAAAATAGAAGGAATAATTTTTTTTGATATTTAGGTGAGGTTGATGCTGAAAACATTAGTAAATTACGGTTTAAGGCTTTTAGGCGCGTTCACTTTAGTAGTAGCCTTATCGCCTAGTGCTGTAGCAGATATGACTGTTGTAGGTGGACACGAATCAAATGGTTCCCCTCTTACAGCATGTTACGCAGGATACAACAACGGGTTTCATCCTGGTAAGGTTGTTGGTCAAAGCTGTGCTATTGGGTGGGGAGGGCAAGAAATTAATATTGTAACCTTTGTCCGAGGCTGTCATCAAAATGGTTGTTATGACTTCTTGTGGATACCTGATTATTTACGTCCTATCTATATGAAACCAGATGCTGGTACTTATAACAACGGGTATCAAACTCCAAAACAGTTTGAAAACGGTCAACCTCGATACTATTGTCAAGTAGATTTTCAGGGCGGATTGCATGCGGGAAAAGTGGTAGGAGCCTCCAACGAAACACCTTCAGGTCTTCAAAATAGCACTTGTAACTTTGGTTATGGGGGTAAGGAGTATTACATAAGTTATCCTAACTACCGGATTTTACGCCTTATTGGTGGTACTTCATAAGTTTAGTAGTAGTAGTAGGTTGGGTAGAGCGACAGAGAAACCCCACACTAGCGCATGAAGCAGTGCGATCGATCGCCCGTAGGTTGGGTTTCGTTACTCAACCCAACCTTTGCTTAATCATCACAGAATTGGTCTGCGATAACCCGGTTCAGACCTCAATGGTTCGAGTAGATTTGCCCACCAAATCTCTCCGCGATACATCACCAATCCTCGCGGGGCAAAGACATAAACTGTATCTTTCCCAGAACAGGGTCTAACTCGGAAGACTCCTGGGAATATACCTCATCCAATTTTGACAAAACCTCTTTTCGGTTATATCGTCGCAAATATGCTTTCAATGCCTCGATGTAGAGTTCGCTTCTAGACCTTCCCAACTGTTGAGCAAGCGCTTCAGCCTCTTCAAAAATTGCATCTGGAAGAGAGATAGCAGT
>CASBRB010000357.1 GCA_949127975.1 Oscillatoriales cyanobacterium PMM_0019 | reverse complement strand
CTTGGGCAGAGCCTGGGAACGAGAAACACATTTTCTGCCAAATATTTGACTAAATCTCTGCGTTTTACTGACATCTTAAATATTGATGGAAATGGATTCTAATAAGCATTCTTCTAGGGGAATTGGTTTGTTTTGTTGTTGATAGGCTAATATCATCTCAGAAAGAGCATCCTGAAGCATTTCTCGACATTCTTCTAGGGTTGCTCCTTCCGTAATGACTTCTTGCCATTCTATCAGTTGTCCCATGTAACCGGAGGGAATTTTTGTATATTTTACGGTATATTTATTGAGCATTTTTTATGTGGTTTAGCTTCATCAGGACTTACGCACACTGGCATATATAGGGGCAACCACGGGGGGGTTTGCCCTACGAACCCGCTATATATAGTGTAGCTGCTACAGTACTGTAACTGATGCAGTAGCAAAGTGGCAGAGAATCAGTCTTGATGCACCTGACTGTAACTAATCTTCATCCTCCCTATCCTCTTGCCATTTGGTTGGTGGCTCAGCAGCTCGCTTGATAGATGGAGAATTCATCCCATAGAGGGGAGGCAAAATCTCCAACTGCTGATGATTCTCCTCTTTTTTCCCTCTGGGTTTCTGTGGTTCTTTTTTCTTCTCCACACCTCTCCTACGCTCTGAAGTTCTTTCTTCACTTGTAGCCTCTGTTACCACCTCATATAGTATCGCTTGCTTATCTTTATCAGTACCTTTCCGCAGCACCCTACCTAGTCGCTGAATATATTCCCGTTCTGAACCAGTACCAGATAAAATAATTGCTATACGGGCATCTGGCACATCAACGCCCTCATTGAGGACATGAGACACTACCAGACTTTTGTATTTTCCCTCACGAAAGCGAGTCAAAATTTCATGGCGTTCTTTCACTGGTGTTTGATGAGTAATCGCCGGAATCAGTAAGTCTTGAGCAATCCGGTAAACTGTGGCATTATCAACAGTAAAAATTAGGGTGCGCTCTGGATAATGCTGCCCTAGTAAATCGGTAAGAATCCGCAGTTTGCCGTCTGTGCATAAGGCAATTTCCTTAGCTTCCCGGTGAGCTAGCATCGCTCTACGCCCAGCAGGTGAACGACAACTAGCTTGTACAAACATCTGCCACCCTTTAATGCTGCTTATAGAAATATTTGATTGCCGCAAGAAGTCGTTACGCTCTTTTATTAGTTGGTTGTAGCGGAGGCGTTCTTGTTGAGATAGTTTTACTTTAATTTGAACTATTTTATGTTCAGCTAGCGCTTTTCCCGCGAGTTCTTCTGGTGTTTTGTGATAGACAACAGCGCCAAGAAGTGTGTTAAGATCGGCATGACGCCCATCAGATCGATCGGGCGTGGCGGTTAATCCGAGTCGGTAGGGTGCGATCGCATATTCAGCAATTACCCTGTAGAAATCTGTCGGCAAGTGGTGACACTCGTCGGAGATTAACAGGGCGTACAGGTTGCCTAGTGATTCAGCATGAATGGCGGCACTGTCGTAAGTAGCTACTAAAATTGGAGATCGATCGCGCGAACCTCCTCCTAACAATCCTACCTCAACATCTGGAAAAGCCGCTACTAAATGAGCATACCACTGATGCATTAAATCCAGAGTCGGCACCAGAATCAAGGTACTGCGGGGAGTAGCTTGCATCGCCAGTTGCGCTAAATAAGTCTTACCAGCAGCAGTGGGTAACACTACTACACCTCGACGCCCCGCTTGTTTCCAAGCCAACAGAGCCTCACTCTGATGGGGGTAGGGTTCCATCTCCAAACTGGGATTTAATTCCAGGGGAATAAATTGCTTCGCCTCGTCGGTGAAATCAGTTGCTTCGGCTTGTAGTGCTTCTACCAGGAGGCGGTAGTGAATCGCCGGAATGCGAAACTTTTCCACCCTATCATCCCAAGTAGCATATTCCACCCATGCTTTTCCTCGTGGCGGTGGGTGTAAAATTAAGGTGCCCCGATCAAAAGATAAAGTAGGGGTACGAGCCATCATTTCTGCGTCCTTACGCAAATTTTTGACAGTATCAGGGGCATTTGCCAGATCAAAATTGCAGATAAACTATAGTGCATCTAGTTTACATATTTATCCGGCGCAGGATCACCAGAACGTATTTGTAACAAATTTGAAAGGCAAAGGCGAATGGATACTAATCTTCTGAATCATAAAATAAGTAAACTAAGACAGCGTCTTGGTGCTAATGTAGTGGCGATTGATGCCATCAAAAACTGGTTGGCAACATCTGACACTTTCCAGAGAGTTAGAATAAACCCTTACCAAGTTGGAGAGCATTCTGGATTGGGCTTGGATGCGATCGTTCCTGAATTTTTATATGGAGTAACGGCAGGATTATTTGATATGCATTGGGATATCCATTGTCCGCACTGCAACATGATTACCGCTGAATTCAATAATTTGGCAGACACATCAGGAGATTGTTTTTGTAAAATCTGCGAATTTAACTTTGATGCTGATTTTTCTGAGCGTGTCAAAGTAACTTTTTCTTTGAGTAAAGAGATTGAAGATTTAAACATCATTCCTAACTGTGACTACCCGGCAGAGTTAAACCCTAAATTTAATATGTTGGTGAACTTTAATCAAACAGAATTTGTGGTGGATACCTTAACTACAGGTAGATACCGCTACTTCTGTCCGATTACCTTATCAAAAGGAATTCTTGTAGTAGAAGGTGAGCCTACAAAACCAGAAGAGTTAGAGTCAATTCAAATTAAACAATTGTCAGGCAGGGATTTTGACAAAAAAGAAATAGTTGTTCGTCCCGGTAAAATTAAACTGGAATTAACCAATTTGGGACATGCGATATCAGGCATATATGTGATTGATGACAACTTACTTGATAATTTGCCTCTAGATAAAATACCTCCCCGTCTCTCCGGGCTACAACTTATCCATTTTCCCGCTTACAAACGGCTATTTGGCAATCAAGTTTTATCGGAGCGGGAGCAAATTAAAATTAGAGCTGTTACCGTTATCTTCACCGATATCACTGGCTCTACCAGAATGTACGAGCAGCTTGGAGATGCAAAAGCATACAACCTTGTACGCGACCATTTTGACATATTTTTTAAGGCAATTAATCACCACGGCGGAACAGAAATTAAAACTATTGGTGATGCAATTATGGCTTCGTTCATTACCAATAAGCAAGCTTTGGAAGCTGTGACAGAGGCTTTAATAAATATCAAAGAATATAATAGACATCGTGAAGACACTGAAAAGGTAAAAGTGAAAGTCGGTATGCACCGGGGTTCGGCGGTACTGGTAAACTTAAATAATCGCCTGGATTACTTTGGGAGAACAATCAACAAAGCAGCAAGAATCCAAAACTTGTCCAAAAGCGATCAGTTATCCTTTTCTGAGGATGTTTATAATGATGAAGAATTCCTCAGCACCTTAAAATATAATGGATGGTTAGTTTTTCAAAAAACCTACGAAGATTTAAAGGGTATTGAGGGGCAACAGGTGGTATATAAAGCAAAATTGCTCGAAGGTTCGTAAAATTTTTCCAGAGGCTCTCTGAAACCTGAATTTATCCAGGGGGACTCTCAGGTGTGATAAAATGGGACAAATGACCGTAGGGCAGGCGGTTATTAAGCCGAACATACTGCAAAACCTGATTTTTTGGAAAAAGCAGGTTTATCAAACCGCAGGAGTTTTACGTTTAATGGCAGTCCACCTGCTTATTATAAAAACTTCAACCTCTTATTTGGAGACAGCAACATGTTTGGTAAAGATAAGCTAAAATCTAGCATCTTCTTAGGCTATTTATTCCCGGTGATTTGCCTGATTGGTTTAGCTTCGGCAGTTTATTCACACAATAAAAATACCTTGGATAGACAAGCTGAAACCCACCTGGCACAAACTACTATTACCCAAGTAGACGAGTTAGCTCTTGGTATAAGTAGAATGGGGCGTAATGCTAGAGGATATATTGTTGAGCCTGAAAACCCACAAACATACAAAGAATCATACCAAAAAGGTGTCGAGCTGTTTCACAAGACTTATGTAGATTTAGAAAATCAGATTAAAGATACTCAACTACGAGAACAGGTATCATCAATAGTGGCATCCGGCAACCAAACCCAGGAAATTTCTGACAAAATTTTTACAGCAGTGGATGCAGGTAAAATCGCCGATGCTAAAGTTATAGCTAAGTCGCTACATTTTACTAAAATGGAGGAGCAGCGTGATGAAATCCTCAAAAAACTAAATCAAATTCTGGAGAAGAAAAACCAAGAAGAAGCTGACGATCGTAATTTTTTAATCCTATTAGTTGTGGGCGGTACTGTCTTATCGACAGTGGTTATAATTATTATAGCATTGTGGCTCAGTGATGCGATCGCTAAGCCACTAAACGCTAAGATTGCGGGAGTGGTAGACGTCGCTGAGAAAATTTCAAAAGGCGATCTTACGCTAGAAGTCGAAGGCCTAGGAAGCGATAAAGATGAAGTGGGGAGATTAATAGCTGCCTTCCGAGGCATGACTCAAAACCTGAATCAATTAATCCGCCAGGTGCGGCACTCCGGTATTCAGGTTACCACTTCAGCCACCCAAATTGCCGCCTCAGGCAAACAATTAGAAGCCTCTGTCACAGAACAAGTTGCCTCGACAAACCAAGTTTTAGCTACGGCTAAGGAAATAGCCGCTACTTCCACGCAATTAGTGATGACGATGGACGAAGTCACTAACAAGTCGCAAACAACCGCAACTACTGCAAGCAACAACCAAAAAGCTCTAGTGCGGATGGAAACAACCATGCGTCAATTAACACAAGCCACCAGTTCCATCTCCAAAAAACTAGGGATCATCAGTGACAAGGCAAATAACATCAGTAGTGTTGTCACCACCATCACCAAAGTAGCAGAACAAACCAATTTACTCTCCCTCAACGCTGCCATAGAAGCAGAAAAAGCCGGAGAATATGGCAGGGGATTTGCTGTCGTTGCTAGAGAAATTAGACGTTTAGCAGATCAAACTGCTGTCGCTACTTTGGATATAGAAAGCATAGTAAAAGAGATGCAAA
This sequence comes from Oscillatoriales cyanobacterium PMM_0019, assembly GCA_949127975.1. Lineage (GTDB taxonomy): Bacteria > Cyanobacteriota > Cyanobacteriia > Cyanobacteriales > CASBRB01 > CASBRB01. Next base: position 12,407 of record CASBRB010000357.1, on the reverse strand, counting down.
CAGCCGTTTACACCGGGGTGAGCGAAATGGCTCAATTCACCAAAGAAGTCAGCCTTAGTGTGGAAGATGTTAACAACATTACTGCACAAATAACAAAGCTCATCGAGGAAGTACAAGCCTTGACACCGCGCTTTAAAATAGTTAATCAGGGTATGGAGGTACAGTCTCAGGGGGCTGAACAAATTACTCAGGCGATGAGCCAGTTAAGTGAAACCTCTTCACAAACGGCTCATTCTTTGCGGGAAATCAACAATGCTATTCAACAATTGAACTCGGCAGCACAGAGTTTACGCCAAGAGGTATCTCGCTTTCACTTGCATGACTAGACTTAAGCAGAGTCCATCAATAATATCATGTCCGGTCGGATCGTTCTTACGCTACGCAATGACAATAACAACGAATCGATCGGACATGATATAATTCAACAGACTAGGGAATTTTCATCCCAGGAAAAGTCTGAGTTGGGAATGATCTCGTGGGAAATCCTGTCTGAGAAAAATCCTGAGTTGAGAATATTGGCTTGGGAAATACTATCTGAGGAAAAGCCGGAGTTGGGAATATTGGCTTGGGAAATACTATCTGAGGAAAAGCCTGAGGTTGGGATAGTGGCTTGGGAACTATTATTGGAAAAGTCGCATTTGGGAATGTGAAACTAGATGGAATAGTTGGTGTGCTAGAAGCTGCTTTTCCAGGACTAGGAATAAGCGTTGCTAGTACAAGCGTGGATGCAGTCAGTACTTTGGCTAAGGATTTCAGCATCATAATTTTTTTATTGGATGAAAAATTGACGGTTGATACTTGACACATTGTAACAAATTCTGCTTCTTTGTCAAAATTGCTACAGATGCCGCTACACTGCAGGCAAACCCTGTGCGATCGCCTCAAAAAAGGCGACCCCTCAAGTGTCTTCCTCCAAAAATTCGTCCGTGCGATCGTCAGCTTCACACACTTCGGCTCCTGAGGCATTAACCTCAACCTATTCTCGTCGATTAGTCCCAGCACCTGTTGCTAAGGATAACTCACTCCCCCAAAGACCTGGTCTAGTTGGCGCAGGAATTGTTCTTGTTGTTGGGGTAGTAGGCTTATTCATCTGGCTGCTGCCCAAGCCCATACCACAACATCAGACTCCAGTTGCCCCACAGCCTAACTACCCATCGCCTAACTACCCACCGCCTAACTACCCACCACCTCCACAGCCTCCTCAACCGTAATCAGGGTTAAAGCCGAATGCTACGCCATATAAATTGGAGTGCTGGCGAAAAGCTGCAATAATTCCAAACATACGACGGAGTTGCCGACTGAATTTAACGGGGGACTGTAGCAGGCTATAGCCCCATGATTAGGAACCACAGCAATCATCGCACCGCTGACTCCAGACTTTGCAGGCAATCCCACACGCTTGGCAAAGTCGCCAGAGGCTTCATACAAGCCGCAATATCCTCGCTAAAAGTGAACTGTTTGCAAGAGATTACCGGACTGGTACTCTACATTACTCGCCCACCCCAGTCAAAATTTGATTTATTTCATTAATCAAATTATTCCAAGCGTGGTAGTCATTATGCTTGGGCACCTTTCTATCTAAAAATACATCCTGCCGACACCAGTGACCTGTTCCTGGCTTACCAAAATCTTTGATAGATCTTGCTGGGGTGGGGCAATCCTCTAGACTTGTATCGATATAGGCTGATGAGTAATAACGAGTTGGTTCGCCAGCTCTCTTGATAGCTATTAAATTGCCAGGATAATATCCGTGAAAATTGCCTTTGTAATACCATATTTCCACCCCATATACCAGTTCTACTCTGCATTCAGGGTGCAGCTTCATAAACTCCATTAGATTAATTTTGGAGTTTTCGGTTAGCAGACTGTAAGTAACGCAAATTACATCATTATGATTGTGGTTGTAGCGCAATTGCTCCATCAGACTGGCCTTGCTTTTATTAATTTCAAGGCTACTGCAAGTCTCTGGTGTTAGTAAACTTAAAACTTAATTTAAAAAAAAAAGTTTTCATTCGCCCTCATCAGCCACGTCTTTAGCAATCAAGAGTGCCTTTTTGCTACGCTTCAATTGTTTCCAGAGAGCCTTAATTTGGTTATAGGATTCTTCAGGAGAGAGCTTACCAGCAGTTTCTAAATTGGCGATGTACCCGACTCGTTGAGCGAATTCCTGAAGATTGGCGTTGAACACTAGGTTTTTTGGGTGGAATTGACCGTGGTAAGGAAAAATAGGGAAGAGAAAGCTGTTTTTGTTGACCTGATTGCCCTGTTCCATGATTTCCTCCTGCTGAAGGCTGTTTATATATCTTAGCTTCTTAATCAGATTATAACCTTTTCTTAACCATTTTTTAATTATCGCAGGAGATAGGTACATTTACTCAAGAAACTGGGTTTCTGGCGGCCTCTGTAGGGGAGCATCCCAATATAGCGCGTTGCAGTCGGGTGTAATACACAGCTAGGTCGGGCGGGCACGGGGGCACCGACGCTACAATCCTACCGTACCTCATGCGGCTGCAAGCCGCTGTAAGGGTCAAAATGCCTGACCTGCGTCGGTGCGGCTCGTGCGTTCTAAGCCCTTCTGAAGCGGGCTACCACTAAACGCGGCTCGTTAAGTTACAATGCCTAAGCTTTTGAACATGGCAACTTGCGAACGCAGATACACGCAGATACACGCAGATACATCGTTAAGTTACAATGCCTAAGCGTTTGAACATGGCAACTCTAGCTTGTGTTGCTAGGGCATCATCCAGGGGTGAGAGGGAAATGGGTGTTTGATATTTTTCGGCTAGCGCCGTCTGAATTAGCCAATCGGCAATAAACGGATTCTTGGGTAACAGGGGACCGTGAGAGTAGGTAGCGATCGCATTCTTATAAAACGCTCCTTCCGTGCCATCTTCTCCATTATTACCAAAACCTTTAATTACCCGCCCCAGGGCCTCTACTTTTCCCAAGTAAGTCCTGCCGCCATGATTTTCAAAACCTATCACCAGTGGGGCAGTCCCCAACATTTTTGACAAATCCTGCCCTAACCGGGAAGCTGTTACCTCAAATACCACATTACCGATACAGCGACGGGCGTCGATACCGGGATGCTTGCTGACAAAATCCAACAAGCCCAGCCCCTCAATCCGCTGCCCAATTGCTGGCTCATAGTAGTGCCCCAGCAATTGAGGAGAACCGCAAGTAAAAACCCCAGGCGTCCCAGCTTCTATTTTTTCCCGCAGCGCTTGCGCCTTTGCCCCAGACAAGTCGCGCATGACAATTTCTTGCTGCCTGTCTTGCGCCCCACCACCCACTATTATATCAACTTTGTGGATATCAGCAGCCGAAGTTTGCTGGTCTAGGGGCATGACTGTTACATTATATCCCCGCCATTGAGCGCGTTGTCGCAAGCAGATCGTATTGCCCCGATCGCCGTAGGTACTCATTAGATTAGGATAGAGCCATCCTATTATTAGTTGATCTTTGTCCGTTGTCATTTGTCAATGTCAGGAGTCAGGAGTCAGGAGTCAGGAGTCAGGAGTCAGGAGTCAGGAGACCAATGACTAATCACTTTTTCCTCCATCACCGCTTCCCCAATTACAAAATTTTACGTCCTGTTAATAATCCGCGCACTTCCAGCATAGCTGAGTATGTGGGCACGATGTGGAGAGTTTCGTCGGGGGATGTCAGTTCTAGGGCAGTGGCGATCGCTTCCCGTAAATCTTCTTTTACAATCAATTTCAATCCCGGTTCTGACAGATTAGTTTGACTGTATTTTAAGCGTAATGCCATATCATAGACGCGATCGCCACTGACGATCAAATTTCCCCCCAAGGCGACTAATTTTTCTGTATCCACATCCCAAATCCAGGATACATCTGTGCCATCCGGGGTGCGATCGTTCAAAACTATTAGTGTTGTGGATGCTTTACCTGTAGCTTTTATTTGGTTAACTGCGCGGATAGTTTCATTCATTCCTACTGGATTTTTAGATAACAGAATCCGCACTTGCTTCCCGGCTACTTTTAATTCTTCAGCACGTCCAAAGGCAGCTTGGAAGTTTTTAATCGTGTCCAGGATAGTTTCCTGAGCAATGCCAACTTCTTGAGCCGCCAACACTGCTGCTAGGGTATTGTATTTGTTATAAATTCCAATAAGAATCTGCGGCCATTCTCGACTATCAATAGCTAGCTGCCCCTTTTTAAACCCACAACTAGGACAGTGAAAATCACCCAGATGGGATAAGTAAAAGCCTTGATACTCTAGGGCATGTCCGCAACTGGGACAGTAAATCGAATCTACCGCATGAGGCATTTCATCTAGATACTGTTCCGGCTCACTTAAGCCGAAGTATAACACCTGCTGAGATAATTTTTGACCTAAATGAGACAGGGTGGGGTCGTCAGCATTTGCTATTACCACTGTTTCGGGGGCTAAGGGAGCGATCGCTTTTAGCCACCGCTGGCTAATTATATCAACTTCGCCGTATCTGTCAAGCTGATCGCGAAATAGATTCAAACACAAGATCGATCGGGGCTTAATCTGTTGCAGCAACAGAGGCAGAATATTTTCATCCACCTCCAAAATTGCATAGTCGGCGTTTAGCTTACCCGTCAAGCTAGTATTTTCCAGCAGTGCCGTCATCAATCCATTAATCAAATTGGCACCCGTGGCATTGTGGGCAACTCGCCATCCCTGACGTTCCAGCATAGTCCGCAGCAACAGGGAGGTGGTAGTTTTGCCGTTAGTTCCGGCAATAATAATCACCCCATACTTTACCTGTCTTGTCAGCAGCGGCAGCACCCGAGGCTGGATACGTCCAGCAATTTCTCCTGGAAACACACTCCCAGCCCCTAAGCCTAATAAACGAATTAGGGAGGTTACTGTCTTGGATGTCGCTACTGCCAAACCTAATCGTAATCTATCTAAGCGAGTAAGAGTCATGTGGGAATGCACCTGGAACAAGCACAGTACTGTAGCATACTGGCATATATAGGGGCAACCACAGGGGGTTTGCCCCTACTAATACCAAATCCGGGTTAAATACCCCCCTTATATGGTGGGCAGGGGGGCAGGGGGAGTAAAGTACTCATAATTAAAAAGGGGGTAACCAATCCGGATTTGGTATAACCCGCTATATATAGAGGCAGTGCTATAGTCTCACATCCATACAGGAAAGGGTGGGCATTGCCCACCCTTTAACCATTTAGGATTAGGGTAAAAACAATAAACCCTACCCTAGACTGTAAATGTCTATCTAATTCTCGATCGTCCGAAAAAACCTAATTTACCACAGCGCCCGCACACCACTATTATTTTGGCTTTGGCCAGTGGTATTAGTCGAATTATTATCTTGGTTTTGGCCAGTGGTATTAGTCGAATTATTCTGTTGTACTGCTGTATTTGTCGAAGGGGAGTTATTTTGTCCTGTCCTTGTCATTGGAAACCGCTCCATCCTTCGTTGCTGGGGTGTAGAATTCATATTTGAGCCTAGGGAGGTATTAAGAGTTCCTCCTGTGCTACTCCCCTGAGCAACCCGCACACTTCCGTCTGACATCGTCATCACGCTGATTGGGCTTCCCACCGTCAAGTTTTGCTCATCTAAAAGGGCACGGCTAATATGGACGGTTTGGGTAGTGTTGTTCGCTCCGCTAATGGTTACTGTGTCGCCATTCATAGCGGTGATGGTGCCTGTTATAGTTTGTTGAGCTGTGACATTGCCATTAGAGTTATTATCAGAACTCATATTGTCACGACTGGTATTTGAGTTGGCACCATTATTTTGATTCACCCCATTGCCAATGGCGACGGACAAATTACCGTTGCTCAACCGACTGGCGGTGATTGGCGTTCCAGGTTGCAAATTCAGCCGTTCTCTGATGATCTGGGGAATGGCGATAATTTGGGTGGTACCGTCTGCTAATGTCAAAGTTACACTATCACCAGCCATACTGGTGATATTGCCTCGCACCGTTTGCCCAGGTTTGAGATTGACACCAACTACGTCTGTGGATGTATTAACCTGATTATCATCAGTTTTCTGACTGATTGTATTGGTGTCACTGCTATCTGTCGAAGTATTGGTATTTGTCGCAGTATTAGTTTGACCTGTACCAGTATTGGTATTTGTCGCAGTATTAGTTTGACCTGTACCATTGATTGGCGCAACACTAGCCAATCCGCTTGGGTAGACTGTAGCAACGATTTCCATTCCCGGTTGCAGGTTCAACCGTTCTATTTCGTTGCGCGAAACCCTTAACTCACGGGTGTTACCATTGGAGAGCTTGATCCTGACCACATTATTATTAACACTTTGGACAATTCCTCTCATATTCATATAGGGAGAGGAATTCTTCTGGTCGCTAACCTGATTTGTCGAAGTTCCCTGATTTACATCAGTTGACTGAGCCTTCGCCGGAGACATTGATACTAAAGCAAGCATCAGTGATAGAGTAGTCCCTGTCAATAACTTTATGTTCTGAAAATGCATAACAACCTCTATTTGACAACGTTTTGTTAACTTATGTAGGTGTCTGCCCTAAGCTTGTTGGGCAACCCATTGCTACATTTCTTATCTGTTTACAATCTTAGGGATTTAGATTGGTGTTGAAATCTATCAATAGATATTGGTCGTTAGTGGTATTTTAAAAAAATAAAAACCATAAAATTAAAATTTTATGCAAAGCATATATAATTCATTAGAATGAGATTATGGTGGAATTGAATCAGTCTTAGGTTAGGGAACATAAATGACAGCAAGGAGAACAAGTGAATTGCTAGCTAAAAGCCTAATGTTGTTAAGCTGCTACGCAGCAACTTTACTGCTGTGGGTACCACAGCAAGCTGTTGCCTCTATACTCACCAATGCTAGGGCAACCGCTCTCGACGAAGCCAAGCTAGAAACCAAAGTGGTGGCTGGGGGCGGGGTAATTCTCCCTGAAAAGGAACCCTCCTCACTAAGCGCCTCAGTTAGTCCAATTCATGCCACTCAGTTGGTGGTAAAGTTGAGTCAGAGACGGGTCTATGTCTATCGGGAGAACAAGTTGCAAGCGAGTTACCCCATTGGCGTTGGTAAAGCGGGCTGGGAAACTCCTACAGGCACCTATCACGTTTTCCAAATGATTAGAAATCCAGCTTGGCAGCATCCCTTTACAGGAAAAATCATCCCTCCGGGTGTAGATAATCCCTTAGGAACTAGGTGGATTGGCTTTTGGACTGACGGCAACAATGAAATAGGCTTTCATGGCACTCCTCAGGAGGAGCTTGTAGGAAAGGCAGTTTCCCACGGCTGCGTCAGGATGCGCAATCGCGATGTCAGTAGACTATTCGAGCAGGTGGAAATCGGTACACCTGTAATTGTACAGCCTTAGTGCTGATGGGTTGACACAAACGACTACGTTAAGATTTGTGAAGTATCAATCTAGGAGCGCTTACCCTCAACATGTGCCGTTTATTAGGCTACCTGGGACCACCGATGCTGTTGGACTACCTGCTTTCTAAGCCAGAACACTCACTGATAGTCCAAAGCTACCAACCTCTGGAAATGACGTCTGGAGTGGTAAATGCGGATGGTTTTGGCATTGGCTGGTATCACCCCCAGCGAGACACCGAACCCTTTATCTACAAAAACACCCTGCCCATCTGGAGCGATATTAACTTGCCTAATCTGGGCCGTTATATCGAGTCCGGATGCGTAATTGCCAATGTCCGCAGTGCGACAACGGGCTCGGCGGTGGATTTAAGTAACTGTCAACCTTTTGGTTACGGGAGTATGTTATTTACTCATAACGGGTTTATCAAAGACTTTAGGCATACATTATACAGACCGATACGATCGCGCCTCAAGGATGAAGTTTACCAAACAATTGATGGCACTACCGATTCCGAACACATTTTTGCATTGTTGATTAACGAGTGCAAAACTCATCCAGATATTCCTCTAGAAACAGCATTGTACAACACGTTGCAGACTCTGAAAGAGCTAGCTTCTTCATACCATGTGGGCGTCTCTGCTAATCTGATTGTCAGTTACGGACATCGCCTAATCGCCTGTCGCTTTGCTCATGGGGTGCAAGTCCCTTCCCTTTATTGGCTCAGAGACGATCCAGCTTACCCAGATGCGGCGATAATAGCTTCCGAACCTTTATTTACTAGCAATTGGGTTAGCTTTCCTGAAAATAGCATTATCAGTGTGGGAGAAGACCTTGACATCCAAATCCATCCAATCTAATTCTAAAAACGCCCTAAGCCTTAGTATAGATCTCAGACAACAGCTCAAACAGTGGATGCAGAATTGCCGTGCATCTACCCTTGCTCTTTTTGAAGAAATCGATGGCGAAACATTCTGTCGCCATGTGCATCCCGACTTCAGCCCAGTTGGCTGGCATTTGGGACATATTGCTTATACCGAAGCTTTGTGGTTACTAGAGCGCAGTGCTGGGCTGGAGCCTTTATTCCCAGAATACCGTCGCCTATTTGCTGCTGATGGTTTGCCCAAAACAGAGCGCGTCAAGTTACCTACATTGGAAGCAATTCGCGACTACCTAGATATTGTCAGAAACCAAGTTCTTAGCCATCTGGAAACTGCCCATCTAGAGGAGCAAGAGCGCCTATGGCGCTGGCTGATTCAGCATGAAAGTCAGCATAGTGAAACCATTACCTTCGTGCTGCAATTACAGCGGCTGCAAGATTGGCAGTTTGGTAGGTTGGAGGCGACATTAGGGCAAGGCTTACAGGCTAAAAAGCTCGATCGCTTCGATATGGTGGAGATTCCCGCAGGTGAGTTCAAGCAGGGGAATAATGATATAGATGCCTTGGACAATGAACAACCAATTCATCGGCTCTATCTAGATACCTATTGGATCGATCGCTACCCTGTAACCTGTAGACAATACCAAGCTTTCATCGAGGCAGGAGGCTACCAAAATTCCGAATGGTGGTCAAACTCTGGGTGGAAATGGCTGCAAGATCATCCCGTACACCGCCCTCTCTACTGGGTAGACGCTCCAGAGTGGGAAAACCATCCCGTCTGCGGAGTTAGTTGGTATGAAGCAGAAGCTTACGCCCGATTTGTAGGCAAGCGACTGCCAACAGAAGCGGAATGGGAAAAAGCAGCTAGCTGGGATCTGGTGGCAGGGCGACGACGCACTTATCCTTGGGGTGAAACAACACCAGACGCTCACTACTGCAATCACGACAACCAGGTAGGGCATACCACCCCGGTAAATGGGTATCCCACTGGGCAAAGTGCCTATGGTTTATATGATGTTCTGGGCAATGTTTGGGAGTGGACTGATTCCTGGTTCGACGGTTACGAGGGTTTTGTCAACTATCCTTATGCTGGTTACTCCAAGGTTTATTTCGATAAACAACACCGCGTCTTGAGAGGGGGCAGTTGGGCGACTCGTCCTTGGGTGCTACGCTGTAGCTTTCGCAACTGGTATCATCCGGGTGTGCGTCAAATTCTAGCTGGGTTTCGCTGTGCCCGTAGCGGTTCGCAGTGAGGACTGCTATCCTCATATTAAGCAGCGAGGTTAGTCCTGCCTACTACCAGCGTAAAGCGGGACATTTTTGAAAAATTTATGTGGAAAAAACTAAAACAGCAACTTGGGCAATGGCAGTCTGTACATCAACTTTGGAAATGGCGTGGCGTATGGATTACAGCCCCCTCTGTGACTGTATTAGCGCTAGCTTTGCAGTTTGCAGGATTATTGCAACCGTTAGAATTATGGCAGTTAGATCTATTCTTTAGGCTGCGCCCATTGGAGCCACCAGACGACCGGATAGTGATTGTTGCCATTAACGAATCCGATATCCGCCAAGTAGGAAAGTGGCCGATACCTGATGCTGTAATGGCTACATTACTAAATAAAATCAAACAACAACAACCGCGAGCTATTGGTTTAGATGTGTATCGAGACTTACCAGTAGATCCCGGTAATCCAGAATTGGTGAAAGTTTTTGAGTCTACACCAAACTTGATTGGCATTCAGTATTATTTAGGAAAGAATAACCCTAGTTCTGTTGCTCCACCCCTAGTGCTGAAAAAGCTCGACCAAGTTGGTGTTAATAATATGCCGTTAGATCCGGATGGTAGTATCCGTAGAGGTCTTCTGTATCTGACGCCTACAGATGCAGACCCTATCCCAAGCTTGGCGCTAAAATTGTCTTTGATTTATTTAAAACAACAAGGCATTACTGAGCAAGAAGCAGCAGTTAATCGGGATTATTTGCAATTGGGTAAAGCTGTATTTATCCCATTTGAAAGCAATGATGGCGCTTATGTGCGGGCAGATGCTGGCGGCTATCAGATTCTTTTTAACTATCGAGGGCCGCGAGGCACTTTCCGCAGCATACCGCTCACAGATGTTCTGGAAGACAAGGTGCCGACAGACTTAATGCGCGATCGCATTGTTTTGATTGGTACCACTGCAGTCAGCCTGAACGATTCCTTCTTCACTCCTTACGGTAAAGGCTTGATTGGTAGCTCCCAGAGAACTCCTGGCGTAGAAATTCATGCTAATTTAGTCAGCCAGATCTTAAGTTCGGCGCTGGATGAGCGACCACTGATCCATCCCTGGTCTAAATTAGCAGGAGGACTGTGGATTTTTGGTTGGGCACTATTCAGTGCAACATTAACGTGGGCATCGCGATATAAAAGTGGCGTCAACTTCTTTTCGCCCTGGAGATTTGCTACTATAATATTCGCCAGCACCTGCGTAATTGGGATTAGTTACACAGCTTTTCTGGCAGGTTTGTGGATACCTGTGGTTCCCCCGCTACTAGCTCTGGCAGGTTGTGAGATTGCCATCACAGTTTATATAGCTGTAACTGCCACTTATATTCGCCAAACCTTTTGTCGCTATCTGACTGATGAAGTGGTCGCCAATTTGTTGGAAACTCCTGAAGGATTAAAATTGGGAGGAGACAGGCAAAAGGTAACCATTATTATGTCCGATATCAGAGGATTTTCGGCTGTATCAGAACGATTACCACCAGAAAAGGTAGTGGCATTTTTAAACATCTTTCTGGGAATTATGGCAGATGAGATCACTAAGTATAACGGCACGATAGATGAATTTATTGGCGATGCTATCCTAGTGATTTTTGGTGCCCCCACTCTCAGAGAAGATGATGCCCAAAGAGCCATAGCTTGTGCAGTTGCTATGCAATTGGCGATGGAGAAAGTTAATCAACAGATTATGCAATTGGATATGCCTAAACTAGAAATGGGCATTGGCATCAACACCGGAGAAGTGGTAGTCGGAAATATCGGTTCTCAAAAACGCGCCAAATATGGCGTAGTTGGCAGTCATGTGAATATAACTGGGCGAATCGAGTCTTATACCGTTGGCGGTCAAATTCTCATTTCCGAATACACCCTAGAAGATGCAGGACCAATTGTGAAAATTAATGGGGAGATGCAGGTATCAGCTAAGGGGATCAAAAAGCCTATTACCCTTTATGATATAGGCGGTATATATGGGAAATACAACCTATTTATGCCTGAGACAAAAGATTCTTTTTATCTGCTGCCGTTAGCCCTATCGCTAAAATACACTGTTTTAGATGGGAAGCATGTTTTAGGGGATGTATTCGAGGGCAGTTTAGTTAAACTATCAGACAAGGGTGGCGAACTTTGCTCAGAACTTCCTTTAGAACCTTTAAACAATCTGAAAATTAACTTATTAAGGGCACCAGGCGGCCCAGAATCCGGCGGAGATCTTTATGCCAAGGTAGTAAGAAAAGTAAAGGGTAGTAATAATAGTTATTACCTACGTTTTACCTCCACCCCCCCGGACGTGGCACAGGTGTTCCATACTCTGCTCGATAATATTAGCCAAGTTCATTAGCATATATCCCACATTCCGCACCCTACAAGAGCGGCTCACGCACTGGTATATAGTTGTATTGAGTAGGGTGTGTTAGCGTTAGCGTAACGCACCGAAAATTAGCATAGGTGCGTTACATTTCATTAACGCACCCTACAAGAGCGACTCACGCACTGCCCAAGTCCGGAGTGAGGGGTGCGGAATGTGGGTTAAACGGCTTCTCTGGATCAATCCCTTTTTCCTCACAGAGAGTCAAATAATCATCAATTGATTCCTCAAAAATAGCCCTCAGACTAGCCACATCTTCCCCCTCAAAACTAATTAAACTACGGATATATTCCACCTGTCCATAGAAGATTTTATCGTCATCACTATAGTGAATAGACCCGAAATAATCCTTGTATTGCATCATGTTATTCATAGCAATTCTTCTTGGGATAAAGCAAGAGGGAACGAGAAATAACATCTTGACATGGCGGTGGTGTTCCCTTAAGGTGGAGGCAGAGCCTCCAAAGCTGCATTCCCAGGCAGAGCCTGGGAACGAGAAACGAGAAAGAGCCTGGGAACGAGAAACGAAACATTCCCAGGCAGAGCCTG
>CASBRB010000356.1 GCA_949127975.1 Oscillatoriales cyanobacterium PMM_0019 | reverse complement strand
TATCTGAAGAGCAATGGGCTAAAGTACAACAAACCTTACAACAACTACCTTTATCGCCTATAAATGCTGTTAGATTGCGTCACCTTGGCGATGTACTCAGAATCCTAGGCGCTCTAGACAAGTCAAAATTTTTACTAAAACAAAGCATCGCAATGGCTAGCAATTTGCAACTCTCTCAAGACCAAAGTGCTGCCATGCTCAGTCTAGGCAACACTTTACAAGCATTAGGTAATAAAACCAGATATTTGACAGAGAATAATTACCAAATAAATTCCAGTGAGGATTGGTGTCATTCTCACGCACCAACTTACTATACTAAAAAAATCTACGAACAAGCTTTAAACTATTATGGAGAAGCCCAGGAAAAAGCATCAAGCCCAGATTCCCAGTTTCAGGCTTTAGTTAATCAGCTAAATTTATTAACACAGCTACAGAAATGGCCAGAATTTAATCAAACAAGTAAAAAAATAGAAGCTCAAATAATACCTAGTTTAGTTAATCAAAAAATACCGAAAGTTTCAGCAATAGATTATGCTTTGATTAATTACGCTCAAAGTCTAGCTTGCTACGTCCAGAAATATAATAATGATGTACCTTCCTGGTCTAATATTATCCAGTTATTAGAAACAGCCGTTGAAAATGCCAAAAATAGGGGAGATTTGCGAACAAAAGCTTATGCTCTGGGTTATCTGGGCAGAATATACGAACAGTCTGCCAAATTTCTGAGGAATGTTAGTAGCCAACAGGAACTCCAGGAGCGATCGTTAAAGGCATATAAATACACTAAAGAAGCTTTAGTCCTAGCTCAGTCTACCACTTTATATGCTCCAGAAATTGCTTATCAGTGGCAATGGCAGCTAGGTCGTCTGCTTAGGGATAGGGGAGATATTCAGGGCGCTATAGCAGCTTACAGTGCAGCAGTTGAAACCCTCAACTCCCTACGCAGTGATTTAGTGACTCTCAATCCCAACATCCAGTTTGATTTCAAAGATGAGGTGGAACCTGTATATCGGCAGTTAGTCGATTTGCTTCTACAACCCGAACATGAGAATCTTGGGCAAGCCAGGAATGTAATTGAAGCGCTTCAGCTAGCGGAACTAAACAACTTTTTGCGGGATGTCTGCGTAAAAGTAAGAGAGATAAAAATTGACAAACTCGATCCAAAGGCTGCTGTCATATATCCAATTATTTTATCAGACCGATTAGAGGTAATCCTCTCGCTACCTGATGGAACTCTAACCCGCTACAGCACGCCTAGCCCATCAGAGGGATTTGAAACTTTCCTAGAAACACTGAATACAATTCTAGCAAACAAACCATTCCAAAACGATAATACTGCGTCTTCACTGGCTTTGCCCTCGCTCCAAGAAATGTATAATTGGCTGATAGCACCGGCTGAGACAGCACTGAAAGAAAAAAAGGTTGAAACTTTAGTGTTCGTGCTGGATGGTATGCTGCGAAGTATTCCAATGGCGGCTCTGTACGATGGCAAACAGTATCTAGTTGAGAAGTATGCTATAGCCTTAACACCGAGTTTACAGTTGCTAGCCCCCAGAAATTTAGAACCGGGACAGATAAGAGTTCTAGCTGCTGGGCGTACCGACTTTGAAAATAATATCCCACTTCCCGGTTGGAACAACCTCGTTTATGTCAAAAATGAATTAGAGCAAATTGCAACAGTAGTACCTGTTGAAGTACTCTTGAATAAAACATTCACCAGTAAATCTCTTCAAACAGAAATCAACTCATTAACTTTTCCCATAGTACATATTGCAACTCACGGTAAGTTTGATCTCCAAGCTGAGAATACATTTATTATCGCCTGGGATCGAACTATTAATATCAACGAGTTGGGGAAATTACTGCGTGTCAAAGATCCTAGTAGACTAAGAGATATTGAGTTACTGGTTTTTAGTGCCTGTCAGACAGCAACGGGTAGCTCTAGAGCTATTTTAGGAATGGCTGGGGTGGCAGTGAGAGCAGGAGCACGCAGTACAGTGGCAACCCTGTGGAACGTGAATGACAAAAGCACTGCCGACTTAATGGTTAAATTATACCAAGAGCTAAAAAATTCTATAGATAATAAAACCGTGAATAAAGCCGAAGCCTTGCGTCGCGCACAGCTATCTCTGTTAAAAGGGGATAACGAAAGGTTTCGGAATCCCTACTATTGGGCATCTTTCGTTCTAGTGGGAAATTGGTTATAGTGGAATTGATTTAGTTAAGAATTTGACTCGAACAATTACTACCTAAATTCTTTGCTTTCTCATAAGGAAAGGCAGCTAAATCGGGCAAGTCCATATTTTTATAGAGATTGCCAAGCGTGCAGTAAACTTCTACATTTTGGCTGTTCTCAGTGGCTAAAGCTTCCAACTTATCAAGTGCATCTGCATTTAGCCCGTATTTAAGATACAACTGAGCCACAGCCAGGGATTTCGCCACGCCGTTGGGCATTTGCTGCTCAATCTTAGTAACTTCAGCTCGCACGCTCTTGGCTTTATCTTCAGTAAGCATGGTGAACGTTTGCCTTGAAACGGGGTGCCCATTATTAGCGTCAACTGTTAATAAATAAGTTTTTCCCGGTTGCAAAGATGGCCCACCATAGACAATCCATGAGTCTTTTACTGAAGGTTGTTCCCAGTTTACCCTTGGTCCTTTTACCTGAACGCTGTAACTGTCGATCCCCTGTACAGAATACCAGCGCAGTATCGGTTTGTTATTGAGCACCAAATTTCCACGGGGGGTGATTATATGGGGTATGTCGGGACTAAGGGAGGGCGAGCGGTAGCAGTTGCCTTTTTCATCGCATTCAAACGCTATTAGTAAGAACTTGGTTAGACGCTTGAGCATCAAAGAAGGTAGTCCGAGTTCTTTGTTTTTGGTACCCAGCTTGTCAACCTCGATTGGGAAACGCTCGCGATATTTTGTCAGCGTTTCACTTGGTTCTCGATCGCTATTTATCATCGCCACTACTGACTTTTGGGTGACACCCCAAGAAAGTGTCAGACTTAAAATTAACGAAATAGACAACTTGTGTTTCATGATTTGCTCCATATTGCTGCAATCCGTTGCTCTGCCTGTATTTTCCAGTCTCTTTCTTCTGATAGAGAATCTTGGGTATATTTCTGGCAGTAGCTCCATTGTGTTAGTGAGTCTTGCTTGTTACCTTTAGCTTCTAGTATCTGCCCTAGCAAACAATGGGCTGCTGCCTGAGTCGGCTTAAATATAATTGCAGCCCGAAAATTGTTCTCTGCTTCGTCAAGTTGATTTTGCTTCAAATTCAACAACCCCCAATTCTTAAATATGTAAGATTTACCGATTTTAGTTGTTGCTTGACTTAAACATACTGGGAGTAGGCGCTTGGCTTTTTCATATTCTCCGTTTGTAATCTTATCGTAAACCTCGTTGTTGCAGCCTGCGGGATCGCCAGCTATCTTAGAATCTCGGAATTTTTGGCGAGCTTGTTCATCCTCTCCCAAAATTTGGTCAACTAAGCCTTGGTTATTGAGGGCTTTAGGATTATTATGGTTTAAGTAGAATGCCAAATTAAAGTAAAATCTAGCACTAGATAAGTCCCCCTTATTGAGATAAAATCCACCAATTTGATTGAAAACATCTGACATCACAATACACGAAGTATAAGTAATAATACATCCAGTTATAAGTAATATAGTAGCCTTAATTTTATACTGAGAAACTGTTGATATTTGAGTATTTTCTCCTGAATGAGAAGGCTGCCCTAGCAACTTTTGCCAAGTCAACTCTGTTTCCACGGGGTTACGAGAAAGCTGTGGCAACCAGCTAGCACAGGGATGTTCATTATCTAGTTCTTCGGACAACCTCGCTCTTGCTTCGTGTAATGAAGCGGATAAAGGTTTTCCTTTTTTTACAAAGGCATCAAGAAAATACTCTAAAAAATTCTGAGCAACTAAGTCTGGCACCCGTTCCTTCATAACTATCGTGGCTGGAATCTGTAAGCCAGCGAGAGCGCGTGCTAATGCCGAACCATCACAGGAGTTAAAAATAGCCAGTTTCAGAGCGCCCTTAATAGCATGATTGAGGGATTGCTTTAACTCTTCGATGGTTAATTTTTCAGTTTCACTTATATAGAAATATCCCTGTCCATCTTTCTCTTGGCTAAAGCTATGGCCTGCGAAAAATAATATATCCCAGCTTTCTTTATCCCATAAACAATTTATTACTTCCTTCTTTGTAGGATTCCTGAGACTTTTTATATAGGCATTAGGTATTTTTTCATTTATAATTTTTAAATCTTTTTCGTTATCAATTCCAGTGCTATCGCCCAGAATTACCAATATTCTTACCTGTTGTCTTGGTTTTATTTTTTTATTTTTTACACCATAATTCGATAAACTGAGAGTTACTTCAACCTCCTTATCAGGTTTTAAAATATCCCAGAGATGCCAATGATATCGCCAGTGATGGATATCATCAGTTTGAATAATCAACTGGATTGGGTCATAATTATCTAGAATGCCTACCAATTTATCCCTAATCTCTCGGAACTCACTATCTCTAGAAGGATGAAGCCAATCGTTGATGCTATTTTTTAAATCCTGAGATAAATCTACTATCGAGATGTTGGTAGGTTCTGCTTCTATAGGTTGTGGGCGGCGATAGGAACCAAAGCCGCGATCGCGATAAGTTGACTCCCAAGAATAATGTTTGTTAACAACATCTTCATCTGGGGGCAGTTTTCCCAAGATTCTCTCAATCAACTTGCCGTTTTTTTCAATTCGCAATGCGACTTCATAACCTAACTGCTGGTTTCCCCAATTTATTTCTAAGATGAGTGTGAACATCTTTTTCTGCACCCTCTAACTGGTTTACTTACACGAAAAAATCTTCTGTAAAACTAGTATCTCCAAGCTTAATTTTCACACTAAAACAATCGCCGTGTTGGCATTTAATTCCTAGTTGAATCGCTTTATCGCTATGTCTTGACTTAGCTGGAGGTAAGATTTCTCCCTCGTCATCAAATACAATCAACTCTAGATCGGGTGGCAGGTAGGCTTGGCCGATCGTAGGATACACGCGCAAGTTAACATTAGTTATACGATTATCTTCGGGCATAAGCGTCACTACAAGCACTACTTGGTGATTGTCCAGTCGTAGTCCTAAATCAAATTTTTTGGCTTTTCTCACGCCAGCCTTGGAATTGCCTGGGTCAATTTTACCCAAAGTCACGGATGCTTGGCGACGGATATCGTTATTGTCAGCGGTCTCTATGAGTTTCGTCAAGCACGCGATCGCATCTCGATCGCCATAAGCAATTTCACCCAATAAGTCCAGGGTACGCAAGCGAGTTGTTTTATCTTTACTGTGAGTCTGCAACAAGTCAATTAATACTGGCACGGCCTTATCCCGAAATGCGGGCTCCGAGCGATCGACAGATCTATAAGCTAAATTCTCCTCTATCATCAACATTTCGTCAACTGCTTTTTCAACGCTCTGCCAGCCATTCTCTATGATGTGCTGCACATCGTCAACGAGATTGTGTAACCATTGATTCAAGTTAACTCGCCCAGTCACAACCGATGTTGCCTTCACTGGTAACTTACCCATGCGCCTGCAGTACAGCTGCCACCTCCGTTCATCAGGTTCTATTATTGCCGCCCACTGTTCAAATGGAACTTCCAGTCGGGGGGAATAGGCAGTCGGCTTACCAAGTTGTTCGAGTAACTGTTCTACCCGAGCCGAAGAAAAAATTGGCAAAGGCTCGACAACGGGTTTCTTTTCTGGACAAATTTCCTTTGCTACCCAGATGACGTTAAGACTTTCAATTAAATCTTTGTGCTCTAGAGAATAAGTGCGTCTGATGGGATCGTATTTCCCCTCCCTAAGCTTCTGATGAGTAGTAAATCCCCATACTCGCATCCAGCATTCCTCCCCTGACAAGTTTATCTGAACTCCAAGGTAATAATCAGCAGCCCAACTGGGAATATCAATCCATTCTTGAGGAACGCAAAAACTCTCTATATCAGTTTTTTCGCTAGGAATGAGAACCAGCCGAGTTTCACCTAGTTTAATTGCCATCCCCGTAACCAACTCCCAGAGCCAAGAGCTAGGATTAGGGGATACTAAAATCGAATCCTGTAAATCCGGCTCCTCTTGGAGCCAGGATATAAATTTATTTAGACAGATATAATGTATATAGGCATTCCAACAAGCAACGTCATTAGAGTAGTCCTGAGCTTGTTGCCATGCTACTGCCTGTTCCTGAGATGACAACTCCAACCATAGATGTTTAGGAAAATCAGCCATTAATAGATCTAAGCGTTCAATCATTATATTTATCCTTGACGTTTTGTAAAGTTTGCACGAGCGATCGCTACAGCCTCGTCTGTTGATAATAATACTGCACCCATGCTTGTATATATTCTTCCAAAGCAGATGTTTCATTCAGGGAAATTTCTAAGTCAGTTTGACACCATGCAGCGGCTGCTTTTAATAGTTGCCGCTCGCTTCTTTGGCGGTGGCGGGAAACCGTACCTTGGTTTATTCCTATTTGAGTAGCTATTTGATTTTGTTTCATGCCGAAACTAGATAGTTTCAGAATCGTCCGATCTAGAGCGTCAAATTTTTCTATTTCATTTAAAAGCACAGTGTTTATATTATTTATCACCAGATTTTTGTCGTGTCTGGATAAATTAAAACTTTCTAACCATAAAGTTTCTGTTTCATTTGGCTTATTTATCGCATCATCATAACTGAAGCTAGACAAGATACCGGATGATAACTGTAAGACTTTAATACAATGTTCTATCCAAGTTTTTAAAGTTTGACTGTCTAGCGGATGGTTCTTAAGTAATTTCAGGCTATCTGTATTACAATAATGGCGGTTGTAGTAGTCAGTCGCTTCTTGGAATTTTGCTGCGTTAGGCTCTAACCATCGGCTGCCAAATTTCTTATTACTATAAACATCAAATAAACAATCGCGGGCAGTAAGATAGCGAGAGATATCCGCTTCTCCTATTCCCAGGTATTCCAGCCCTCTACGAAGTTTGGTTTTACTAGCCTTTTTTAAATTATACCAAAGCGAATACTTTCCTTGTCCGGTACTATCGTGGAATTTATCTCTTATATAACTAGCTATTTCTAGCTGAAAATGAGTTTCTAAATCGTAGCGATCGGAATTATATCTTTTAAACATATTACTAATTTTTTCGATGTTTCCTCCTAAGCATCCACCTATATATACATATTCCTCCCACGTATTTTGTGGTGACTCAAAATTTTTGTAAGTGCTAAATCTATCTTTAGCTGCTTTATATCGTGGTTCTTCCAGAAAAGCTACTACGTGATTTCTAAAAAATAGTTTTTCTTTCGGTGAATGGGAATCATTTTGGTAATTTTCCAAAAAGTGTTTTAGTATAAGAGCGATGTTTTTTTCCACACAATACTTGTTAAATTCTGTATCGTGCTTTTGACACAGCTTGAAGTGGTTTACCAACTGCGGATCTGGGATCGAGTTAAAAGTTAAAACTTGGTTTTCTTCTTGAAACATATAAAAACTAGAAAATTTTTCGATAACAGTAGTCCGAGGTGGTAATGAATCAATCCTAAAACTATTCATAAATGCGTGACTTCCTCAAGTATCACTAGGTCTAAACAAATTTGGGCAACCTTCAGAAGTGCTTATAGTTGCTCTGGAGGACTCAGTTAGCTATTAGGGGGACACCTGTGGGAAGTTATGCAGACTGGTAAAAGCTGGTATCGCCATATTATGTTAGTCGGCGCGAGTGAAGACTTTCTCATCCTGGAGAGAGAT
>CASBRB010000355.1 GCA_949127975.1 Oscillatoriales cyanobacterium PMM_0019 | reverse complement strand
TTGGAACGAAAAACCGGAATAAGGAATCGGGCACCAGCCTCCGATTATGTATATACATGAAGGGATGCTATTTTTTCGTTGTTCACGACGACAATCATTGGAACGAAAAACCGGAATAAGAAATTGGGCACCAGCGCCGACTATGTATATACAAGTATAGTCAGTGTTATTATGTATATACATAACGGTGGGATATATGTCTCAAAACCAAAAAATGGACCAGTATTCGGGAACTAAACAAAAGTCACCCAGACGCTTGCACACAGCATCTGGAAGCTTTGCAGTGGACTACCCTGGAGAGCCGAAACGCCTACGCTCGTTAAGGTTAACGGACACTGCTTGGGAAAAATTGGCAGAAATAGCCGAAAAAAATCAGATAACTCGCACGGAAGTGATTGAAATTTTTGCTAGGGGTGAAGACCTTTATTAAATACAATAATTAAATGCCAGTAGAATTTCTTAACCCCGAGCAAAGAGCCAGGTATGGATGCTATACGAGTGAACCAACAAGGGCACAATTAGCTCGTTATTTTTACTTTGATGATACGGATAAAGCTATCATTATCCAACATCGTGGTAATCATAACCGACTGGGGTTTGCACTCCAGCTAGGGACTGTACGCTTTTTAGGAACTTTCTTGAGCGACCCAACTGATGTTCCAAGTAGTGTTATTAATTATGTAGCTGCTCAACTAAAAATTGTCGATAATAGTTGTTTAAAACGTTATCAGATATCAGAGAGTCGATGGGATCATACAGCAGAAATCAAACAGCTTTACGGGTATCGAGATTTTAACTCTCAGCCAGAACACTGGCGACTATTACGCTGGCTTTATACGCGAACGTGGTTAAGTGCGGAACGACCTAGTATTTTATTTGACTTAACAACAGCTAGGTTAGTAGAGCGAAAAATTCTTCTTCCAGGAGTGACAACTTTAGAAAGAACTATAGCCCAGGTGCGGGAACGGGTAGCTGACAGGGTGTGGAGAATTTTAGCTTTTCTAATTACTCCATCTGAGCAGAAGCAACTAGAAGAATTATTGGTTATCCCAGCTACCAGTCGCCTTAGCCCACTAGAGCGGTTGCGCCGCCCTCCAACTCGAATCAGTTCTAAGGCTTTAGTTGCTGCTCTAAACCGCTTAGTAGAAATTCGTTCATATAGAATCGGAGAATTAGATATTTATCGGGTTCCATTTAATCGACTATTAGCTTTAGCTCGTTATGCCAACACTGCTTGGGCACCAACTTTAATCAGAATGCCCCAGTCCCGAAGGCTGGCTACACTAGTAGCATTTATTTATATTCTAGAACAAACAGCTACTGATGATGTCCTCGACCTTTTAGATCTACTAATTACTGAGTTATTAGCTACTGCCAACCGCACTGGAGAAAAAGAGCGTCTCCAGAGTTTAAAAGACTTTGATACAGCCGCATTGCAATTATGTGAAGCTTGTGGAGTACTACTTGACCCTTTAACTGCTGATGAAAAAGTTAGAAATGCCGTTTGGCAAAGAATCTCTGCCACTGACTTAGCAAAGGCGGTTAATCAAATCAAAGCTTTAGCACGGGAGCCTGATGATAATTATTATGACTTACTGCTGTCGAGATGGCGACAAGTTCGTATATTTTTACCATTATTACTCAAAACAATTCACTTCCAAGCAACTAAGGCGGGAGCTGCTATCATAGAAAGCTGGGAGTTTCTCAAAAAAATTGAGGGACAGAGAAAGCCAGATCTAGGGATAGTCCCCTTAGCTGTAGTTAGTAAAAGTTGGGCTAAGTTAGTAATTGGCAAGGATGGGAATATTGACCGTAAGGCTTATACCTTCTGCGTTCTAGAACAATTACGAGCTGCCCTGCGCCGTCGTGATGTTTTTGTAGAAAAGAGTACTCGCTTTGGAGATCCCCGTGTTAAACTCCTACAAGGAGCAGCTTGGGAAACAGCGAGAAAAGATGTCTGTCGCACGCTCAATCTGCAATCAAATCCAGAAGAAGAGTTGAAAGCTCTAGCACACCAATTAGATGAAGCTTATCGTCGTACTGCTGGCAACCTACCTACTAACACTGCTGCCAGAATTGAGATGAATAACGGTCGTGAAGATTTAATTCTTACTGGGCTAGATAAATTAGAAGACCCTGCTAGTTTGGTCTTTTTGAAAGAATTGGTTAAAGAATTACTGCCGCGTGTTGACTTGCCTGAAGTGTTATTAGAAGTCAACGAATGGACTGGTTTTGCTGACGAATTCACCCATGTTAACCAGAATAATTCTAGAGTTAAGGACTTGTCAATTAGTATTTGTGCTGTTTTGTTAGCCGAAGCTTGTAATATTGGACTAGAACCGTTGATTCGTCCTGACATTCCGGCTTTAACTAAAGGTAGGCTTTCATGGGTACAACAAAATTATATTCGCCAGGAAACTCTTGTTCGTGCTAATGCTAGGTTAGTAGAAGCTCAAACTCGTATTCCTTTAGCCCAAGTTTTTGGTGGAGGTGAAGTAGCGTCGGCTGATGGATTGCGCTTCACTGTTCCTGTAAGAACCTTAAATGCTGGTCCTAATCCTAAATATTTTGGAGTCGGACGAGGGATTACTTATTACAACTTTACGTCTGACCAATTTACAGGGTTTCATGGTATAGTTATTCCAGGAACGCTACGAGATTCGTTGTTCCTGCTGGACGGGTTGTTAGAACAAACTACAATATTGCAGCCGAAAGAGATTATGACAGATACCGCTGGGTATAGCGATGTCGTATTTGGTTTATTTTGGCTGTTAGGTTATCAGTTTAGTCCCCGGTTAGCTGATATTGGTGAATCTAGATTTTGGCGAATTGACACAAATGCTAATTATGGTGCGTTGGATAAATTAGCGCGTTCGCGGATTAATCTAGAACTAATTAGTAAGAACTGGGACGATTTACTCAGAGTAGCAGGTTCTTTAAAGTTAGGAACAGTCAGTGCTTCTGAACTGATGCAAACTTTGTTAGGTGGGAAAAATCCTACAACTTTAAGTCGAGCGATTGGGGAATTAGGAAGAATAGCCAAAACTCTTTATCTTTTAGCTTATATTGATGATGAAACTTACCGTCGCCGTATACTGATTCAACTAAACCGAGGTGAAGGTCGTCATCGGTTGTCCCGCGCAGTTTTTTATGGACAACGAGGAGAAGTGCGTCAACGCTATCGTGAAGGTCAAGAAGATCAATTGGGAGCATTAGGATTGGTGGTTAATGTTATAGTCTTGTGGAATACTAGGTATATTCAGGCAGCAATTGAGCAGTTACGAACTACTAATCAGCTCAAGACCGAGGTCTTAGCACGACTTTCTCCATTAGGGTTTCAGCACATTAATATGCTAGGACGTTACCAATTTAGTTTAGCTGAACCTCTCAAACAAGGACAGTTGCGAAATCTGCGTCAACCAGAAGAGCTAGAAAAGTTTGATGATTTTAAATAGACCTTAACCAGTATTTAGTCTTTCCAAAAATCTTTAAATCGCCCTGGCGCTAATTCTGTATATCGCACCGTATGCATGAATATTTTTATGTCCTAGATAAGCCTGAATTGCCCTGGTATCATGTCCATTGGCTGCTAAATAAAATCCGCAAGCATGACGGAGCATATGTGGATGAACTGGAAATGGTAAACCAGCTAATTTCCCTGCTTGTTCAATAATCCCTCTGGCTGTTGCTGATGCTAGAGCTGCCCCACGTTCTGATCTAAATAAGTAAGGAGAGTTAGGATATTCTCTTTGTAGTTGTCGTAGCGATCTCAGCTCTAGACCTCGCAGTGGGTGTATAGAGCAGACTCCGTGCTTGAGTCGGTTGATGTAAATAGTGCCGCCACTGAAGTCTACTTGCTCCCAGCGCAGTGCCACCAACTCCGATACTCGTAAACCGTGGCGATAAGCTAGTAGAATCAGAGTTGAGTTACGATGACCGTGGCGTCCGTTACCTCTAGCTGCCTTCATCATTAAGTCTACTTCATGAGGGAGTAGATGTTCCCGTGTACGTCTTGAAAGGTTTGGGACTCTTTTTGGGGGTGTAGCTTTTAGCATAACTACCAACTTGCCCATTTTTGATAGTTGGGCACTACTACGTTGGGTATGAATTATTCAGCTCCCCACTACCTTAATTATCTCTAATTTCACCAAAATCAACCGAAATTAGGTAAGTTGATGAGAGTGGATTGAATCGACTACTCCCTTCCCGCCTTTATATGCGTGCATTTCCGCTCCCCCTGCTCCCCCTGCTCCCCCTGCTCAAAGATTGCTGGGTTAATACATAATCTTAGAGCGGGAAGGGAGTAAACTCACTCGCATGTATATACATAAACAGACCCCCCACAAGCTACTTATATGTATATACATAATCGGCGCTGGTGCCCAATTCTTTATTCCGGTTTTTCGTTCCAATGATTGTCGTCGTGAACAACGAAAAAATAGCATCCCTTCATGTATATACATAATCGGAGGCTGGTGCCCGATTCCTTATTCCGGTTTTTCGTTCCAA
>CASBRB010000354.1 GCA_949127975.1 Oscillatoriales cyanobacterium PMM_0019 | reverse complement strand
TGAGCCAGGATCAAACTCTCCATTTTGTAAATTAGTTATTTCTAACCTATTTACTTCCTTCGTGTTTGATGTTATCTTTAGATCTATTGAGTTACCTCGAAAGATCTGTAATTTATTTTCCGAGGATTGGTCGCTTTCTTGCTTTCAAACTCTTCAGTTGTCTAGGTTCGGGCGCTTGATTGAGTCTCGCTTTTCAGGTTGTCTCTCTCAGGCACATTTACCAATATATCTTGCCTATTTGGGAATGTCAAGGGGTTTTGAAAGTTTTTTTGACTTTTTTTTGAAATTTCTTGAAATTAGCTCAGGTAAAGGGTTTTGGGCTAAGCTGTCTCTAAAAGACAGCAAAGACTGGAGAAAAAAGGTGATCGCGAGAGCAGTGTTACCTCATTGGATAGTGTTAGACCCCCTGCTACACACCTGGCTACTAGAAGATATTGGTCGAGGCGATCGCACAACGGTTGCTCTCCTAAGCCCAGAAGCCCCACTATGGCAAGCTACATGGACTGCTAAGCAAGCAGGAGTAATTGCCGGGTTGCCCGTCGCCATGCGAGTATTCCAGCTTTTGAATCAGCAAGTCAGCTTTGTCGCTAACGTCGCTGAAGGTGAAACCTGCCAATCGGGGCAGGTAATTGCCCACCTCCACGGTACACTTGATGCTCTACTGATGGGAGAACGAGTAGCGCTAAATTTAGCTATGCGCCTGAGCGGTATCGCTACCCTCACCCGTAAGTATGTTGAGGAAATAGCGGAAACGCCAACAAAACTGGTAGATACCCGGAAAACAACGCCTGGTTTGAGATTGCTAGAGAAGTACGCAACTGTTGTCGGAGGAGCGATTAATCATCGCATGGGGCTAGATGATGCCGTGATGATTAAGGATAACCACATCAAAGCGGCTGGTGGGATAGGCAAAGCGATCGCCCGCATCCGTCCCCAAATCCCCTATCCTGTAACTATCGAAGTAGAAACAGAAACACTAGATCAAGTAGCAGAAGCCCTGCAACACGGCGCAGACATCATCATGCTTGACAATATGCCCCTAGATATAATGCGCCAAGCAATACAAAGTATTCACCAGCACAATAAGCAGATTAAAATAGAAGCATCCGGCAACATTACCATTAAAACCATCCGCGCCGTAGCTGACACTGGAGTAGACTACATTTCCAGCAGTGCCCCGATTACTTGCGCCAGTTGGCTAGATTTGAGTATGAACCTGGAGTTTGGCACAATGCCTCAATTTCCTGAAAAAAACCCATGAATTCCACCGTTGCGCAACTCAAAAACCGATTTCAGCAGGCTTTAGTAGCCGCCTTTGGCAATGATTATGCTGAGGCAGATCCCATGCTGCTGCCAGCCAGTAATCCCAAATTTGGGGATTATCAATCAAATGCGGCTCTATCCTTAGCTAAAAAATTGGGGCAGCCGCCAAGAGCGATCGCCGAACATATTATAAAGCATATCGACGTTAACGACATCTGCCAGCCGCCAGTTGTAGCAGGTGCAGGTTTTATTAATTTCACCCTGAAACCCGCATACCTAGAAGCACAAGTTAACGCCATCTTGGCAGACTCGCGGCTCGGAGTTGCCACAGCAAAAAACCCTCAACGAGTAGTAGTTGATTTCTCCAGCCCCAATATTGCTAAAGAAATGCACGTTGGACATCTGCGATCGACTATTATTGGGGATTGCATAGCGAGAATTTTAGAATTTCGGGGTCATGATGTCCTGCGGCTAAATCATGTGGGAGATTGGGGCACTCAGTTTGGGATGTTAATCGCCTATCTGAGGGAAGCATACCCAGCCGCGCTGACTACACAAAATGCTCTGGATTTGGGAGATTTAGTCGCCCTCTATCGCCAAGCCAAACAGCGGTTTGATGAGGATGAGGAATTTAAGGAAACTGCTCGACAAGAAGTAGTACGCCTACAAGCTGGTGCTGAAGATGCACGTCGAGCATGGCAACTTTTGTGCGAACAATCCCGGAGGGAATTTCAGCAAATATATGATTTGCTCGACGTGTACCTTACCGAGCGGGGGGAATCGTTTTATAATCCCTTACTGCCAGCAGTAGTGGAAGACCTTGACAAGTTAGGGTTATTAGTAGAAGACTCTGGGGCTAAGTGTGTTTTTCTAGACGGATTTACTAACAAAGCGGGTGAACCCCTACCGTTAATCGTGCAAAAGTCCGATGGCGGCTACAACTACGCCACAACAGATTTAGCTGCCCTACGCTATCGGATTCAGCAAGATGGAGCAAACAGGATAATATACGTTACTGATGCAGGGCAGACAAATCACTTTGCTCAAGTGTTCCAGGTGGCGCGGCGGGCTTGTTGGATTCCAGATGATGTTGACGTGGTACACGTTACCTTTGGTTTGGTGCTGGGAGAAGGTGGCAAGAAACTAAAAACGCGCTCTGGAGAAACTGTACGGTTACGGGATTTGTTAGATGAAGCGATAGCGAGTGCCCGCGCCGATATAGAAACTAGACTAAAAGAAGACTTACGCCAGGAAACGGAAGAATTTATTGACCATGTTGCCACAGTGGTGGGCATTAGTGCGGTTAAATATGCCGACTTAAGCCAGAACCGGAATAGCAATTATGTCTTTAGTTATGATAAAATGCTAGCCCTCCAAGGCAATACGGCACCCTATATGTTGTATGCCTATGTGCGCACTCAGGGCATTAGCCGCCACCAAAAAATGGCTTCATCCTCTGCCAGCCTTCCTGTAGATAGGAACGAGCGGGGTGATATTGGCTTTGGAAAGCTGTCAGGCAATGGCAAGGTGCTGTTACAAGAAGATACTGAATTAGTGCTAGCGAAGCATTTATTACAGTTGAACGAAGTTCTCAGCGAATTAGAAGTAGAGTTGCTGCCTAATCGGCTGTGTCAGTATTTATATGAACTGAGCGGCAAGTTCAATAAATTTTATGAAGAGTGCCCTGTATTGGAAGCAGAAGAACCCCAGCGGACATCGCGCTTGCTTCTGTGTGATGTCACAGCTCGAACTCTCAAGTTGGGATTATCTTTGCTGGGAATTCCCGTGCTGGAACGGATGTGATGTGTCTGGTGGTGCAATTTAGATATCTTGCACCAGTTTCAGTGTGCTACATTGTAAAAAAGTCAACTTTAACATACTAAACGATAATTCAGTCTGTCAAGGAATCTTAATAAACTGCCAAACCTATAACAAAACCCTTTACACCATGACAAACCAATATACCTCCGATATCACTGAAAGTAACAACCGAGCATTAAACAGGTTAGCCAGAGCGATCGCCCTGTCTCAGGGGCAGTTCTCACTCATTTTAGCCTGTTGTAACGACGGCGACTTGCGCAAACAAATGGTGAAAAAGCTCAAAGAACTCTCAGAAATTGAGAGCCAAGAAATTTTTCTGCTTCCCTCAGTCAAAACCCTGTTAACAACTATACTCAAAAAAATAGAAAACAAACAACCGCACTCCTTGATGGTATTTGGTTTAGAATCAGTGGTGGCAATTAATCAACTGCTCAGTTCTACTAACCTGGTGCGGGATGAGTTTAGCAAACAGTTGAACTTTCCCCTAGTGTTGTGGGTTAGTGATAATATTCTGAAAGATCTGATTCGCTCAGCCCCGGATTTCAAGAGTTTTGCCATCAACGCGATTCGATTCGATCCCGCTAATGCGGAGGTTAGAGCATCTTGATAAAATTTAGGAATGGTGAGTAATACCCACCCTACAATTATTTTAGTTTCAGGACTTACGCAACTACACTACATATAGCGGTTCGTAGGGGCAATCCCCCTGTGGTTGCCCCTATATATGCCCAGCCTGCATAAGTCCTGAGTTTATTTACGCCCACCTACTCACATTGAGTATAATTATCAAGAAAGCCTTTATTGGCTAACTTTACGATTATCCCATTTAACAACTGCAATGACATCATCTACCGGAGAACCGAAGTACAAGGTTATCCCCATCGATGGGGGCAAACGTTACGACTGGCAAAACGACAACATTAAGGTTCACCTAACCAGCGATGATACCAATGGTGCGTTCACTTTGGTGGAAGATAACTTAAAGCCGACGTTTTACCTTCCTCTGCACGTACATCACCAACACTCAGAAACTTTCCACATTCTAGAGGGGAACGTGGAGTTTACCTTGGACAAGGAGATATTCGTCGCATCTGTTGGAACTACTATTCACGTTCCGCCTGGTGTACCCCATGCCGTTCGCCCCATGAACAACCAGTCTGCCAGGATGTTGATGCTATATATGCCTGGAGGGTTCGATCGTTTGCTGGTAAGTCTGCGCGAACTAACATCTGGGCAGTTAGAAGATATGGTATTAATGCGTAAACTTAATGAGGAGTTCGATAACTACGAGTTGAGTACGCCCGCAGAGGCTTCAAGTCCCTAGGGCGTCGGTCAAGAATTGGGCATATATAGGGGCGAGGCTATGTATTTGACCGAAAAGCATCAGCTTGCCATCTAGTAAAGCACGCTGGCATATATAGGGGCAACCCACCCCTGTTGGGGTGGGTGCCCCTTCCCGCAAGACCCAGTCGAATAGCGGGAAGGGAGTAATTGAAAAATTTGCCATGCTAGCCACGAGCGATCGCTATACAGATGGGCTAGCGTTCTGCAGCATAAAGAACGAGGATAATCAGTTAACTATGGATATTTTAGGGGTTTATATTTTGCAATCCGGCGTTAAGAGGAGCTAACAAGATGTCATACAGTGATTTCACTTTAGCATCTGTAGAAAAAGCTTTTGGTTTAACCATTTCTGATGGGGTTAATCTGTTTTCTGATATTCCCGAATTAGAAAATAGTCCTTGGCTCAAGGAAACGCTTGATTATAACGTGCCGATCGCTTTAGGTAGCAATACGGAAAAAGCTCGTTCTGAACTGATTATTGCCCCCATTTTAGTAGAATTAAGAAAACAACTTAATTCTCAAATTGCTTTATTTTCGGGAATTGATTTTACCGTAGATCCAAATAGAGGACTCAACGGAAGTTGTGATTTTATTATCAGTCAATCACCTCAACTCTTAATTTTAAGAGCGCCCGTAATTATGCTAGTAGAGGCGAAAAAGGAAAATATTAATGCCGGGTTAGGACAGTGCGTTGCTGAAATGTTAGCTGCTCAAATTTATAACCAACGGGAAGGGGAGGAAGTCGCTAATATTCTTGGCGTAGTAACTACCGGAGAAATTTGGAAATTTCTCAAACTTACCGACCAATTAGTTCAAATTGATTTAGCCGAATATTTTCTCAATAATATCAATAAAATTTTAGGCATTTTAGCCAGTGCTGTTCGTCAGGAAGATTAAAGTCCTTGTCGGGTAAGGTTCAAGAGTCACCTCTCTCCCAAATACTGCTCTGTAATTGTAAAGTGGCGATCGCCTGTTGCAAAAGTTCGGCTCTGTTGATGATGTCATCTTGTTTTGTGGGCATTACTGGTAGA
Organism: Oscillatoriales cyanobacterium PMM_0019; assembly: GCA_949127975.1. GTDB lineage: Bacteria > Cyanobacteriota > Cyanobacteriia > Cyanobacteriales > CASBRB01 > CASBRB01. The sequence continues at coordinate 4,556 of CASBRB010000354.1, read as the reverse complement.
ATGAGTCTGTTCTCGTGTTCGATAAGAGAATAAACAACCGTCTAGTACTATTTTACAACTAAAGTTCTCCATAGTCAGTTTCAATTTTTCGGATAAAATCAAACAGATAATGAGCCATTTGTAATTTAGAACAACGTGTAATCTCTTCCTGACGCTTTTGGCTTAGAAAAATGGCGGTATTGTTATCAGTTCCAAAGCCACTATCCGGTTTATCTATAGGATTAGCTACAATAAGATCTAAGTTTTTTCTCTGCAACTTATCCCAGGCTGGGGTAACAATATCCCCTGTCTGAGCAGCAAAACCGATTAAGCGCTGATGGGGCTGCTTGAGACTACCCAACTCAGCTAAGATATCTGGCACGGGTTCGAGAGGTAAGGAAGTGGGGAGTTGGTGCTTGGGCAATTTCTGATTGCTGTAGTGAGCTGGCTTTACATCTGCTACCGCCGCCGTCATGACTATCAAATCAGCATCAGGAAAACACTCTAGCATCGCCTGTTGCATCTGAGCGGCACTAACAACTGGTATAGTTCTGATTCTTCCTAGCAACCCTCCCCTGCCCTTCTCCTCAACAGGAAGGAAAGAATTGGGTAAAGGAGCATGTACTAGAGTGACAATTGCCCCTCTATCGGAGGCAGCTTGTGAAACAGCTAGTCCCATTTTACCTGTAGAGGGATTGCCGATGAAGCGCACGGGATCTAAATGTTCTCGCGTTCCCCCAGCACTAATCAAAACTCGCTTACCCGCCAAGTCTCGTTTGCCACCCGTGTGTAATAAAGATTGCACAGACGCTATAATTTCTGCGGGTTCTGCCATGCGCCCTTGCCCCGTGCGATCGCACGCCAACAACCCAGCACCAGGTCCAACACTATGGTAACGTGGATCTAGTTGTAACTGTTGCCAGTTGCGTTGTACCGCCAACTGTTCCCACATATCAGTATTCATCGCTGGTGCCAACAACACGCTTGCGGTAGAGGCTAGCACCGTATTTGTCAGCAAATTGTCAGCCAAGCCGTAAGTTAACTTGCCCAGAGTATTCGCTGTTAGCGGAGCAATGACAAACACTTCTGCCCATTCTCCTAGCTCAATATGTAGTGGGCGTTGGTAAACTGGTTGCCAAAAATTTTCATCGGTATATGCTGAATGACGGCACAGGGTTGCTACGGTAAGTGGCGTGATAAATTCCTGTGCCGAACGGGTAAGAATAGCACGAACTTCTACCCCAGACTTAAACAGCGAGGAAATTACCTCACAAACCTTATAGGCGGCGATGCCGCCGCCTATGCCAATTAACACCCGCCTGGTACTAGACATTTATGCTTCGTCGTAGGCTTCCAAATCCAAAAGATGGATATAAGGCTCCACCAATTCTGGACGTTGAAAAGCTATAGCCCGCAGCAAATGCCAATCGTTCAACCCTTCAAAAGCATTGCTGTAATCATCGCGCTCTAGACGTGCTGCCAGTTGTTGCACGTCAACTGCTGTGACAGTAGAAATATCCTGCGTTGAAATGGTTAAAGTTGTCATTTACCGCGTCTCCCTTGCTCAGTATCTGTCTCAACCGCTACACAGATGAAACAGCCCCTCTCATCCTAACCTCATTATTTGAAATTTGGCAGCATCAGGTATTATTTGTAACAAAAGTTCGTATTATCTCAAAAATCTCTGGTCGAATTTCATGCCCCATGTTAAATTCGTGATACTGCACGGCTACCCCGATGGCAGTTAAAGTATCTCGTGCCTTAATAGCAGAACTCAGCGGCACCATTGAGTCTTGTCTACCATGCACGATTAATACTGGGGGATAAGCAAGCTCAACTCCAGAGCGTTGAGTGAAGGGATGTAAATAACCGCTGAGTACTATTAAGCCAGCTAGGGGTAAGTTTAACCCCACATCCAGCGTCATTGCCCCACCCTGAGAAAAGCCACTTAAGATTGTGCGGGAGAGGGGAACCCCGGTGCTACTCTCTAGAGACGTGAGCCAGTCTGTCAACAATTGCTTGCTTTGTGCCACCTCCTGCAAACCCCTCTCAGGTGACTCGTGTGGTTGCTTAAAGGAATACCACATTTTGCCATTTCCTCCATAAGGGTGAGGAAAGGGGGCATCAGGAAACAAAAATTGATAATCCGGCAAGTTCAACAGCGGGGCTACAGATGCCAAATCCTGAGCATTGGCACCCCAACCATGCAACGCCACCATCAGCCCTGTTGGTGGTTTACCTGATAAGGGTGGCACGGAAATTACTGATAGAGACAGAGAATTACTCCTAAAAAACGCTAATCACCATTCACTAATACTAGCAACCAGTTGAGGTTTTAGGATAATATAGCGCTGCCGATCGACACTTATTACTCCCTGCTGCTGGAGTTTACTCAGAAGTCGCGTTACTGTGACTCTAGTCGTGCCGATAGCGTTAGCCAGATTTTGATGGGTGATGCGAACGCTCAGACGAGTTCCTTCAGCCACAGGTTGACCGATTTCTTGTTTTAACAGTAGCAAAAGTTGTTGCAGGCGATCTTCGACACGCTGTTGCCCTTTGATTGCTAACAGAGCCTCTATCTGTTGTATTCGTTTAACCAGAGAAGGTAATACTACCTGCGCCAGAGGCAGGGAAGATTCTATCTCGTTGATGGCATACCACTTCAGGTAAACATCTGATAACGCCTGGTATGATGTATGCAAGCTAAGATGGGGTAGCGGATAATTTCCTTTCAGGGATTGTAATAACCAAGGACCAAAGAAATTAGAAGTTCCAGCCCAACCCAGAACCGCTTCTTCTCCATTAGGGCAAACCGTACTTATTTGCACGAAACCCCGCTCGACTTGCCAAACACCCTGGGTTACTAGGGGAATCTCTTTACCCCTGCTATAAAAGTGCAAGCGGCGTTCTACACTTGCTTCGTTTTGAGCTATCTCTAGAGTTGCATTAGATGTTGGGTACATTAGGCGTATTTATTCCCTGAGCTAATCAAAGCGCGATCGAACAAATTATGAAACGTCGATGTATAAGATGATCTATACGCAAATGACTTAATTTTTTCATAAATTAAGCAGTAATTTGGATCGATGCCATGCCCAATTTAACCTGCTCAGGTAAAAAATGGATAATATTTTGATTAACAAAAGACTAAGATTTAGCGATCGCTCTTTAATAGTCATCAGCACTTACGCAGACTGGGGTCTATATAAGGGCACCCCCGTGGTTGCCCCTCCCCTTCTCTTGAGGCAGAGCCTCAAATGAGGTTCGTAGTGAGGGCTTTAGCCCTTAATGTCGTTCGTAGTGAGGGCTTTAGCCCGTTGACTCTAAGATGAGCTAGAAATTGGCTTAAGCAACTCTAGATGCAAGGCTTGGCGGGTTTCGGGAAGCAGATATTTCTGTTGTAGGGGTTGCCACTCTTGCCATGCCTGGTAAGTGGTTTGGGCTAGCTTATCCCTCAGGGTGGGCAGTTGGTTTTTATTTTTTGAGTCTAAGGCGTTTGTCAGAAACTCTGCTAAGACTACAGTATCTTGAATATTACCCAAGGCTTTTTGAATTTGCTGGAAGTCTTCTAGATAAATCCCATAGTTAGGACCATAGAAGTCTGTAAATAATTCTAATTGGTAGCGCGATCGCTTGGCTTGTTTGCGCAAGCTGTGGAGGACGTCTCCTTTAGCGGCTAATAGCTCCTTTACTGTATCCTCAGACAGAGAGTTGGAAATGTGAAACTCTCCAGCGGTGCTTTCGACACCTACCAGCCAAGCGGGATGCAGCAATAGTTGACTCACCAAGGGCAAAAGTAAATCCGGCAGCACATCACGAATCGGTAATTGGGCTAATTCCCCGTAATTGGGATGCTTCAGCCACTTTTTTACAGCTTGCTTGAGGTTCTGGTAGCTTTTATGCTCCAGGGCAGATTGCATCTCGGAGAGTGCTACTTTACGCTCTTGCTCCAGATAATCAAAAACCGTTTTCAGAGATTTTTGCTCTGAGTGGGGTAACACTGGTTGATATTCGTTCTGAAGCGCTTCCTTAAGGACGTCTAAATCTCGTAGCGCTCCCAATATACGGGCGATTTGAGCAATCTTTTTTTCCTGAGCCGCTTTAGGCAAGTCTAGCGCTGGTGCAAAACCAGTAACCGCCGAGCGCAGACGACGCATTCCCACCCGCATTTGATGTAACGCTTCCGGATCTCTATCTTTAAGTACGTCCTCTTCATGCTTGAGGATTTTCTGAAAGTGTTTGTCAATAGCCAGATATGCCCAGTGTGCCAATGTATGGGCTGGAGGTAGCACAGTTTTTTCCATAGCAGAAGTGGCAGGCTCAAAATGTCAGAGCCTGTGGGAAGAAAATTATTTTACTAGAATATTATATCACATTTCGGAGCGAAATTGTGTTATCTAAGGTACCAGAGGCACTTGACCTGGGGAGAAGCGATCGATGAACGTAAGTGTTGTACCCTGAAAGTATGAGATTCGTTTTATATAGCAATTCCATTTGAGATGTAAAATTTTCTTACTCCCCTCTCCCCCTTTGGGAGAGGGGTTGGGGGTGAGGGTATTTTTATAAATGATTTAGAC
>CASBRB010000353.1 GCA_949127975.1 Oscillatoriales cyanobacterium PMM_0019 | reverse complement strand
GCTGGTAACGAGGTACGTGTGACAAACGCCGTATTACTGAGGAGCCGTATGATGGGAAACTATCAAGTACGGTTTTGGAGAGCAGTGGCTCTTGTGAAAGAGTCACTGACTTTAATTTACAATGCTGCCATCAACATTTTGAAACGTGGATTAAGTACCGTAGGGCATACGGGAACTAACGCTTGGGGAGAGGGAACCGCTACTTCTGCTGAGGAAACTCAGCAGGGGCAAGTTCGCTCTGCGAACCAAGAATCCCCGTCTATGACGAGCGGGGAGTGTCAACTTCATCCCTCTTAGAACTTCCATAAGCAGCCATCAGCAGCGAACCGTCAGATTCAACAATCACGTCTGGAGCCAGAACCGATATACCCGCTTGCGGAATGGGGAGTGGCTCAAAAAATATGTTATGCTTGGCTCTACCTTGAGGAGATTGACCTATGTATGCCATTAAGCGGGAGTTAAAACTGCAATTTCTTGGAACGAACGCTGATGGCTCAACACGCTCTCTTTTGCCCGTGTGGTATATAACTACGGGCTATCACTGTACAGTCAACTTGACCACAAAGAATACTTGGGAGGTTCCACCAAAAAAATCACCACTATCAAAAAGGTATTGACCAACTACACCAAGAAGAAGCCTGAGTTCGCTTGGATGAATGAATTGTTATCTACAGTTTACCAGAGTGCTTTTAAGGCATTACAAACAGCTTTTTCGAGATATTTTTGCATGATTGGCAGAATACCCAACATTTAAACGGAAGAAAGACACTAACTCATTTACTGTCTATGATAGTAACGGGGTAGTGCTTTTAGATGCAGGAAAAAAGATAAAAATCCCGACACTGGGAACATTCAGGCTTAAGGAACCATTATCTGCCAGATATGTAACTCAGACTTTCACATTTTCCCGAAAGGGGAATCGATGGTTTGTCGCATTTAGTGTAGATGCAGAAAGACTACCACCCCTATATCATGAACAAACTATCGTAGGGGTCGATCTCGGTGTTAAATGCTTTGCTACCCTGTCGGATGGCACAACGATTGTAGCGCCTCATCCCATGAAAAAAGCGAAAACCAAGCTGGGCAAGATACAGTGGCGCAATCGGAATAAACAGTTGGGCAACGTCCGTCAGGGAATCCGCAAGTCAAAAAATGCCGCAAAGTATTACATCAATCTTGGCAATTAATAAATCTCATATTGATTGAACTAAAAACCGCAGTCCCCAAAAAATCAAGTACGGATCGCCAATAACCTCAGCCGCGAGACTGGGAAACTCGGCTTGGAGATAGGTTTGGACTAAAGATCGATCGCCCCCAGTTAGGACAATGGTACTGGTGGGAAACTGCTGCTTCCAAGAAGTAATAAAATCCCGAACACCCGCCAACACAGTGTAGACGACGCCACTCTGTATAGACTCTAGCGTAGTCAGAGCCCAGCGCCTAGGCATCTGTATCGGCAACTCAACTGACGGTAGAGCAGCAGTTCTTTGACTAAGAGACTCTAGCTGTAACTTTAGTCCCGGTAGAATTGCCCCACCTACCAGTTGTTGATCGCTGTCTGCACCAGTAAAAGTTAGGGCTGTACCAGCATCAATCACCAGTATCGGCCAACCCAGAGTAACACCTGCACCCCACAACGCCAAAGCGCGATCGACCCCCAGAGTGGGATAAGTTCCTTGCAGTGGGATATGTTCAAGAGTAATCTCAGTGACAACTGGCGACGACTGCCAAAGTGCAGTCTGCGTCGGCACCACAGAAGCCAGATAAATAGGTAAATGCTGGGGTGATGGGTGATAGTTTTTCCATCGGGCAATCAAACGGGGCGACAAAATTTCTCGAGGCAACTCGCCCTCCTTACAGTGCAGCAGCAGCGACTCTACCACCGACGCTGGTAGATGCTCAGTATCCCAAGCTTCTTCAAGCGTAGCACCAGTAAACCAAGCCCAGTGCAGCCGCGAATTGCCAATCATCAAGCCTAGCCACATAGTCGTTTGTTTAGCACCGTTATATTTTTTAACAAAAATTTACAAATATTTATGTTAAAATGAAAGCTAAGTTTTATGGAGCAGACTAGAGATGGTAACGCTCACCGATCGAACCCAAAAGCGACTGACGATGCAGACAAGGGAAATAGCGGTAGAGACGATAGCAATCCGATCGCTAGACTGGGATCGAGATCGCTTCGACATAGAATTTGGACTGCAAAACGGCACCACCTATAACTCCTTTGTGATTCAAGGTGAGAAGACCGCTGTAGTTGATACATCCCATGAGAAATTTCGCCAACTGTACTTAGATACCCTAAAAGGCATCATCAACCCAGCAGAGATTGATTACCTAATTATCAGCCACACCGAGCCAGATCACAGCGGATTAGTTAAAGACGTGCTGCAACTGGCTCCATCGGCAACCGTAGTCGGGTCAAAAGTGGCAATCCAGTTTCTAGAGGATTTTGTCCATCAGCCATTTGAACGAAAGATAGTCAAAAATGGCGATCGCCTGGATTTAGGCAAAGGGCACGAATTAGAATTTGTGATTGCGCCCAACCTACACTGGCCTGATACCATGTTCAGCTATGACCATAAAACCCAAATTCTGTTTACCTGCGACGCTTTTGGCTCACACTACTGCACTGATAGCACCTTTGACGAAGATTTAGGAGCCCTCGAAGCTGATTTCCGGTTTTATTACGAGTGCCTAATGGCTCCCAACGCCAGATCTGTACTATCTGCCCTCAAAAGAATGGGAGAACTCGAAGAAATCCGCACCGTCGCCACTGGGCACGGTCCCCTATTACACTTCAACGTTGAAGAACTCATCAGTCGCTATCGCCAGTGGAGCCAAGCAAAAGCCAAGACAGAGACAAACGTTGCAGTACTTTATATCTCCGACTACGGGTATAGCGATCGGCTTACCCAGTCTCTAGCCAGAGGCATTACCAAAACAGGCGTCGGAGTAGAAATGCTAGACCTCAAGTCAGCAGATCCCCAGGAAGTGCTAGAACTCGTCATGCGATCGGCAGGCTTAGTTATCGCGATGCCCCCCGCATCTGGAACTGCCGCTGCTGCTACAGGCGCAGCAATTAGCACCGTCTTAGCCGCCGCCAATAATAAACAAGTCGTCGGCATGTTGGAGTCCTACGGAGGAGATGACGAACCCGTAGATCCCCTGTTGAGCAAATTTAGGGAACTTGGTTTAGGCGAGGCATTTCCAGCGATACGGATAAAAGACACACCCACTGAAGCCACCTATCAAATGTGTGAAGAAGCGGGTACAGACTTAGGACAGTTTTTAACTCGCGATCGCGGCATTCAACAAAGAAAATCCCTTGATAGCGAACTGGATAAAGCACTGGGACGGCTCACTGGTGGGTTATATATTATAACAGCCAAAAAAGGCGATGTCAAGAGTGCAATGTTAGCTTCTTGGGTAAACCAGGCAAGTTTTCAACCATTAGGCTTAACGATTGCAGTGGCTAAAGACAGAGCAATTGAGTCGCTGATGCAAGTTGGAGACAAATTTGTGTTGAACGTACTCGAAGAGGGAAATTATCAAAATTTGATGAAGCACTTTTTAAAGCGTTTCCCTCCAGGGGCCTCGCGCTTCGCTGGGGTAAAAACTCAGCCAGCAGAGAACGGTTCACCCATACTGCAAGACGCGCTGGCATATATAGAGTGCGAAGTTGCCAGCAGGTTAGAACTGAGCGATCATTGGATTGTGTACAGCACAGTTAATGCGGGGCGGGTTTCTAAAGCGGATGCGCTGACTGCTGTACACCACCGCAAAGTTGGGAACTATTATTAGGGTTTTTTTGAAACAACTCTGCGTACCTTTGCGCTAACCTCTGCGTACCTTTGCGTTTAAATTAAACCTATGACATCCCTAAAAGCTCGTGACGTCCAAGTTCTCCCCATTGCTGCCGATACTACAGTACTGCGATCGCGCACCTGGGATAGATTAAAATTCGAGATCGAGTACGCCCTTGCTAGGGGTACAACGGCAAACGCCTATGTAATTAAATCTGATAAAACAGCACTGTTCGATCCGCCAGGAGAATCATTTACTGATATTTTTCTAGCGGCATTGCAACAGCGTTTCGATATCAAACAGCTAGATTACGTTATTTTGGGGCACGTTAACCCTAACCGAGTTATCACCCTCAAAGCTCTGCTAGAGTTGGCACCTCAGATTACCTTTGTCTGTTCTAATCCAGCAGCTCTAGCCTTACGGAGTTTAGTAGAGCAAGAGTTGGAAATTCTGGTGATGCGAGGTGAAGAAACCCTCGATTTAGGTAAAGGGCACCATTTACAATTTATACCTACTTCGAGTCCCCGCTGGCCGGATAGTCTTTGTACCTACGACCCCCAAACAGAAATTCTGTTTACTGATAAGCTATTTGGGGCGCACGTCTGTGGGGATCAGGTTCTTGATGAAGGATGGACAACCTTTAGCGAAGATCGGCGTTACTATTATGATTGCTTGATGGCTCCCCATGCGCGGCAAGTGGAAGCGGCTCTAGAAAAACTTAGTGAACTGCCAACCAGATTATATGCTACTGGGCATGGTCCGCTAGTGCGTTACGCTTTAATTCCACTAACCCAAGCATATCGGCAATGGAACCAACAGCAACAAGCACAGGATATAAAGGTAGCTCTGATTTATGCTTCGGCTTATGGGAATACGGCAACATTAGCGCAGGCTCTAGCTAGTGGCATCACTAAAGCTGGTGTCGCCGTCGAAACCATTAATTGTGAAATTACTGAGCCAGGGGAAATTCAGCAAATAGTAGAAAAATGTGATGGGTTTATCATTGGTTCTCCCACACTGGGAGGTCATACCCCTACGCCAGTACAAACAGCTCTAGGAATTGTACTATCTACAGCAGCTAAAAGTAAACTTGCTGGTGTATTTGGTTCTTATGGCTGGAGTGGTGAAGCGATCGATTTAATAGAAGGAAAATTGCGAGACGCTGGCTATCAATTTGGATTTGAGGCAATCCGAGTTAAGTTCAAGCCCACAGATGTAACACTAAAATTTTGCGAAGAAACTGGAACTGACTTTGCCCAAGCTTTGAAAAAAGCTAAAAAAGTCAGAGTACCCAGGCAACAGACAATTGATGCCCAATCTGCCCGTACCGAACAAGCCTTAGGGCGGATTATTGGCTCCCTTTGTGTGGTGACAACTACACAAGGAGACTTAAAAGGCGCGATGTTAGCTTCTTGGGTATCGCAAGCAACCTTCAATCCTCCCGGTATAACCGTAGCCGTCGCCAAAGACAGAGCAATTGAATCTCTCATGCATAAAGGCGGTAATTTTGTCTTAAATATCCTGGCACAGGGTAATCACTTAGGCTTGATGAAGCACTTTCTTAAACCATTTAGTCCTGGTGAAGATCGGTTTGTTGGTGTTACCACCCAAGAATCCCATAATGGTTGTCCGATTCTAAACGATGCCCTCGCTTACCTAGAATGCTCCGTGCAAAACCGCATGGAATGTGGCGATCACTGGTTAGTCTATGCTATAGTAGAAAACGGCAAACTACTACAAAATAGCGCAGTTACTGCTGTACACCATCGTAAATCCGGCAGCTATTATTAAAACGCAAAGGAACCCAAAGTATAACTGTTCCTTTGCGTTCCTTTGCGTCCTTTGCGTTTCAAATCCTCTTTTCCAAATACTGACCAATCATTTGCTGCTCACCAACGCGGGAGATAATAGTTTGCCGCGTCCGGTATTTTTTACCGATCAGCTTTAATTCTTCCTCAAATACAGAGCCGTTGTACTCTGTTCGCAAGCACAAGGTTTTGGGATTTAAGAAATAATACTCCGCTGTAATCGGCTTAGCAGTAGCAAAACCGCGATCGCGATACAATATCTTTCCCCTAGCCCCAAATATAGTTGAACCCTGAGACGGCTTGCCACCCTTTACCGATTCGGTACTATTCCAAGTGACGTAGGCACCACATGTCAAAGCCTCCTCGTCAGCCACCTCGTGCATTTGAGCCAGTTTCCCCAGTTCAGGGCTTCCTTGTTCTAAAAACCGAATGGTAATCTGACTCACCATTTCCTTAGTTTCACCATCCGGTAGGGTGTAATACCGTCTCTCGGAGCGCCAGTTTCCTTCTGATTCTCGGAAAAATTCTGCAATCAGTGATTCTGACCTTGTCTGTTCAAGCTGTAGTCCTATTGTCACTTTCACCGTCCTATGGCGAACGTATTATAGCAGAAGACCGATACTTTTCTATTTTTGTTTCATTTCTTAATATAACTATATATAGTTAATGCGAGCAATCTGTCTTTGGGGTGACATGAGACTATGCTACAGCTACTCCCTTCCAGGTAGATAATGTTCAGTATGAAAATAATCTTTCCTTTAGAGCCAATTTCAACCCACACTTCGTAGTAAAATTTTTAACAGAGGCTGCAAACCGACATCGTGAAGTACCCCCCTCTTTGTCCAAAGTCAAATTAGGTAGATAATACGATAAAATCTTCTCGGGAGTTTTCGTATTTCAGGTTGTTCCTAAGCGTGGATATACAGTCAGTTATATTTAAATTATATATTTTATCTATTTGGTCGCATTGCCAATCAAACACAACAACCCATTTATTCTGTGGAGTTAGTAGCAATTTAAACAGAGAATCTAGTGTTCTTTCTTTCCAATCAATGTCTGAGCCATTAACTTCTAACTCTAGCAAGTCTAATACTTGACCTTTTACGCTAAAACACACCCATTCTTCTTTAGCAAAGCTCGGAGGTAAGTAGTCTCGTATTGTTCGAGGTATTGGACATTCTACTAAATGAATATACTCACCCCAAATATAGTATTTTGGGTTTTGAGGATATTCAAGTTCCTCCCAAATTATTTTCTTTTGATAGAGTTCTAAACTATATAGGGGGTGCTTATTTAACAGTAACAATTCAAGACATGCATCCATTGCTTATTTCCTAATCACTCGATAGGCTTTTGTCAAATTCAGTACTGTAGCACTGCCTCTATATATAGCGGTTCCTAGGGGCAATCCCTCTGTGTGTGCCCAGTGTGCCCAGTTGCTCGTTCTCAACATTATTCTCTAGTAACTGACAATACCCGCCACTTTATCAATATCCCTAACTTGCAACTTGAGAATTGGTTAGAACCTTGAAAAGCTTTAGTTTACGCGATCGCTCCTGGGGCATCAGCTACTCCAGCAACGAGAATAATCCCATCGCTGATTTATACATTCCCGTGTTGCCATGTGCCGTCCAGTACGATCGCAAATCGGGATTTTTCAGCAGCCCCATTCTCAGTAAGGTTGCTCGGAAATATGAACAAAAGAAACAGAGCGCAGTCCCTACCTAGAATTTATAATTTAGGTAGGGTAAGCGAAGTAAATATTATTCTGGGTTTGATTGATTTTGTACGTACTCGATTAGTTGATCTAGTGGTGCTTGTACCCCTACGCTGATAATGGCATAGCTCCCACTCCAGAATTGAGGTTTGTCACCCCAGTAGAATTTTTTTAGATGTTCTGTATACTCATTACGCATTCTTCTAGAGGTAACTGACTTCAGGTTATTTACCAACTTTGATAAATCAAGACTTGGGATTGTCTCAAATAAGATATGTATGTGGTCAGATTCCCCACCCAACTCCAGTAAGGCACAATCCCATTTCCCCTGCACCGATCTTTGATTATTTCTTCCATTCGCTCTAGCATCTCACCAGTCAATGATTTTTTTTCTGAACTTGGTGACTAACACTGCTATGGTAAATTAGCCGGAATGCTGAGTTAGAGCGGGTTTTCAGGTTTGTCGTTATCATTTTTAAGAACTGACTTGACAACTGACTTGAGTATAGCTTATAATAGTCTTGTACAGCAATGGAGACGAGCCTTGTGTCATCACTAGAACCAAACATTAGAACTGACATTTGGAATATCTCACCAAATCAAGACCAAAGTGTTTGGTTACAGTTAACAGTTGATGAGTATAGGCTATTTCTCAAACCATTGGTATTGATGGCTTATTGGAATTGGGATGAGTTAAGTACACTAAATAGTAAAGAGCGAGTTAATCGTCTAGAAAAGCTATTTAATCACACTAAACAAAATCCTAATCCTAAATATGCTGGGTATTTTGATAAAGCTGTAAAGAAACATCCATCATTTCGGAAATTTCCAAGTTATCTACGACGTGCAGCTATTCAAGAAGCTTTAGGAATTGTTAGCAGTTTTGTAAGTAGATGGGATTCTTGGAAGAATTATGACAGGAAGCATAAGTACGATAAACCACCAAGATTAACTGCTAGTTGTAATAGCTATCCAGCATTCTATAGGGGTAATCAGATTCAGTATTCAGATGATTACTCTAGTTTTGATGTTAAGGTTTGGAATGGTTTAGATTGGGTATGGTCTGGAGACATACCAATTACTAAGCATGGCAAAGGTAGACTATGGCTTGATGGTTATACGGTTGAGTCACCAAGTTTGATTGTTAATAAGAAAGGCATTCATCTCTCAATGCCACTAAAATTTAAACGAGTTAATGTGGAGGAATCAGATTATGTAATAGGAGTCGATCTAGGCTTGATTAATGCGGCGACGGTAGCGTGTGTTGGACGTAATGGTACTGTAAAAGCTAGGAAATTTATCAATCCTGCTAGAGACATAGACCAAAGAGACAAACGGCGAATGATGATTGCTGCTAGATCTAAGAAAACTAGAAAAATCACTGGCGAAAAATTCCAAAAAGGATTCTGTAAGGGACTTTATCGTAAGTCATCAAACATCAATGAAGCTATAGCTCAACAAGTAAGTACAGCCATTGTTAACTTTGCTCAAAATAATCAAACTCATGTAATTGTCTTTGAAGACTTGAGTAATTGGAAAGCTAAAGCAGGTAAGCGAAAAAGCTTAGAAAAACAACGCTTTCATAACTGGTGCAAAGATAGAATTGTTGAGTTGACTAAGCAAAAAGCTACTGAGGTTGGTATTAAAATTGTCACTGTTAATGCCAAATACACCAGTGCTTATGCTTATGATGGTAGCGGAAGATTAAAGCGAGATAAAGATAACTATTCTCTCGCTGTATTTTCAACCGGGAAAAAATATGCCTGCGATTTGAGTGCGGCATATAATATAGCTGCTAGATATTGGTACAAAATTATTACAAAATCTAAGCAGGATAGGGTATGGGAGGAAACTCCTATTGTAGCTGAGTTCACAGAGTACAAGAAAACCAAAGCTGCAAAACTGGGCAGAAGTTCCCGGCATACACAGAGGTTGCCTGTAACCCTGTCATCACTGTGGAAATTAGCATCCTCAGTGTAACAGAATCCCCAACAAGAATGCTGTGATTAAGTTGGGGAGTGCAATCAATGGGCAGTTTGCTCTGCTTGGGCATCTAGTTGCAGATCGCTTGCTGGTAGCCAACGCAAAAGTGGCAGGGGCAACAGGTTACTGAGGTTGGTAATTAAAAGTAACAGCCAGAGGTTATCGAAGTTAGTTGCTGTAATCCCCATCCAATAAGTGAGTAAGGCTCCCAATTGGCGGGATAATATACCTCCTAAATTCTCCACTGACATTAGCAGCGCAAACAATGTGGCTTCAATCCCAGGTGGACACAGTCGCGCTGCCAGTACCAACACTGGCATAAAAGCAATCCTTCCCATTACTGCCAGGATGAGGCTGTCTCCCAAACTGAACCAATGATCGTCTATGCCTAAAGCGCGGTTGGTATGGGTAACGAGCAACAATGTTGTCATCCCCAGAACGGTAGCTAATACCGTTGTCCACCCGAAAATAATCCTAAACGGAACAGTTTTTAGGAAGCGTTGGAAAAACCAGACTCCCACCAAGCTAGCTATACTTGTCACCAATTGCACTCGCCCCAGGAATTCAGGCCCAAATCCTAGTTCGTTGGTAGTGAAATAGAAGAACGCGGAGCCACCACTTGGGGTGATTTGCAACAGTAACAGAAAGGCGGTGGGCATCCAGATAGATTTCTGGGTGATTGCTTGCCGGAGTTGTCGGATTTGGTTTCTGACACCAGCAGTGTCCTGAGCAAAGCTCACTCTAGACTCGGAAATTACCCAGGCAGCCACTGACACAATCAGGGGGAAAGATGCGGTAATGGCAAATACGGTACGGGTACCGTATTCTTCTAAAAGTGAACCACTAAAGTAGGCTGTTACCAGCCCTCCAAAAGCTGATGCACTCCAACACAGGGATTGCAGCGAACCAGCCTGACTGATAGACTCTCCCCTTGTCCGTTCCACAACTATGGAGTCTACAATCACGTCACTGATAACAACGGATAGGGAAGCAACAGCCATTGCTGTCACTGCTTCCCATGCGCTATCAACGACTGTGGCTAATGCTAACAACGGCAACATCCCCAGTAGTCCAGATAAAATTAGGTAAGGGCGACGCCGATAGCCAAATATTGGCAAACCATCTGATATAAAGCCAAACACTGGCTTGATTACCCAAGGCAGGGCAGCAATACTCGTCAGCACGGCAACTTCCGCTGGACCGAGGGCAAGCTCATCCTTGAGAAAGAAGCTGATTGCCAGACGCGCCAATCCCAAGATTCCTTGCACGAAATACACCATCAAAATGGCGATAAGCTCCGGTGTGGGCTGGTTACCAAAAAAAACTTTTTTTAGCAAGGAGTCCTTGAACTCAGATAAGGCGGAGGGGGAGAGCAACATTGTAAAGAATCTTTAAGAAATATGAACACTTACTATAATAACTTGCTTTGCCCAACGAAATGTCTACCCTTGCAGGGGGGCAGGGGAGC